>JALETK010000181.1 GCA_022781505.1 Clostridiales bacterium | reverse complement strand
AGCTTGTCTCCCCGCTCGGCGGACAGGAGCATGCCGCAGCTCATCTGGCCCATCATCTTCCGGGGGGCCAGGTTGGTGACGGCCACCAGGGTCTTGCCCACCAGCTCCTCGGGCTGATAGTACTTGGCAATGCCGGAGAGAATCTGCCGGGGGGTGCCTGTGCCGTCGTCCAGGGTGAACTTCAGGAGCTTCTCGCTCTTTTTCACCTTCTCACAGGCCAGCACCTTCACCACGGTCATCTCCACCTTCTCAAACACATCGAAGGTGATCTCCGGCAGCGGCTCCGGCAGGGGGTCGGCCTCCGGGGCGGGCGGGGCCGTGAGGGTCTCCAGCTCCCGGAGCTCCTTCTCCAGGTCAATCCGGGGGAACAGGGCGGGGCCGCCCTCCACGGCGGTGTCCTGGGCCAGGAGGCCCCAGGTTCCCAGGGAATCCCAGTCGCTGACCGCGCCGCCCAGGCGCTTCATGATCTCGTCGGTGGTGGCGGGCATAAAGGGCCGGAGCAGGCCGCCGCAGATGCGGACGGTCTCCAGGAGGTTGTAAAGCACCCGGGCCAGACGGGGCTTTTCCCCCTCGCTCTTGGCCAGCTTCCAGGGCTCGTTCTCGTCAATATACTTGTTGGCCCGGCCAATGACCTTGAACACCTCGGAAAGGGCGTTCTGGAAGGCGTACTTCTCCATCTGCTCCTCATACCGGTTCCGCAGGCCGGAGCTGAGAGCCAGGAGCTCCCCGTCCTTCTCCTCCCGGGCCTCCTGCTCCAGGGGGAGCTTGCCGCCGAAGTACTTCTGCACCATGGCCACCGTCCGGGAGACCAGGTTGCCCAGGTCGTTGGCCAGGTCGGTGTTGATGGAGGAAATCAGCAGCTCATTGGAGAAATTGCCGTCGGAGCCGAAGGGGAAGGTCCGCAGCAGGAAGAACCGCAGGGCATCCACGCCGAACCGCTCCGCCAGAACATAGGGGTCCACCACGTTGCCCCGGGACTTGCTCATCTTCTCGCCGTTGAAGTTGAGCCAGCCGTGGCCGAAGACCTTCTTGGGCAGGGGCATACCCATGCTCATGAGCATGGCGGGCCAGATGATGGAGTGGAACCGGACGATCTCCTTGCCCACAAAGTGCACATCCGCCGGCCAGAACTTCTCGTAGTCCTCATACTTGTCATTGAGGAAGCCCAGGGCGGTGACATAGTTGAACAGGGCGTCCACCCACACATACACCACATGGCCCGGGTCAAAGTCCACAGGGATGCCCCAGGTGAAGCTGGTGCGGGAGACGCACAGATCCTCCAGGCCGGGGTCGATGAAATTGTTCACCATCTCGTTGACCCGGCTCCGGGGCTCCAGGAAATCGGTGTTCACCAGCAGATCCCGAACCCTTCCTGCGTACTTGGACAGGCGGAAGAAGTAGGCCTCCTCCTGGGCGGGCTGCACCTCCCGGCCGCAGTCGGGGCACTTGCCGTCCACCAGCTGGCTGGGGGTCCAGAAGGACTCACAGGGGGTGCAGTACATGCCCTCATAGGTGCCCTTGTAGATGTCCCCATTCTCGTACATCTTCTTGAAAATCTTCTGAATGGCGGCCACATGATAATCGTCCGTGGTGCGGATGAACCGGTCATAGGAGATGTTCATGAGCTTCCACAGATCCTTGACACCCCGGGACCCCTCCACAATATTGTCCACAAACTGCTTGGGGGTGACGCCGGCCTCCCTGGCCTTGGTCTCGATCTTCTGACCGTGCTCGTCGGTGCCGGTGAGGAACATCACATCGTAGCCCTGGAGCCGCTTGTACCGGGCCATGGCGTCCGTGGCCACGGTGCAATAGGTGTGGCCGATGTGGAGCTTATCAGAGGGGTAATAAATGGGAGTTGTAATATAGAACTTATCCTTGCATTTTTCGCACATGGGAAAGACCTCCTAAACGGGCGGGCCAAAATTTCGGTTCTCCACCCGATTCTATCCATTTTAACGGAACAATAGTACCATTTTTACCGGTTCTTGTCAACCGCCCCCGCCCCGGGCGGGGCGAGAAAAATAAAACTTTCCGATTGACAAGACCGGGGGTTTTTAGTATAATGAGTACCGTGCCCACGAAAACTCCATATGCTGGAATAGCTCAGTCGGTAGAGCAGCTGATTCGTAATCAGCAGGTCGCGTGTTCAAGTCACGTTTCCAGCTCCACAAAAAACCTCATTGCGCAAGCAATGAGGTTTTTGGTTCAATGAAAAAACTTGTGTGATACCGCTCCCCGTATAGTAGTGACAAAAAATGGAATCTCGTGCATAATTGTGTTACATCTTGGCGGATGAATAACGCAATCATGGGAGATTCCACATATGTACTATACAACAAA
>JALETK010000179.1 GCA_022781505.1 Clostridiales bacterium | reverse complement strand
TAGTCCTCCAGCAGGCGGCGCAGCGCGGCCTCGCCCTCCACGGTCAGGCCGCGGGCCAGGCGCTGGCGGTCAGCGCGCGGCAGGTGCGGGACGATCTGTCCCGAGACATAGCAGGGCTGCGGGTCGTTCACCCGATAGGCGACAATCCGCCCGCCGCGGCTGCCGACCCAGTATTGGGCGGCGGACACAGGCAGACACAGCAGCAGGGCCATGGCCAGCGCGGTCAATACAATGCGCGGATGCATATCCCATCCCCTCCGGTCATAGTCTGCCTCCGGGCGGCGCGGCCATGCCCGGCAGTTTCTGCCTGTATGCGTCCGGCGGATTCGTCACAAAATGTTCAGGTATTCATTGACATTGTATGATATAATCAATTGCAAATACTAGAGGTATCGAACAGGCCGCACGGCGGCCGACGCAACAGGAGGGACCGCCTTGGGTGGACAGACACGGGGCCGGCATGCGCTGGCGTTGACAGGGAAAATTATCGGGACGGTGGCGCTGGTCTGCTTCTTGGGCGCGCTGGTCTTTTTCTGCATTTTTGCAATCTATGTCTACAACTATATTCTGCCCCAGGCAGAGCTGAATATCGACGGTTTTTCGCTGGATCAGACCTCGGTGGTCTACTATCTGGATGAGGGCGGCGAGCCCGTCGAGCTTCAGCGGCTTTACGGCAGCGAGAACCGCATCTGGGCCAGGTACGAGGAGATCCCCAGCGACCTGATCTTCGCCTGCGTGGCCATTGAGGACAAGCGCTTCTTCGACCACAAGGGCGTCGATTGGCTGCGGACCACCCGCGCCTGCGCGAACATGTTCCTGGGCGACCGGAGCTCCTTCGGCGGCTCCACCATCACCCAGCAGCTCATCAAGAATCTCACCGAACAGGACGAGGTCACCGTCCGCCGCAAGCTCATCGAGATTTTCCGTGCGCTGAAGTTCGAGCAGAACTACGACAAGCGCGATATTCTCGAGTGGTATCTCAACACCATCTACCTGGGAGAGAACTGCTATGGCGTCCAGACTGCCGCCCGGACCTACTTTGGCAAGGACGTCACCGACCTGACGGCGGCGGAGTGCGCCAGCATCATCAGCATCACCAACAACCCCTCCCTCTATGACCCCTATATCAGCATGGAGCGGAACCGGGAGCGGCAGCTGACGGTTCTGGACGAGATGAACAAGCAGGGCTACCTCACCGATGAGGAATATGAGGAGGCGGTGGATCAGAAGATGGTCTTCACCAGCGTCTATCAGAAGGGGGAGCTTTACACCTGCCCCAACTGCGCCCTGGTGGGCTCCCGCTCCACCTTCGACCACATCACGGAGGATGGAGATTACTACCAATGCCCCAACTGCGGCGCCATTGTGGACATTCCGCCCCTGGAAACCGAGGAGGGCTACACCTACTTTGAGGACACGGTCATCCGGGACGTGTGCTACGACCTCATGGAGAAGTATGGCTACACCTATGATGTGTGTATGCAGATGATCAAAACCGGCGGCTACCACATCTATACCACCATCGACACGGATGTGCAGAAGCTGGTGGATAATGTGTACCAGGATTTGGATAAAATTCCCACCACCAACAGCTCCCAGCAGCCCCAGTCCGCCATTGTGGTCATTGAGAATGCCACGGGCGACATTGTGGCCATGGCCGGCGGCGTGGGAGAGAAGAACAACTATCTGGGCTGGAACCGGGCCACCCAGTCCACCCTGCAGCCCGGCTCCGCCATTAAGCCCGTCTCCGTCTACAGCCCGGCCATGGAGCTGGGGGTGATTAACCCGGCCACGGCGCTCTTTGACGGCCCCCTCTATGACAACTATCCCAAAAACTACGACTGGACCTACAGCGGCTACACCACCATCCTGGACGGTGTGAGCCAGTCCATGAACACCATCGCCTGCCGGGTGGTGGACCAAATCGGTGAGGAGTACAGCTTCGACTTTGCCAAAAACAAGTTCGGCATCTCCACCCTGATTGAGAGCGAGAACGTCAACGGCACGGACAAGACGGACATCGCCCTGGCGCCCCTGGCCATGGGCGCCCTCACCTACGGCGTCACCGTGCGGAATCTCACCACGGCCTATGCCACCTTTACCAACAACGGCGTCTGGCGGGAGAGCCGGACCTACACCAAGGTTCTGGACTCCGACGGCAACATTGTCCTGGACAACGTCCAGGAGTCCCGGCAGATTCTCAGCAAGAAGACCGTGGACTATATGAACTATATGCTCTACTACGCCGTGAACTACGGCACGGCCTCTCCTGCGAGAATCTCGGGTATGTCCGTGGCCGGCAAGACCGGCACCACCTCCGACGACAATGACCGCTGGTTTGCGGGGTACACGCCCTACTATACGGCGGTGGTCTGGTTCGGCTTTGACATGCCGGAGACCATCTACCTCACGGGCAACACCAGCAACCCCTCTGCCCGCCTGTGGCACGCGGTGATGGAGCCCCTCCACGAGGGGCTGGAGGACCGGGATCTCTATGACCGCTCGGCCATGACCACCGTGTCCATCTGCACGGAGTCCGGCAAGCTCGCCACCGACGCCTGCCGTGCGGACCCCAGAAAGTACAGCTGCGTCATGTCCACATCCCTGTACCCCGAGGATGTCCCCTCCGAGTCCTGTGACCTCCATGTGATGACCCAGTACTGCGAGGGCGGTCACGCGGCGGCCAACGAATACTGCGCCAGCGTGCCCGGCAACACCGTGGTCTCCAGAGGTCTTGTGAAGATGACGGAGGAGATGAAGGAACTCTATACTGCCGCCGGAATTGATTACACCGAGTTTATGTATCCGGATGAGGGAGCGAGCCCTGCGGTGTGTACGGTGCACACCAAGCCCAGCACAGACCCGGATCCGGCGGCCGGAGGGGTGAAGCCTGTGGTGCCCACGGAGCCCGGAACAGGAGGTTAAGAGGAGAAGCCTATGCAATGGATTTCCAAGGATTGGAAGGAATATGAGGTGCTGGACGCCACCCAGGGGGACCGGCTGGAGAGCTGGTGCGGCAAAATCCTGGTGCGGCCCGACCCCCAGGTGATCTGGGCCACGGAGCGAAAGGACCCCCGGTGGTCAAGATTTGACGCCCGGTATCTGCGCTCCAACACCGGCGGCGGCCACTGGGACATCCGGAGCCTGCCGGAGAGCTGGCTGCTGCACTACAAGGACTATCTCACCTTCCATGTCAAGCCCATGAATTTTAAGCACACCGGCGTCTTTCCCGAGCAGGCAGCCAACTGGGACTATATCCGGGAGAAGGTGCGCGCTGCCGGGCGCCCGGTGCGGATTTTGAATCTCTTCGCCTACTCCGGCGGGGCCACCCTGGCCGCCGCCGCAGGGGGTGCGGAGGTGTGGCATGTGGACGCGGCCAAGGGCATGGTTGCCATGGCCAGGGAGAATGCCGCCGCCTCCGGCCTCCAGGACCGGCCCATTCACTGGATTGTGGACGACTGCGGGAAGTTTATTCAGCGGGAGATCCGCCGGGGCCGGAAGTATGACGGCATCATCATGGACCCCCCTTCCTACGGACGGGGCCCCTCCGGGGAGATCTGGAAGATGGAGCGGGATTTCTATCCCTTCCTTCAGACCGTGGCCGAGGTGCTGTCGGACAACCCTTTGTTTGTAATTATCAACTCCTATACCACGGGGCTGGCCCCCTCCGCCGTGGGCTACATTGCGGACAGCGTGTTCGGCCCCAGGTTCGGAGGCCACACCCAGTGCGGGGAGCTGGGGCTGCCGGTGAAAAGCACAGGGCTGATGCTGCCCTGCGGCGCCGCGGGACGCTGGGAGCCTTAAAGAAAGAGTCCAAGGAGGATATTATGGCAGAAGCAATCCAGGTGGAGCACCTGGCTTATGAATACCCGAACCCCGAGGGTGACGGGGGGATTCGGGTCTTTGAGGATCTGAACCTCACGGTGGAAGAGGGGAGCTTTGTGGCGGTGCTGGGCCGGAACGGCTGCGGCAAGTCCACCCTGGCCAAGCATTTCAACGCCATCGCCCTTCCCTCCGGGGGAGCGGTGCATGTGTTCGGCATGGACACCCGGGAGGAGGCCAGCCTCACCCAAATCCGCCGCACCGTGGGTATGGTGTTTCAGAATCCCGACAACCAGATTGTGGCCAATGTGGTGGAGGAGGATGTGGCCTTCGCCCCGGAGAATCTGGGCGTCCAGCCCCAGGAAATCCGCCGCCGGGTGGATGAGGCCCTGAAGCAGGTGGGCATGTATGAGTACCGGGAGCACGCCCCCCATCTCCTGTCCGGCGGGCAGAAGCAGCGGGTGGCCATTGCGGGGGTCATCGCCATGCGCCCCAGGTGTGTGGTGCTGGACGAGCCCACGGCCATGCTGGACCCCAGGGGCCGGCAGGAGGTTATGGAGATCATCGCCCGGCTGAACAAGGAATGCCGGATCACCGTGATTCTCATCACCCACCACATGGACGAGGCCGCCAAGGCCCAGCGGGTGGTGGTTCTGGACCGGGGCCAGGTGGCCGCGGACGGCAGCCCCAGGGAGGTCTTCTCCCAGGTGGAGCTGCTCCACAGCCTGGGCCTCACGGCTCCGGAGACCGTGGAGCTGTGCTGGCAGCTGAATCAGGCGGGCTATGACCTGCCTCTGGATTCCGTCTCAATCGAAGATTGCGCGCAGACACTTCGCCGGTGGGTGAAGGCCTGACGATGCAGGAGGAATGAAAATTGGCGCCAATTCTTGAGGTCAAGGACCTTTCACACATTTACAGCGTGGGAACGCCCTTCCAGCACGCTGCCATCGAGCACCTGAACTTCTCCGTGGAGCGGGGGGAGTTCATGGGTATTATCGGACATACGGGCTCCGGAAAGTCCACCCTGATTCAGCACCTCAACGGCCTTTTGAAGCCCACGGAGGGCAGCGTCTATTTTGACGGCCAGGATATCTGGAAGGACAAGGCCTTCACTCACAGCATCCGCTTCCGGGTGGGGCTGGTGTTCCAGTATCCGGAGTATCAGCTGTTTGAGGAGACGGTGTACAAGGACATCGCCTTCGGCCCCAAGAACATGAAGCTGGACAGCCGGGAGATTGACCGCCGGGTGCGGGAGGCCGCCGCCTTTGTGGGCGTGCCGGAGAGCCAGCTGGAGAAGTCCCCCTTTGACCTGTCCGGCGGGCAGAAGCGCCGGGTGGCCATTGCCGGCGTCATTGCCATGGAGCCCGATGTGCTGATTCTGGATGAGCCCACCGCGGGCCTGGACCCGGAGGGGCGGGAGAGCATTCTCTCCAATATCCGGGACTATCAGAAGGCAAAAAATGCCACCATCATTATGGTCAGCCACGCCATGGAGGACGTGGCCCGGCTGACGGACCGGCTTCTTGTGATGGATCACGGGGGAATCCGCATGGACGGAGAGCCCCGGGAGGTGTTCCGCCACGCCTGGGAGCTGCAGCAGATCGGCCTGTCCATTCCCCAGGTGACCCGGGTCTTCCTGCGGCTGCGGGAGCTGGGCGTGCCGGTGGACTCCAGTGTGTACACCCTGGAGCAAGGGGTGCAGGAGCTGCGCCGTCTGAAGGGGGGGCAGGGGACATGCTGAAGGACATCACCCTGGGCCAGTATTTCCCGGGAAAAACCGTGGTTCACCGGCTGGACCCCAGAACCAAGCTGCTCATGACCATCCTCTATATTGTGGCCCTGTTTCTGGCCAAGGGCTGGATTGCCTATGGGGTCGTCTTTGCCTTCCTGGTTATGAGCATTGCCCTGTCCAAAATCAAGCCAAAGGCCATTCTGCGGGGCATGAAGCCCGTGGTCATTATTGTGGTGTTTACGGCGGTGCTGAACCTGTTTTACACCTCCGGCACCCATGTCATTGTGAAATTCTGGGGCATCACCATCACCTGGGAGGGAGTGGAGACGGCCCTGTTCATGGTCAGCCGGATTCTCATGCTGATCTCCGGCACCTTCCTTCTGACCTACACCACCTCCCCCATCGCCCTCACCGACGGGCTGGAGTCTCTCCTTGGCCCCCTGAAGAAGATTCACATGCCGGTGCACGAGCTGTCCATGATGATGTGCATCGCCCTGCGCTTCATCCCCACCCTCATTGAGGAGACGGACAAAATCATGTCCGCCCAGAAGGCGAGAGGCGCGGACTTTGAGACCGGGAGCATTGTGCAGCGGGCCAAGGCCCTGGTGCCCATCCTGGTGCCCCTGTTTATCAGCGCCTTCCGCCGGGCCGACGAGCTGGCCACGGCCATGGAGTGCCGCTGCTATCAGGGGGGCAACGGACGGACGAAGATGAAGTCCCTGCACTATGGGGTGCGGGACATGGTGACCCTGCTCCTGGGCGCGGTTCTGGTGGCGGGTATGATTCTCCTGCGGAGCTTTGGAATCTAAGGCTGCGGGGAGAGAAAGGCAGTTATGCGGAATATCGCTTTGTTTTTAACGTATCTGGGGACGGCCTACCACGGCTGGCAGGTGCAGAAGGATCTGGTCACCGTGGGGGGGACCCTGGAGGCGGCGGCGGAGCAGGTGGTGGGCCACCGGGTTCACATGACCGGCTGCGGCCGCACCGACGCCGGGGTTCACGCCCGGGTGTATGTGGCAAACTTCCGGACCACCTCCACCATCCCCTGTGACCGGCTTCCCTATGCCCTCAACACCCATCTGCCCCCGGACATTGTGGTGACCCAGGCCAGGGAGGTCAGCGACGGCTTCAACGCCATCGGCTCCTGTGTCCGGAAGGAGTACACCTACCTGATTTACAACTCCCGAATCCGGGACCCGTTTTATGTAAATCGCGCCTGGTTCTATCCCAAGCACCTGGATGAGAAGGTCATGCAGGCGGCGGGGGATCAGTTTGTGGGCACCCATGATTTCGCGGCGGTGCGCTCTGTGGGCACGGATGTAAAGTCCACGGTGCGGACGGTATATGACTACCGGGTTCGCCGCCAGGGGCAGCTCCTGGAGCTGCGGGTCTGTGCCAACGGCTTTTTGTACAACATGGCCAGGGCCATGGCGGGAACGGTGGTCTATGCCGCCGAGGGAAAGTTCCCGCCGGAGGCCATTGGCCGGATTCTGGCGGAGGGCAACCGCACCGCCGCCGGCCCCACGGTGCCTCCCGGTGGGCTGTACCTGACCCACCTGTGGTATGACAACGGCACGGAGCAGTTTGAGCTGGATGCGGGGCCGCTGATTTGATCCCCCTGAGGGAGAAAGGAGAGGAGATTGCATGGAGCGGGGAAAAATCATCCCCTTTCGCCATCCCGGACGGGAGCGGCGGCGGGTGGCGGTCTTTTTGGCCGTGCTGGCCGTCATTGCCCTGGTGCTGGCGTTTTTCGCCGTGGACAGCGGTAGGAACTGGGACCGGGTCCGGCGGTTCTTTGCCTATGGCAGCAAAACCCTGCAGATCTCCATGGACAGCGCCCCCGGCGCCGTGGAGGAGCTGAGCGGCAACCTGGTTGTGGCCGATCTGGACGGGGTCACCCTCTATGACGGAAACGGAAAGGAGGCCTTTGTGGCCTCCGCCAATCTGTCAAGCCCTGTGCTCCAGACCACCAAAAGCCTGATTCTGGCCTACGATGCCGGAGGAAAAGAACTGATGCTTCTGGACAAGTCCGGGGCGCAGCTTCTGACGGACAGCCCCCCCGGGGTGATTTTCGACGCGGACCTGGCCCCGGACGGCTCTATGTGCTATGTGTCCTCTGCCCCCCGCAGCAAGTCCCAGCTTCAGGTTTATGACCGGGAGCACCTGCCCTGCTTCACGGTCTACGCCTCCACCCGCTACCTCACGGGATGCGCCGTGGCCAAGGGAGCGGACTATGTGTGCGCCGTGGCCCTGGGGGCGTCTGAGGGAACCTTTGCCTCCCGGGCTCTCGTCTACAACACCGGCAGGGAGGAGCCTGTGGCGGAGGTACTGCTGGGGAACCAACTGATTTTTGACATCAACTTCTGGGGGGACGATACCATCTGCGCCCTGGGAGAAGAGGAACTGATTATTTTTAATCTCAAGGGCCAGATTCTGGGACGATATGCCACCGAGGGCATGGTAAACTATAGCCTGGAGGGAGACGGCTTTGCCGCCCTGGTGTTTCAGGAGGGAGCGGGACATGTGCTCGTGACCGTGGACGCCAAGGGCCGGGAGCTGGGCCGGGCCGAGCTGGGAGCCTCCTCCCAGGTGGATGTGCGGGGGAAGTATGTGGCCTACCTCACATCCGACGGCCTCACCGTCTCCGGAAAGAAGCTGGAGCCCTGGTCCGGCGTCGGAGAGACGGGGAGCACCCTGTGTATCTGTGCCGACGGGGCGGCGTACCTGGTGGGCAACCAGTCCGCCACCCGGTATCTGCCTTAGGACCCGGACAGTCATGTTAGCTAGGAGATAATGGATTATGCAGCCAAAACTGTGTGTAAAGTGTAAGAAAAACGTGGCCGTGGTGTTCATCACCAGAATTGAAAACGGCGCGACCTTAAATGAGGGCTATTGCCTCAAATGCGCCAGAACCCTGGGCATTCCCCAGATCAATGACGCGGTGAATCAGATGGGAATCTCTGCGGAGGATCTGGACGCCCTGGATGACGAGATGGCCTCCATCTTCGGCCAGGGTCAGCCCGGAGATGGGGAGGACGACGAGATCGAGAGCCAGACGGCCACCTTCCCCCTTTTAAACCAGCTCTTCGGCGGCAGCGACCGGCGGCGGGATCTGCCGGAGAAGCAGCAGCCCCGGGAGAAGGAGAAGGAGCCGGAGCAGCCCAAGAAGAACAAGAAGCACAAATTCCTGGACGCCTACTGCATGAACCTCACGGGCCGGGCCCGGGAGGGGAAGCTGGACAAGGTGGTGGGCCGGGACGCGGAGACGGAGCGGGTGATTCAAATCCTCAACCGCCGCCAGAAGAACAATCCCTGCCTCATCGGCGAGCCCGGTGTGGGCAAGACGGCCATTGCCGAGGGCCTGGCCCAGCGGATTGCCCAGGGCGACGTGCCCTTCAAGCTCCGGGACAAGGAGGTGTTCCTCCTGGATCTCACGGCTCTGGTGGCCGGAACCCAGTTCCGGGGCCAGTTTGAGAGCCGGATGAAGAGCCTCATCGCCGAGGTGAAGGCCTGCGGTAACATCATCCTGGTCATTGATGAGGTGCACAACCTGGTGGGAGCCGGAGACGCCGAGGGCTCCATGAACGCCGCCAACATTCTGAAGCCGGCCCTGTCCCGGGGGGAGATTCAGGTGATCGGCGCCACCACCTTCTCCGAGTACCGGAAGTACATTGAGAAGGACGCCGCCCTGGAGCGCCGCTTCCAGCCGGTGAACGTGGCGGAGCCCACTCTGGAGGAGGCCTGCGAGATCATGCGGGGGGTGGCGCACTATTACGAGCAGTTCCACGGGGTCTCCATCTCCCCGGAGATTGCCCGGCAGTGTGTGGTGCTCTCCGAGCGGTACATCACCGACCGGTTCCTGCCGGACAAGGCCATTGACCTGCTGGACGAGGCCTGCTCCGACGTGAACCTCCGGTGCAAGGAGATCTCCCGCCTGGCGGAGCTGCAAAAGGAGCGGGATGACTATGAGCTGGAGCTCCGGATGCTCACGGAGGACACGGAGCATGAGCACTACGAGCGCCTGGCGGAGATTCGCAGCCGCCTGTGCCGCCTGGCCGGGGAGATTGAGCAGCTGAGCCAGCTGCCTCCACCTGCGGTCACCATGGAGAATCTGGCCCGGGTCATTGAGATGTGGACGAAAATCCCTGCCAGCAAAATCCGGGCCCAGGAGTATGAGCAGCTGAAGACCCTGGAGGGGCGGCTGAAGGCCAGAATTGTGGGCCAGGATGAGGCGGTGGAGGCGGTGAGCCGGGCCATTCGCCGGAGCCGGGTGGGCATCAGCCCCAAGAAGCGGCCTGTGTCCTTTATCTTTGTGGGCCCCACCGGCGTGGGCAAGACGGAGCTGGTGAAGTGCCTGGCGGACGAGATGTTCGACTCCGTGGACTCCCTCATCCGCCTGGATATGTCGGAGTACATGGAGAAGCACACGGTCTCCAAGCTCATCGGCTCCCCTCCGGGCTATGTGGGCTATGACGAGGCCGGGCAGCTGACGGAGAAAATCCGCCGCAGGCCCTACAGCGTGGTGCTCTTTGACGAGATTGAGAAGGCCCATCCCGACGTGCTGAACATTCTCCTCCAGGTGCTGGACGACGGCAGAATCACCGACGCCCAGGGCCGGGTGGTGAATTTTGAGAACACCATCATCGTCATGACCTCCAACGCAGGCTCCGACCGCCGGGGGGGTGGCCTGGGCTTTGGCCAGACGGCCAACGACCAGAAGAAGGAGGGGGCCATGAAGGCCCTGCGGGAGTTCCTGCGGCCGGAGTTTTTGAACCGGGTGGATGAGGTCATCTGCTTCAACCAGCTCACCGTGGAGAACTTCCGGGCCATTTCCGCCATTATGCTGGGCGAGCTCCAAACCTCTCTCCGGGATCGGGGCCTGGACTTCGGCTGGGATGAGAGCCTCCAGGATTATCTCACAAGGAAGGCCTATTCCGTCACCTACGGCGCCCGGAACCTCCGCCGTACCATCCAGCGGGATCTGGAGGACCCCATTGCCGAGGCCATCATTGACAGCTTTGAAAGCCCCATTACCGCCATCCGTGCGGCGGTGCAGGGAGATACGGTGGTGTTGGAGACAAAATGACCAGTGAACAGAGAAAAGCCCTGGACTGGCTGAGCCGGGAGCCGGCGCTGCACATCAGCATGACGGAGCCCCTGCGCCTGGGAAAAGCCCAGGGGCTGGCCGTCTGCAGCCGGGGGGTGGCCCTGACCCTGGAGGATGTGGCCATGGTGGCTGCGGAGGATTTGAAGACTGCTCTTCACCTGGTGGAGCAGGTGGGGGACTGGAACCAGATGACCGTGGCCGGCAGCCGGCTGACCGGCCAGGTGTGTCAGGCCCTGGGCCTGAAGGTGACCTGCCCCTGCCATCAGGCGGTGTACTGGGGACGGGAGCCCCTGGCCGTGGAGGGGGATATCCGGCCCCTGGACATGGGTTATTTCCCCCAGATTCTGGAGGGCTACCACCTGTTCCACGACCCGGAATATATTGAAGAGCGCATCGGGGCCGGGGTGTTTTTCGGCGCCTTTGTGGATGGGCAGCTGGCGGGCTTTGTGGGTGAGCACTCCGAGGGGAGCATGGGGATGCTGGAGATTTTCCCGGCGTACCGCCGCCGTGGGCTGGGCTATGCCCTGGAGTGCTTCCAGATCAACCGCTACCTGTCCCAGGGCCGGGTGCCCTTTGACCAGGTGGTTGTGGGAAATGAGAAGTCCATGTCCCTGCAGAAAAAGGTGGGCATGGAGCTGAGCCGGGATACGGTGTCCTGGCTGGCAAAATAAAAATTGACCTGTGCAGCCGCTTTTCCCAGCGCACAGGTCAATTTTGCAGGTAACGTGGCAGGAAAGATCAGAACAGCGGCATGAAAAAGGAGAAGCATATGCGGCAGACAACCGTTGTAAATATCTATAATTTTATCCGCATGTCCCATGTGGAGCCCAGCCGGTTTATTGCGGACGATTTTGAGACCCTGCGGAATCAGCTGATTCTGGTGAAGCAATACGGCTTTCCGGGAACCTACGCCCTGAAATACGACGCCCTGACAGAGCCAAGGTATCAGGCCCTCCTTGGAGAGTACCTGGATGAAGCCGACGAGCTCTCTGCCTGGTGGGAGATCACGGAGCCCCTCTGCCGCCGGGCGGGGGTTCCCTTCCGGGGGAAAGGGGGGCCGGAGTATGACGACCGGGTGGACAGCGCCTACTCCCTGGGCTACGCCCCGGAGGAACGGAAGCGGCTGGTGGATGCCTATATGGCGGACTTCCGGCAGGTGTTTGGACGGTATCCCCAGACCATCGGCTCCTGGGTGCTGGATTCCGTGACCCTGGGGTACGCCGCGGAGCGCTACGGGGTGACGGCGGGGGCCATCTGCCGGGATCAGATGGGCACCGACGGCTTCACCCTCTGGGGAGGCTATCCCAACGGCGCCTACTACCCCTGCCGCCGGAATGAGTTTCTCCCCGCCCAGACCAGAGAGGAGCAGCTTCCCGTGCCTATGTTCCGGCTCCTGGGGCCGGACCCCATTTACAACTTTGAGGCGGAGGTTCGGGAGGGCCTTCAGGGGGTGTACACCCTGGAGCCCTCCTGGCTCACGGGCCGGGACCCCAAGTGGATTTCCTGGCTGTTCCGGTGCCTGACGGAGGAGGACGCTCTGGGTATGGCCTACGCCCATGTGGGCCAGGAGAACAACTTCCTCTGGGAGAACATCCGCCCGGGCTTCGGCCCCCAGCTGGAGCACATCCGGCGTCTTCAGGATGCGGGGAAGCTCCGGGTGGAGACCATGGCGGACACCGCCCGGTGGTTCCGGGGCAAGTATGCCATGACGCCTCCCATGACCTTCCAGGCCTCCCGGGACTGGGATGAGGCCCGGAGCCTGGCGGCCCAGTGGTATGCCTGCGCCAACTACCGCCTGGGCTTCCTGGAAGAGGGCGGCTGCCTCCGGATTCGGGACTTGTTCCTCTACCGGGAGGGCTACGAATCCCGGTATCTCCGGGGCCCCGTGGAGGGAGCCGGGAGCACCTTTGACGCCCTGCCCATCCTCTTCCCCCAGGCCTGGAGGAAGGAGCTGGGGGGCCGGCGGCCCTACATCACCCTCCGGGATGAAAGGGGCCGGGAGCCCCGGGGCGCGGCCCGGTTTTACGCCCTGGACGATGCGCGGGCCGCTGCGGAGCTCACCGGGGAAGGGGGAGAAGTCCTGGCCCGGTTTACCATGGACCCTGCCGGGGTCCGGCTGGAAGGGCCCTACCGGCTGGTGTTTGACTACCTCCCCGGGACAGAGGCTCTGGAGCCCCATGAGCTTCGCCTGCGCCACCGGGGCTTTCCCTACGGCTTTCGCACGGCTGTGGGTCTCCTCCTGTCAGCCGGGCGCGGCCTGGAGATTCTCCCGGAAGGGGGAGAAATCCGGCTGGAGCTGGGGGAAAACGCCCAGGTCTTTACGGAGGCCTATTTGGCGCATCCGGCAGACTGGGACAGCCGTCCCGCCCCGGAAATCCACCCCGGAAGCTGCATCCCGCCCTTTGCCCCGGAGTTCAGCCCCGCCGCCTGTGTCTTTGACTGGGGAACCGAGGGCCAGGTGCGGTTGACCTGCAGGGAGCCGGGGGAAATCCGCTATACCCTGGACGGGACGGAGCCGGGGCCGGAATCCCCTCTGTACACCGGGCCCATTGTCCTAGAGAGAGACACGGTGCTCTCCGCCCGGCTCTTCCTTCCCGACGGGCGCAGCAGCGAGACGGTGCGGGCCTCTTACCGCTTCGGCTGGAAGGATATGGTTCTGAGGAGCCCCACGGTTCTGGACTCCCGCCCGGTGTTCTCGGGCGGGGGGCTGGGAGATTTGCTTCTGGGGACCCGGGGGAGCCTTGACTATCTGGACGGCCACTGGCGGGGAACCCTTGAGAATCTGGACGTGACGGGAATTTTCCCGGCGCCTCTGGGGGTCAAATCCATCTCCATGGGCTTTTTGTCCCACCATCGCTCGGGGATTGTGTACCCCGCCTGCCTGGAGCTGTACACCGGCCCGGACGAAGAGCATCTGACGTTTCTCAGAAGGGTGGATCTCCCCTGCGCCCCCGGCGCCCGGGAGATTGAGAAGCAGGATGTGAGCATCCCTGTGGGCGAAACCATCGGGGCATTCCGTCTGGTTGCCCGCAGGTATGAGAAAATGCCCCAGTGGTGCTGTTACCGGGGCACTTCCAACGTATATACCATGGCCGATGCGCTGATTGTCACCCCTGGCCTCTGACCAGAAGTTCTGCGGCCAGAACCATGGCCCGGGTCATCTCCGAAAGAGGCAGGGTCTCCCGGGAGGGGACGTGGACAAAGCCCGCCGGGATGTGCCGGGGGGTGGCCCAGGCCATCAGGTGATACAAAACGCTGTTGCACACATAGGCTCCGGCGGTGCAGGACAGCTCCGCCGGAATCCCCGCCTGCTCCCAGACCTCCAGAAGCTGCCGCAGGGGCAGGGTGGAGAAGAAGGCGTCGGGGCCGCCCTCCACCAGGGTGCCGTGTACCGGCTGGGCTCCGTCGTTATCGGGAATCCGGGCATTTGCAAAGTTGATGCCCACCTTCTCCGGGGTGATTGCTTTCCGCCCCGCCGCCAGCCCCAGGCAGACCACGGCCTGGGGCTGCTCCCGCTCCAGGGCCTCCAGCAGCACCCGGGGCCCTGCGGCAAAGGACACGGGCAGCTCCAGGGTCACAAGCTCTGCGCCGTCCACAGAGCCGGGAAGGGCCCTGAGGCAGTCAAAGGAAGGGTTGGACGTTCCGCCGTCGAAGGGGGCAAAGCCGGTAAAGAGAATTTTCATCATGACCTCCATTTATGAAAGGGACTGGGGCGGCCTCAAAACTCGTTTTGAGGCCGCCCCAGCCAAAAATTTTACAGCTTGCGGATGATGCCCATGGGGGTCTGCTGATCGTCCTGCCCCAGGGGGTTGTCCTTCAGAATCCGGGCGTAGAGCTTCTTGTCCAGAGCCTTGGAGGAGGTGCCGAGAATCTGGCCCTCCAGGTCGTTGATGTCCACGATGCAGGTCTCGAAGCCGATGCGCTCCTTAATCTCCCGGGCCACCTTGTCCGGCTTCTCCGGGCCCAGAACCACATAGTGGTTGTAGGGGGGGATGGTGTTGTGGCAGGGGCCGTCGATGGAGCGGGCCTTATAACCGGCCACGGTGTAGAACCAGCCCTTCTTATGGAAGAGCTTCTTGCCGATGACGGACACGAAGGCGGCAAAGAGAATCCGCAGGGTGCCGCACTCCCGCAGGGCGTACTCCATGGTCTCAGGCATACCCAGACCGATGCCGTGGGGGGTCTTGGTTACATGCTTGCTCAGGGTGTAGGCCAGCTTCCGGGGCTTGATGTCCTCCAGGGGAATGGCCCGCTTCTGAGTGCAGGCCACGCACTTCTCGGAGATGAACAGGACATCCCCCTCCTGAAGCAGGGGAGAGCCGTATTTCTCAGCCACGTCACAGATGTTGTCCGCGTCGGTAATCAGGTGGGTGGGGATGGGGAGACGGAGATATTTGACTCCGTCCACTTCAATGATGCCGTTTTTGCCCTCATTGGGCTTCAAATCCGATGCCATATGGTATCCTCTCTTTCTTAAGCCATTTCCAGGGACAAGGGAGCGCCGCCCAGAATATGGAAGTGCAGGTGGGGAACCGTCTGCCCGGCGTTGGGGCCGCAGTTGCTTACCACCCGGAAGCCGCCCTCCAGCTCCTTCCCCAGCTGGGCGATCACCTCAAAGCAGTGGGCCACCAGGGCGCTGTTGTCCGGGGTGACACAGGCGGCGCTTTCAATGTGGGCCTTGGGAATGACCAGAATGTGAACCGGAGCCTGGGGGTTGATGTCCCGGAAGGCCAGAACGGTTTCGTCCTCATAGACCTTCTGGGAGGGGATGTCTCCGGAGACGATCTTGCAAAACAGACAGTCAGCCATGGGTGATTCCTCCCGATGTATTTTTGAAAACCGGGCGAACCCGGTTTGCTTCCTCTTTGGTTATTATAACACAATCAGGACTTTTTTCAAGGCTTTTGCCCATTTTCAAAGGATTTCCACCATTTTCGGAATATTCCACTTTTTTGACCGGGCGCAACGGGAAATCTTTTGGCAAAAAGGCAAGGATGTGCCTGTACAAAAGGGGGCTGCCTCAAAGGAAAGCCTTGAGGTCAGCCCCCGTGCAGAGGAGAGATCAGCCTACATAGCCGCTGAAGAGGAACGCGAAGGCGTAAGAGGCGATTGCCACGGACAGCCAGGTGATGCCGCCCAGGGCGATGGGCTTGAGGCCCTTGGAGAAAACGTCCTTGAGCTTGATTTTAAAGCCCACACCGGCCAGAGCTGCGGCGAAGAGATACTTGCCCAGCTTGCCCAGCAGGCTCACGCCGTAGTCGCTGAAGAAGCCGATGGTGTTGAGACCGGCCATGATGACGAACTCCAGGATGAACACCGGGAAGGTCTTCACCACCACGGACAGGAGAGAGCCGCTCTGGGCGCCGGGATTGGACTTCTTCTCCCGGCCCGCCATGATGATGGTCCAGGCCAGGGCCACGAAGATCAGCATGGTGGTTCGCACCAGCTTCACATTCAGAGCTCCGTTGAAGCCGGCGTCTCCGATCATGCCCTGGTAGGTGGCCTGGGCGCCTGCCACGGAGGAGGTGTCGTTGATGGCGGTACCGGCCACGAAGGCAAACTGATTCTGGGTAAAGCCGATGGCAGAGGCAATGTAGGGATAGGTGAAGGCGGCGATGGTGTCAAAGAGGAAGATGGCCGCCATGGCAAAGGCAATCTCCTCCTCCTTGGCCTTGATGATGCGGCTCAGGGTGCCGATGGCGGTGCCGCCGCAGATGCAGGTGCCGCCGCCCACCAGGACGGAGGTGTTGCCGGAGACTCCCAGCTTCCGCCCCACCAGAATGGCCACGGCAAAGGCCAGGAAGATATTGAAGATGATGAGGGGCAGGGCCTTGACACCGGTGCCCAGAATGGCGGAAAAGCTCAGGGTACCGCCGGTGGCGATGATGCCCCAGTTCAGAAACTGCTTGGCGCAGAAGGTGGTGCCCTCTTTAAAGCTCTTGCTGATTCTGGGAACCAGGTTGCAGATAATCATGGTCACCAGGAGCGCCAGCATGGGCCCGCCGATGACGACGCGGCCGAACCACTCCTTCTGGAGATCCGTGGTCAGGTTGGCCGCCACGCCGATGACCGCGCACAGGGCGATGGCCAGGTATTTTTGCCAGGAGGCGCTCTTTTTCTCGTTTGCCATGGCAGTGCCCTCAGCAGGTGGCGCCGCCGGTCAGGTGCAGCTGGGCGTCCAGAATCTCCTGCTTCCGTGCCAGGATATCGTCAGACAGCAGCTCCTTTTCCACATAGTCAAAGCCCAGACGGTTGATGGTGTCCGCGAAGCGCTCGCCGGTCTGGCCCTGCTCCCGGAAGAAGAGGATGGCCTTCTCCACCACGCTCAGAACCTCCTCCTCAGAGGTAAAGATTTTGCTGAGGGGCTGGCCGTGGTTGATTTTCTTGCCCCAGCGGCCGCCGATGTAAATTCTGTAGCCGGGGGTGCCGTCCTCAATGGCGTCGAAGGGACATGCGCCCACGCAGCGGCCACAGTTGTTGCACAGCTCCTGGTCAATGGCGATCTCCCCGTCCTCCAGGGTGGCGGCCTTCATGGGGCAGCTGGTGACCACCTTGCACTTCTTGCAGCCGTTGCAGGAGTCCACATCCACATTGGGAACCAGCTGACCCACAATGCCCAGGTCGTTGAGGGTGGGCTTGACGCAGTTGTTGGGGCAGCCGCCGCAGGCGATCTTGAACTTGTGGGGCAGCTTCACAGAGTGATAGCCCAGGTAGAACCGCTCATGAATCTTCTCGCTGAGGGCGAAGGTGTCGTAGAGGCCATACTGGCAGGTGGTACCCTTGCAGGACACCACGGGCCGCACCAGGGAGCCGGTGCCGCCGGTGATGAGACCGGCCTGGGCGATGAACTCCTGGAAGGCGGGGATGTTGTCATAGTGGACGCCCCGTACCTCCACGGTGAGCCGGGTGGTGAACTCCACCTCGGTGCCGAACTTCTTGGCCGCCTCCGCAATCACGGCGGCCTGCTCGGGGGAAATTTTTCCGTTGACGGTGATAATCCGGGCGTTGAACAGATCGGTTCCCTTGTTGTTCAGGAACCCCATGGCTTTGACGCGCTTGATGTCCGCAGGACTGATGGTACAAGGCATAATTCTTTCTCCTTTTTCTATTTTTATTGATTCAGATATTGCTTATTCCTCAGAAAAATCCGTGAACAGGTTGCCGCCCTCCAGAACCTTCACGTTCCTGTAGCCAAAGGCCTTTAAACGGTTCTGCACCAGGTAGGCCCGCTTGCCCTTGTTGCACACCAGGAGGATTTTTTCATCGGGCCCGATGCCCTCCAGGGGGCCGGTGACCTTGGGCAGGTCCACATAGGGAGCGCCGGGGATGGTGGGCTGCAGGGAGGCGTCCACAATCCGGTAGCCCTCGGCTGCGCCTGCGGCGTACTCGGCGGGGGTGAAGGTCTCGAAGGTGCCGGCCAGCTTGTTTTTCAGCACGTTCAGGGTGTGGGCGAAGGGGTGAATGGCGGTGGAGAAGGGGGGCGCATAGCCAAAGTCCGCTCCGTCCAGATCGTCCAGGGTGGCCTTGCACATGATGCCCGCCACGGCGATGTCTACAATCTTGTCCACGGCCCCGGGCCCTGCCACCTGCACGCCCAGCAGCCGTCCGGTGGGCCGGTCGGCGATCATCTTCATGGTGAAGGTGGCGGCACCGGGCATGTAGTGGGCCTTGTCGTCCACAATGGTGATGACGCTGACGGGGTCAAAGCCCTCGGCTTTGGCCTGGGCCTCGGTGAGGCCGGTGCGGCCCACGTTGACGCCGGGGAGCTTGCACAGGGCGGTGCCCAGGTTGCCCCGGTAGGAGAGGCTCTTGCCCATGATGTTCTGAGCGATGATCCGGCCGTTGATGTTGGCGGTGGAGCCCATGGGGGACCAGGCGGGCTTGCCGGTGATGGCGCTGCGAACCATGGCGCAGTCGCCCACGGCGTACACGTCGGGGTCGTTGGTCTGGCCCTGCTCGTTGGTGAGGAGGGTGCCCTTGAACATCTCCAGGCCGGTGTCCGCCAGGAAGGCGGTGTTGGGCCGGATACCGGCGCTCAGCACCACCAGGTCGCACTTGTAGGCCTTCCGGTCGGTGACCACCTTCTTCACCATGCCATCCGCCCCCTCCAGGGCGGTGACCCGGACGCCGGTGACCACAGGGAGGCCTGCGTCGGAGAGCTTCCGCTCAATGTAGGAGGCGAATTCCTCGTCAAAGCCAGGCAGCACATGGGGGGCCATGTCCAGAACGAAGGGCTTCACCCCGTCCTTTGCCAGGTTCTCGGCGATCTCCAGGCCGATGTAGCCCGCGCCAACCACCACGGCCCGCTTGACCCCGCCGGCAGCTACCACGTCCCGCAGGGCAATGGCGTCCTGGGGGGTGCGCATGAAGAACACGTTGCCCAGCTCCACCCCGGGAATGGGGGGACACAGGGGGCTGGCGCCGGTGGCAATTACCAGCTTGTCGTAGGGATAGACGGTCTCCTCCTGGGTATCCAGGTTTTTGGCGGTGACCTGTTTGGCGGCCCGGTCCACCCGGGTGGCCTCGGTGCGGACCAGCACCTTTGCCCCGGTGAGCCCCTCGTACTTGGCGGGGGTGTTCACAATCAGATCGCCCTTCTCCTCAATCACATGGCCCACATAGTAGGGAAGGCCGCATCCGGCGTAGGAAATATCCGCGCCCTTGTTCAGAATGATCACTTCATTGCTGCGATCCTCCCGCATGAGCTTGGCGGCTACCTTGGTACCGGCGGCAACGCCGCCCAGCACAACAATTTTCATGGCAATCTCCCTTTCATTTTCACGGCTGAATGGGTTTGACAACGCCGCTTTCTATGTTATAATTTTATCATTGCGCGCCATAGATGTAAAATAGGAAATGCTGAATTTTTCTATTGAAAAATCCAATACAAAATATTCAATCGGGAAAGGAGCGTGCTTTGGGATATGGCAACCCTGAAGCAGCTGCATATTTTTCTTGCCGTGGCGGAGACCCTGCAGATGAGCGAGGCGGCCCGGCAGCTGTACATCTCTCAGCCCACGGTGAGCCAGACCATTTCCGACCTGGAGCGGGAGTTTGACACGGCGCTGTTTGAGCGCCAGCCCAGGTTCCTGCGGCTGACCCCGGGGGGCGTCTTGCTTTGGGAATATGCCCAGCAGGTGGTGGACAGCTACGCCCGGCTGGACGGGGTTATGCACAGCGTGCCCGCGACCCGCAGCCTGCGGGTGGGGGCCACCATCACCATTGGAAATACCCTCCTGAGCCACACCGTCCGGGAGCTTCACCGGCAGTGTCCTGACATTGAGACCCACCTGTATGTGGAGAACACCCACCTTTTGGAGGAGCGGCTTTTGCACAATGAGGTGGACATCGCCCTGGTGGAGGGAACCATCGTCAGCGATAAGATTGCAAAGCTCCCTCTGACCCAGGACTCCCTGAAGGTGATCTGCTCCAGAGAGCACCCCTTCTGGGAGCGCAGCGAGATTGCGGCGTCTGACCTGCGGAATCAGTGCTTCATCCTCCGGGAGGAGGGAAGCGGCACCCGGGCGATTTTTGAGAACTATATGCGCACGGCAAAGGTGCCCATCCGGGTGGTGGCGGAGTCCTCCAGCAGCACGGCCATTATTGAAATGGTCATGGAGAATCTGGGCCTGGGGGTGCTGTCCCGGCGCTGCGTCCGGCGGTATACCACGGAGAACCGGATTCACTCCTGCACCATCCAGGGAATGCCCATGGATCGGTACTTCTATATTTGCTACCATGTGCGCCGCCCCGTCACCAGCCAGATGACCGATTTCATCCGGGTGGCCCGGGAGGTGGCTGAGGAAAGTGAAGAATAAAAAATCCAGGGGCTGACTCAAAACCTCGTTTTGAGTCAGTCCCTGGCGCATCTTTTACATGGCGCAGTAGGCGCAGGCGGTCTGGGCGGCCAGGCGGGCGTTGTTGTACACCAGCTGGATGTTGGAGGCCAGGCTGTTGCCGCCGGTGATCTCCGCCACCCGGGCCAGGAGGAAGGGGGTGGTGGCCTTACCGTGAATGCCCTTGGCGTTGCACTCGGCAATGGCCTGGTCAATGGCCCCGTTAATGACGGCAGGGTCCATGGAGAACGCCTCGGGAATGGGGTTGGTCACCAGCATACCGCCGCCCAGGCCCATGTCGTTCTGGGCCTTGAAGGCTCCAGCCAGCTCCTGGGGGGTGTCCATGCGGTAGTCCACCTTGAAGCCGGAGGTGCGGGTGTAGAAGGCGGGCAGCTCCTCGGTGCCATAGCCGATGACGGGCACGCCGTGGGTCTCCAGGTACTCCAGGGTGAGACCCAGATCCAGAATGCTCTTGGCGCCGGCGCAGACCACCATGACGGGGGTGTGGGCCAGCTCCTCCAGGTCGGCGGAGATGTCCATGGTGGTCTCGGCGCCCCGGTGGACGCCGCCGATGCCGCCGGTGGCAAAGACCTTGATGCCGGCCATGTGGGCGATGATCATGGTGGTGGTGACGGTGGTGGCACCGTCCTGGCCCCGGGCGCACAGCACAGCCAGATCCCGGCGGGAGGCCTTGGTGATGGCCTGGCCCTTCTTGCCGAAGTACTCGATCTCCCCGGGGGTGAGACCGGCCTTCAGGCGGCCGCCAATGATGGCGATGGTGGCGGGCACGGCGCCGTTCTCCCGGATGATTCTCTCCACGTTCAGGGCAGTCTCCACGTTCTGGGGATAGGGCATTCCGTGGGAGATGATGGTGGACTCCAGAGCCACCACAGGCTTGCCATTGGCAATGGCTTCCGCGACTTCGGGGTTGACGTCCAGATATTTGTTCAGGTTCATGGGTGATTCCTCCATATAATAATCGTTTTGATTGTCACATGCCCCTGCGGCTCAGGACCTCATGCGGGCCCGGAGGGCCTCCGGGGACATGGATGGGTTGATGGTCTGCGCCCCCTCAATGGCGATGGCGCTGGCGGCGGCTCCGGCCCGGGCTGTTCCGGCCAGGTCTGTGCCCTCCAGATAGGCCCAGGCGAGACCCGCCATGAAGGCGTCTCCCGCTCCGGTGGCGTTTACAGGGGCGGCGGGGAGGCAGGGGAGGAGCAGCTGCTGATGGTGGTCGGCGGCATAGACGCCGTAGCGCCCCAGGGAGATGAAGACCCGGCGCAGCCCCGTGTCCAGAAGCACCCGGGCGGCCTGAGCCAGACTGGCTTCATCCCGGATTTCCACCCCGGAGAGCAGCTCCGCCTCCAGCCGGTTGGGCTTCAGGGTGTGAATTTTCCCCAGAATGGGCAGCAGCCTGGGGGCCTTGGCCGTGGAGACCGGGTCGGCGAAAATGGGGGGCGTGCAGTTTTCTCCCAGGAACCGGAGAGATTCGGCGGGAAGGTTGGTGTCCGCCACAATGAGCTGGGCGTTGTTCAGAAGGGCCAGCCTGGAGGCCAGATACTGGGGGCTGATTTTGGCGCAGATGTCCATGTCCGACACCGCCAGGGCCATATCCCCATCGGGGCCGTTCAGATACAGATAGGTGGAAGTGACCCCTCCGGGTACCTGGAGGGCCTGGCTGATATCGATGCCCAGCTCTCCGCAGGAGGCGGCGATCTTCTGGGCGTAGAGATCATCCCCGAAGGCCGTGAGCAGCCGCACATCCAGGCCCAGAAGGGCCATATTGTGGGCGATGTTCCGGCCCACGCCCCCAAGGCTCATGCGAACCTGGCCGGGATTGGAGTCCCTGGCCACCAGGGGGGCATAGGCTCTGCCGCCAATGTCCATGTTGACGCCCCCCACCACCACCGCGTAGGTGCCGGAGCGGAGCACATAGCCACGCCCGGCAATGTAGCCCTTCTTTGTCAGGTTGGAAATGTGCACCGCCACGCTGGAGCGGGTAATGCCGGCCTTCTCCGCCAGTGCCTCCTGAGAGATCAGAGGGTCCTGCTCAATCCACTGGAGGATCTGCCGTTCTCGCTGGGTCATGGGTCTCATCTCCTAAGCAAAAATTAAGTTTCTAATCTAGTGTTTAGTATACATGGGGAGAAGGGACTTGTCAAGCCCTCTTTTGGAAATGGGAAAGATTTCTTTTGCAACGGGGGAGAGATGTGCTATAATAAGAAAAAAAGAAGGGACGAACCGCTATGGCATTGCTGACGACCATTAAAAACATGCTTTCGGGAAAGGGCGGCTCCGCCGCCGGGCCGGACATCTCCCGGCTTCTGGAGGAACGGGGCTTTTCCGTGGAGGAATCGGAGGACGGCAGCCTGACTCTGACGCCCCCCGACGGGCAATTGTGCTGCACCCTGCGCCACACTCCAAAGGACGGGGCCACCATGCGTCTGCGCCAGGCAGAGCCCTACCGGGTGCTGTTTTCCTATCAGAACGGGAAGTATTATGTAAACGATGAAAATGAGGAGGGCTACCCCCGGCTCCTGGAGCGCCTGCGCCGGGTGCGCAGAGCCCCGGATCTGCTGGACGCGGCGGGCGAATTCCTGCTGGGCCGGTATTGAAGACAGGCAAAAACGAGGCCGCTGCTTTTGACAGCGGCCTCGTTGGCTTGACAGGTGATTACTCAGCGCGGGTCAGAACCATGGGGAAGATGAAATCGGGGTTTTCCAGAGGATGCTCCTCAGACTCGGTGAGGGTCAGGGTGTCATCCTCCAGCTGGAAGGCCAGAATCTCCTCTCCGGTTCCGTCATAAGTGTAAAGCAACTCTCCGTCCACGTTGTACTTGGCGGAGTTCTCAATGCTACCGAACAGATCGGTAAAGGAGATGCTCTCCAGAACAGCATTTGCATACTCTGCGACGGTCATGCCCATCTGCTCTTGCATGGCAGCGTCGGCGGCCTCGGCATCCATGCCCTGGTCGGCGAACTGAGCGTACATGGTGTCCACAAGATAGGTCTCAAAGGCGTCGAAGAATGCATCGACGGAGGCCTGGGCCTCCTCCTCAGAGATGGACATGGTCAGGATGCCGTCTTCTCCAAAGGTGAAGACCATGGGCAGGGAGAGAGAGGTGCCGAAATCCTCCAGTCCCATGTCCGCGCCAGTCATCTCCATGGTATAAGTCCAGCTGCCCACAATGGGAGCGGCCTGCTCGGCGTCATAGGGATAGTCCAGAGAGGCCACATCGATGGTCTCCGTGGGCGCAGTGGTGCTTTCGGTGGCTGCTTCGGTGGTGGGCTCGGTGGTGGCTTCCGTGGTGGCTTCGGTGGCGGGCTCGGTGGTGGCTTCGGTAGTAGCCTCCGTGGTGGCCCCGGTGGTCTCGGCAGGCTTGCCGGAACCGCAGGCAGCCAGGCTGAGAAGCAGCACCAGGGTCAGGATCAGTGCGGAAATCTTTTTCATGATGTCCTCCAATATGTATTATTTGGCTCGCATTCATAAATGCTCCGAGAAGACATTATACCTTTAAATAAAATGATTGTCAATCGATTACATTCAAAAATTTTTCGGATTTTTGAAAATTGGGGGTTGATTTTTTCGGAATCTCTGGTATAATAACATCCGTCGCCCGGAGGCTTAGCTCAGCTGGTTAGAGCGCTTGCTTCACACGCAAGAGGTCACTGGTTCGAGTCCAGTAGTCTCCACCACA
>JALETK010000158.1 GCA_022781505.1 Clostridiales bacterium | reverse complement strand
TACTTTTTCGTTACTCTTAAAATTGAAGATGTTTTTTGCATTCAAATCCCGTCGGGTGCTGTTTTGTCAACTTCTTTGCTCTGTAAAGAAACGCGAAAAGTAACGCGCCAACTTTGCCGCCAATGAGCAAAACAAGGGCTGGCGCAGCCTTCATGACCGTTCCAGCCCCTGTTTCAGCGGTATTTTCTTATATTGAGGACTATTTTCCACGTAAAGCACGAAAAAACCTCTCTTGTCTTGGTAGACAAAAGAGGTTTCTTTCGTGGTGGACGATAACGGACTCGAACCGCTGACCCTTCGCACGTCAAGCGAATGCTCTACCAGCTGAGCTAATCGTCCGTCAGCAAGAAGTATTATAGCGGGTGGGAGGCTGTTTGTCAAGAAGAATTTCAGAATTTGCGCAAAAAACTGTTTCCCTGGCAAACAGCCCCGGGTTCCGGGCTTACAGGCGGCCCTCTATGTAAGAGACCAGGTCCCCCACCGTGGCAATCTCCTCCACATCCCTGGTGCTCCAGGAGAAGGAGAACTCGTCTGCCGCTGCCTGCAGAATCTCCACCACGTCATCCTCTCCCAGCCCCAGATCGGTCTGGAGACCCGAGGACGCGGTAATCTGCTCCGGATCGCAGACCAGAGAGTCCGACAGTAGCTGCGCCACAACCTCATATACCATACGACTCACCTCCCGCTTCATGCTCTGTGGAACACAGTATACCCCATAGCGCCTCCGGATGCAAGCCCATTTTCCAAATTCTTCTGGCCTCTTTATCCGCCCTCTCCATCGGGTACGAAATCATCCGCACCTGCCATTTCCACCGCAGGGAATGGTCTTGACCAGGGGTCTTGACCATTCCCAAGGATTCCCACCGGTTTTTTGCGGAGCGGCTCTCCTCCGGCGGCGGTCAGCGGCTGCTGATGCCGGTGCAGATTTGGCTGAAGACCTCGGCGGCCTCCATGGCGCACTGGGGGGTTGTGGCCAGGTCCCCCAGGGACAGCATCCCGCACAGGCGGCCCTGGCGCTCCACGGGCAGGCGGCGAACCTGCTCCCGGGCCATTTTCTCCGCGGCGTCGGTGAGGCTCATCTCCTCGTTCACCGTCACCACCCGGCCTGTCATAATGTGCCGGACCCGAACCTTCTCCGGGTCTCTGTCCCCGGCCACACAGCGCAGCACAATGTCCCGGTCGGTCACCATGCCGCAAATCTTCCCGTTTTCGTCGCACACGGGAAGGGCGCCCACGTTGTACCGGGCCAGCATCCTGGCCGCCACGGCGGCCGGTTCCTCCGGGCCGACGCGAATCACCCGGGGGGTCATAACATCCTTGACTTTCATAAAACAGCTTCGCCTCCATACGCAATTTATTCCCAGTATGCCCGGGAATTTCCCGGCGCATACCTGCATAGAGGCGGGATTTTTTCACAACCTATCCCAAAAGAAAAAAGGAGGCGGAGCCATGAAGGACGAGGACAAAAAGCCCGAGGTGGCCTGGGAGGTCCGGGACCCGGAGGTGCCGGTGATCCACGGCACGGTACCCGGCAGCCGGGGCGAGAGCCACCGCAGGAGCTAGGCCATGCGCTGCTCCTACTGCCGGCGCTGCCCGGCCTCCGGCTGCCCCTGGCTGGGCCGGGGCGGCATCTGCCTGAAGCCCCGGGAGGCAGAACCCTCTCCTACGGCTCTGCCCTCCGGGTCAGCACCTGCCGCCCGTCAAAGATGAGAAGGCCGCTGCCGCAGCCGGTGGAGCCGCCCCGGCTGAGATACTGCCGGAAGCTCCGCTGGAGAGCGGTGTCCGAGGGAAGCTCCCCGGTCAGGGGAGCGGCGCCGAAGACCCGCCAGGCGTCCTCAAAGGCCGTGGGGGTCTCCTCCAGAATCCGGAATTCCCGGGCAAAGTCCCGGATGTTGGAGTCCTCCGGCCAGACCGCCTCATAGGGCGGATACAGCAGCCAGGACTGGCAGACGCACACCAGGGGCTTCTGCCCGAACCGGGCAAAGGCCCGGCGGTAGGAGTCCAGCCTGGCCTCCCGGGTAAAGGGCTCCCCGCAGGAGGGGATGTGCAGCTGCTTCACCGGGTCTCCGGGCCGGACGGTCACATCCCCCACGGTCACCGGCCCTTCCCCCCGGAAGACCCCCTCCTGGTACTCCAGGCGGCCCAGCTTCAGAATTTCCCCGGTGTAGAAAATGGGATACCAGAAGGCCACGAACACCCCCCACACCCGGTAGACCCGCCAACACTCCAGGGCCTTGTACCGCAGGTCGGAGAAGGTCTCCCAGAACAGCCCATCCCCCAGCCCCCGGCGGCGGAAATCCCCCCGGGCCGGCTGGGCGGCGGCCATGAGGAGCAGCAGCCACAGGGTGTACACCGGGACGCCGCAGCCCTCTGAGAGGGCCTCCAGGGCGCTCTGGGTCTCCTCCGTGCTGAAGCTCCGGAGATACGCCTCCACCGCCCCTCTCAGGGCCGGGAGCCGCCCTGCGGCCTCCACCCGGTCCCAGGCCTCCAGCACCGCCCGGCAGGCCTCCGGCGGGAACCGGGTCTCCTGCAAAAACAGCTTGATAAACGAACGCTCCATAGGCGCGCCTCACCTTCCGGGGCCGTGCCCCATTTTCTTCGATCATACGGTATTTTCCCCCCGGTGTCAACCCGGGCAAAAAAGAAAGCCGCCTTCCGCCGGGGAACTCCGGCAGGAGGCGGCGAAGCACAGTCACTGTGCCACATCCATGGTTTTCAGCTGAAGCTGGAGCTTGTCCGCGATGAGGGCGATGAACTCGGAATTGGTGGGCTTTCCCTTGGTGTTGCTCACCGTGTATCCGAAGAACCGCTGCAGGGTGTCCAGATCCCCCCGGTCCCAGGCCACCTCAATGGCGTGGCGAATGGCCCGCTCCACCCGGGAGGGGGTGGTTCCGAAGGTCTTTGCCACCTGGGGGTAGAGCACCTTGGTGATGGCATTGATCACATCCATGTCGTTCACGGCGATCATGATGGCCTCCCGCAGGTACTGGTAGCCCTTGATGTGGGCGGGAACCCCGATCTCATGGATGATGTTCGTCACCATGGTCTCGATGTTGGGCTCCTGCTGGGCCGGGCGGCGGGTGGTCTTCAGCCGCTTCACCGACTGGCTGCCCCGGATCTCCTCCAGACGCTCCACCAGGGCGGTCATGTCACAGGGCTTCAGCATGACGTACTGCACCCCCAGATTGGACACGGCGGCGGCCACATAGTCCGTCATGAGGCCGGAGATCACCACCGCCACCGGCGGCTTTTCCAGGCTGTTGGCAAATTTCAGGACGCTGATTCCGTCCCGCTTCGCCAGCATCAGATCCGTCACCAGCACGTCGGGCCGGGCCTCCTGCAAAAGGCGCACAGCCTCCTCCCCATCGGAAGCCACTCCGATCACATCGTACGCACCCATTGGCACCAGAGCATTTTTCAACTGATTACAAAAGGGTTCGCTGCCATCGGCAATCAAAACCTTAATCCGATTCTCCATTGATTTCCTCTCCTCCTAACAGAATAGACAGTCCTCCGGTCAATCCGCAATGACCGGCGCTGCGACAGTTCTAAATTATCACAAAGCCGCAGGTTTTGCAAGGCGCCACTGAAAAAAATCGTTCTGACTTCTTCGACATTCTCGATATTTTCCTGTCATTTTTTCAACTTTTTGTCGAAATTCTGTCGAGGTGCGGCGGATACTTTTCAGCAACCGCACATGATTTCCAGGATTACCCGATCTGTTTCCCGCATACCGGTCCGGGCCATGCGGCCCACGTTGCCAATGGTGTTGTCCACCCCCTTTTTCACAATGCCATCCCCGTCCCGGAACTCCTGGCCCCGGCGGTACAGCTCGTAGCCCAGAATTCCCGCGTCCACCGCCGAGGCGATTTTGGCGGCGCAGGAGGGCTTGGCCCCGTCGCAGACCATGCCGGAGACGATGGCCAGGGCGTTCACAATGGTGTGGGTCACGGCCTTGTAGTCCCCGGTCTCCAGGTAGGCGATGCCCGCTCCCGCGCCGCAGCCGGCGCACACCGCCCCGCAGAAGGCGGAGAGGCACCCGATGCCCGTCTTCTGCTGGATGGTCACCAGGTCGGACAGGGCCACCGCCCGGAGCAGCTGCTCCCGGGTGGCTCCCATGTGCTCCGCGAAAATGGCCACGGGCACCGAGGCGGTGATGCCCTGGTTTCCGCTGCCGGAGACGATGATCACCGGCAGCTCGCAGCCGCTCATCCGGGCATCGGAACCGGCAGCCGCACAGGCCCGGGCCCGGGTGCGCCAGTCTGACCCGTGCATCTGCAGAAGAACCTTTCCCACGTTGGCCCCCCAGGGCTCCTCCAGACCGGCTCTGGCAATGGCCAGATTGCAGTCAATCTGCCGCCCCACCAGGGGCTCCAGCTCCTCCGGGGTGACCGACTGGACAAAGTCAAAGATGTCGTGCACCGTGAGAGCCGTCTGAGCCTGGGCCGCCTGGGTCTGGGGGTCCTCCCGGAAGAGCACCTGGCCGTTCCGCTCCAGGAGGGTCAGGCCCGTGTGGCTCCCCTCCAGAATGGCCCGGGCGGTGCCGCCGCCGTAGGTCAGGAGGATTTCCACATACAAAACCGCGTCGGTCTGGGCCGGGTGCACCTGCACCAGCTGCCGCAGCTCCCTGAGCCTGGCCCGCTGGGCATCGTCCAGGGAGGACAGCACCTCCAGCCGCCGCTCCTGCCGGCCCGAGGCCAGCCCGGCGGCCACGGCGGTCTCAATGCCCCGGAGGCCGCCGGTGTTGGGGACGATCACGCTTTTCACATTTTTGATGATGTTTCCGCTGACCCACACCGTCACCGACCGGAGGCCGCTGTCCTCCAGATCACCGGCGGCCTCCCGGGCCGCCGCGGCGCAGTAGGCAAGGGCGATGGGCTCTGTGCAGCCCATGGCGGGAATCAGCTCCCGCCGCAAAAGGGAAAGATACTGCCCATAGGTTATGGTGTCCATATGTCCTCCCATTTTTTCGGTGGAAAAATCACCGGTTTCCTTCAGTATACCAGAGCCGGGCGGGTTTTTCCAGAGGGAAATCCTTGATTTCCCATTTATTTTCGTGTATACTGAGATATTGCCGTCTCCGGGGTCCCCAGGCCCGGGTTGACACACTACCACACTGTAGAAGGATTGCTATGACATTTCAGGAACTGAACCTCTCGCCCGCCGTTCTGCGGGCTGTCCGGGAGATGGGCTACGCGGCCCCCACTCCCATCCAGGCCGCCGCCATCGGCCCCGTCATGGCCGGGCGGGACCTCATCGGCTGTGCCCAGACAGGCACCGGCAAAACCGCCGCCTTCGCCATTCCCATTCTGGAGGGGCTACAGCCCCGGGTCACCAAGGCCCACAAGCCCATCCGGGCTCTGGTGCTGACCCCCACCCGGGAGCTGGCCCTGCAAATCAAGGAAAACTTTGATCAATACGGAACCTATCTGAACATCCGGAACGCGGTGATTTTCGGCGGCGTTGGCCAGGGCCCCCAGGTGGAGGCTCTGGAGCGGGGGGTGGACGTGCTCATTGCCACCCCCGGGCGGCTGAACGACCTGTGCAATCAGGGCCACATTGACCTGAGCCGCCTGGAGGTCTTCGTGCTGGACGAGGCGGACCGGATGCTGGACCTGGGCTTCATTCACGACGTCCGGAAGGTCATCGCCCGGCTTCCCCAGAAGCGGCAGACCCTCCTCTTCTCCGCCACCATGCCCCAGGAGATTGCGGAGCTGTCCAAAACCATCCTCCGCAACCCCGTCCGGGTGGAGGTGACCCCCCAGTCCTCCACGGTGGAGGCCATCTGCCAGCAGGTGTACCGGGTGGACAAGGGCAACAAGCGGGAGCTCCTCCTGCACCTTTTGCGGAAGGGGGACTACCAGAGCGTCCTGGTGTTCACCAACACCAAGCACGGGGCCAACCGGGTGGCGGAGTGGCTCACCAAGGCCGGAATTCCCGCCATGGCCATCCATGGGAACAAGAGCCAGAACGCCCGGGTGGCGGCCCTGGAGAGCTTCAAGGCGGGTACCATCCGGGTTCTGGTGGCCACGGACATCGCCGCCCGGGGCATTGACGTAAACGAGCTGGCCTGCGTGGTGAACTACGAGCTGCCCAACGTGCCGGAGACCTACGTCCACCGCATTGGACGCACCGGCCGGGCGGGCCGCAGCGGCATCGCCATCAGCTTCTGCAACATTGACGAGGAGCCCTATCTCAGGGACATTGAAAAGCTCATCGGGAAGAAGCTGCCCCTGGTGGAGGAGCACCCCTGGCCCATGGAGATTTTCACCCTCACCCCCAAGCAGCCCCGGGGCCAGCGCCCCGCCGTCCGGGAGCGCACGGAGGAAAAAGCCGGAAAGCCGGCTCCCGCACCGGCGTCCAAGCCCCAAAAGCAGTCTGGGTCAAAGCCGGAGCCGCATCCCGCACCGGCGGCGAAGCCCCAGAAGCAGCCTGCCGCGAAACCGGAGCCGCGTCCCGCACCGGCGGCAAAGCCCCAGAAGCAGCCTGCGGCGAAGCCGGAGCCGCGTCCGGCGCCCGTCCCGGCGGCGAAGCCGGGCAGGCACCCGGTCAGGCCGGAGCCTCTGGAGATCACCCTGTCAAAGCCCCTGCCGGAGGAACGGGAGGCCCCCAGAGAAAAGCTGAAGCTGGAGCCTCTCCCCGCCCCCACTCCCGCCCCTGCGCCGGTGAAGTCCCCCCGCCGCGCCCTGCGCTCCGACCCCTGGGTTCCCGGCCGGGTGGTGGCCTTTGCCGACGGCAGACGGCGCAAAAAGCCCAAGCAGCCATAAGCCAGCGAGGCTGTCCCGACGGCGGTGAAAACGCCGCAATCGGGGCAGCCTCGTTTTCTGCGAAAAATCCGGGTTTACAGATCCACCTTCGGGAGCCGGGACAGGCTCTTTTCAATCTCGGCGTCCGTGGGGATGTAGTCCGACATCAGGCCGTCGTTGAATTTCTCATAGGCGGTCATATCAAAAAATCCGGTGCCGGTCAGGCCGAACACAATGTTCTTTGCCTCACCGGTCTCCTTGCACTTCAGGGCCTCGTCTATGGCCACCCGGATGGCGTGGCTGGATTCCGGCGCCGGGAGAATGCCCTCCACCCGGCAGAACTCCTCCGCCGCTTTGAACACCTCCGTCTGCTCCACCGCCCGGGCCGTCAGGTACCCGTCGTGATACAGCTGAGAGACGATGGAGCTCATGCCGTGATACCGCAGGCCGCCCGCGTGGTTGGGGGTGGGAATGAAGCTGCTGCCCAGGGTGTACATCTTGGCCATGGGGCACACCATGCCGGTGTCGCAGAAATCATAGACATACTTGCCCCGGGTCATGCTGGGGCAGGAGGCCGGCTCCACCGCGATGATCTGGTAATCCGCCTCTCCCCGCAGCATTTCTCCCACAAACGGCGCGATCAGGCCACCCAGATTGGAGCCGCCGCCGGCGCAGCCGATGATCACATCCGGCTTCACGCCGTACTTGTCCAGGGCGGTCTTGGTCTCCAGGCCAATCACGGACTGATGCAGCAGCACCTGAGACAGGACGCTGCCCAGCACATAGCGATAGCCCTCCGTGGTCACCGCCGCCTCCACGGCCTCGGAAATGGCGCAGCCCAGAGAGCCGGTGGTGCCGGGGAATTTTTCCAGAATCTCCCTGCCCACACGGGTGGTCGGAGAGGGAGAGGGGGTCACGGAGGCGCCGAAGGTACGCATGACCTCCCGGCGGAAGGGCTTCTGCTCATAGGAGACCTTGACCATAAAGACCTTGCAGTCCAGGCCAAAATAGGAGCAGGCCATGGACAGGGCCGTGCCCCACTGCCCTGCTCCGGTCTCCGTGGTCACACCCTTGAGGCCCTGCCGTTTGGCATAATAGGCCTGTGCAATGGCGGAATTCAGCTTGTGGCTGCCGCTGGTGTTGTTGCCCTCAAACTTATAGAAAATGTGGGCGGGCGTCCCCAGCTTCTCCTCCAGGCAATAGGCCCGCACCAGGGGAGACGGGCGGTACATTTTGTAGAAGCTCTGAATTTCCTCCGGAATGTCAATGTAGGGGTCGGTGTCATTCAGCTCCTGCAGGGCCAGCTCCCGGCAGAATACGCCGGACAGCTCCTCCAGGGTCATGGGCTGAAGCGTGCCGGGATTCCGCAGGGGGGCGGGCTTGTTCTTCATGTCCGCCCGGACATTGTACCACTTTTTGGGAAGCTCCTGCTCGCTGAGATAGATTTTGTAAGGGATTTCTCTGTTTGTCATGACGCGTCATCCTTTCTTCTTGCGGGGCAGCAAAAAGCTCCTGTCCCGCAGTTTTACAAATCAACTGCTGGGACAGGAGCAAAAAGTCCTGCGGTGCCACCCGGCTTGACGCATAACGCGCCCACTCAATCGTATGCCAACACATACCGGCCCTTGATAACGGAGCGCCTGTCTCCGGCTCGCCTACTTTCCATTCAGCTCGCCCTCAGAAGCCCATTCGGCGTTCGCTTCCCACTGCATTCCCACCAACAGCAGCTCTCTGGGCGGAAGTTGAAAACGCTTACTCACACTTCTTCAACGGTTTTTTGAATTTTACCACTTCTGTCCCCTTCTGTCAAGGCTTTTTTGGCGTATCCTCCAAAAAATGTCCGGACAAACCCGGAACCGGAATCTGCGTTTTTGGCAGAACGGCAAACGGTCTGATATAGCAGACGGCCTTTCAGCGCCGGAACTCCGCCATGTCCATGGGTGCGCCGCCCCGAATCCGGGATTCCTCGGCGGCAATGGCGATGAAGTGGCTCTCCATGGAGGCCTCCAGGGAGGTGATGCCCGGGGCCTCCTTACCCTCGACGTAGTCCAGGAACTCCGACAGAAGGATGCTGTCTCCCCCGGCGTGGCCACTCATCTCCCTGGAAGCCAGATTGAAGTCATACACCTGGGGCGCTCCTCCGAAGGGGGTCACGGTGATGGTGTTTTTGGCCATGTCGGCAATCATGTCTCCGTGGGTTCCCATGAAGTAGGTGAACCGGCCGCCCCCGGCGGTGAAGGCGGACATGGTGTAGCTGACGGTGAGGCCACCCTCCATCTCCAGATTCACCACCTGATGATCCACCACATTGTTGTCGCAGAAGTAGACACAGCGGCCATAGGGGCCGGTCTCAATGGCCCGGCGAATGGTCTCCTCCGTGGGGTGCAGGGCCAGAATGTCACAGGGCCAGCCTGTGTGCCCGTGGGCCACACCGGTGGCCTCGTTGGTGATGTAAATCTTCTCCGCGTCGTAGGGACAGCGCTCCTTGGCCCTGCAGCCCTCCAGGCACCGCTGGGCGGCCCCCTCCGGGGCGTTCTCCGGCTTGAAGTGGGACAGGGAGCCGAAGGAGGACAGGCGGGCGCATTTTCTTCCCGTGAGCCAGACCATGAGATCCATGTCATGGCAGCACTTGGCCAGGAACATGGGGGAGGTCTCGTCACTTCTGCGCCAGTTGCCCCGGACGAAGCTGTGGGCCTGGTGCCAGTAGCACACATTTTCGATACCCATAATCGAGGTGAGTTCCCCCAGAACCCCGGAGTCCAGCACCTCCTTGATCTTCCGGTAGAAGGGGGCGTACCGGAGGACGTGGCACACCGCCACCTTCCGCCCCGTCTCCCGGGACACCTTCAGGAGCTTTTTGCACTGCTCCAGCTCCGGGGAGATGGGCTTTTCCAGGAGCACGTCATAGCCCTTTTCAAGGGCCGGAATGGCGTCGGGCACATGCTGCCGGTCCTGGGTGCAGATGAGCATCACATCCGCCAGCCGGGGCTTTTCCAGCATTTCCTCCACGCTGCCGAAGCACTGCTCCGGCTTCAGGTCAAACATCCCGGCCACCTCCCGCACCTTGGCGGGATTGGGATCGGCAACGGCCACAACCCTGGCCCGGTCCCTCATTTGGGTGAGCGCCTGCCCGTAGGTGTCCTTACCCCGGCTGCCCAGACCGGCAATGGATATAGTGAGCATAATAAAACCTCCCAAACATTCAAATTAAAAATCACAGACTTCCCTGCGCCCCATAGCGCGCCTCCCGATAAACCGGGCTCACCCACAGGGGCCACACATCCGGCCCGGTGGTGCGCCTGCCCGTAGGGGAGGGGCATGACCCTCCCGGGCACTCACCGGAATCCGGGTGCCCCGATAAACCGCACCTGCCCACAGGGAAAAATCGGCCAGGCTCACGCCTGGCCGATTTTCTAAAAAAGCTTACATATCGAAGGGCTCCATGCTGAGGACGGGGTGGCCCACCTCAGACAGGTAGTTGAGGAGCTGCTCGGGGTCCTCGGTGCAGATGGTCTCATCGGCAATCATGTCGGTGAAGTTCTCCACGCCGTAGAGCTCCAGAGCGGACTCGTCCAGACGGGCGCGCACCTGATCCTTCAGCTCCTTGGGCATCCAGACGATGCGGCCCAGGCCGCCCTCGGCCTTCAGGAACTTCTTGGAGGAGATGAACTGCTTGCCGTGGCCCATGAA
>JALETK010000157.1 GCA_022781505.1 Clostridiales bacterium | reverse complement strand
AGCGCAGCGACGAGCTCCTCCAGTCCATCATCGACGCCCACCCCTATGTGGTGACCTACGAGGACATCGTCCTCAACAAGGTGGACATCTCCTCCGCCTATTGATCTCTCCAGCCCCGCCGGACAATTCCGGCGGGGCTTTTGCGGCCTGCACGGTCATCCGAAAAGTACCGTACAGCCCCCGGCGGTGCACCTGCAAATCTGACAGGTACCCTCGTCCCCTCGCACCCGCCCCCGAACCTGTCATTGTTATGAAGCAACCGCCGCACCCCAGACATGTCATCCTGAGCGGGCAGCGAAGGATCTCGCGCAGAAGGGTTCCGACACGGAAGCCCTGGTGCATGAGATCCTTCGGCTGCGCCTCGCCGATGACAATCGGCGCCTTTCGTTTACGGTGGTGTGAAAACACATGATGATTGCGGGGAGCGCAGCAATGTGGCAATCCCTTCCTAAGCAATGCGCAGCATTGCACCGGCCGTGAGGCCGGTCATGCGCCCGGTATTGCGCCCCTGGCGGGGCGCGCAAGATAAGCGGCTTGCGGGGAAACGGATTGCCACACCAGCGTGCGCGCTGGTTCGCAATGACAGACTTGGAGGTGCGGTGCGTTGGGATCGGGTGCGCAGCTTCCGGAGAGCGCTCCGTACCGGCCTCCCCTGGGGCCCCTCCTGTGGCCATGATTTGATGGCGGCAGGGCCGTTATGGTTCGGGGCAAACCGATAAATTCCTACCGGTTTTTTACCGAATCCGCAAAAATGGGATGGACAATTCTTGCGGAGTATGCTAGAATTGTATTTGGTGGAAGTTGGCGTTCCGCTGGCTTTCTCCCTTTATGATCGTGTACGGAACCCGCAGGCCCTTTGGCCTGCCCGCTACCATTTTTTATCACAGGAGGATCTACCTATGGAAACTTTTGGTCTTGAAAAGCTGGGTATTCTGAATCCCAGTGCTGTCTATCGGAACCTGGGCCCCGCCCAGCTGGTTGAGGCTGCTCTTCGCCGCGGCGAGGGCAAGCTCAGCAACACCGGCGCCCTGGTGGTCACCACCGGCAAGTACACCGGCCGTTCCCCTGACGACAAGTTCATCGTGGACACCCCCGCCGTCCATGACGACATCGCCTGGGGCAAGGTCAACCGCCCCATCTCCAAGGAGCGCTTTGACGCTCTGGTGGGCAAGGTCACCGCTTATCTCCAGGGCCACGAGATCTTCATCTTCGACGGCTTTGCCGGCGCCGACCCCAAGTACACCAAGAAGTTCCGCATCGTCAACGAGCTGGCTTCTCAGAACCTGTTCATCCACGACCTGCTGATCCGGCCCACCGCCGAGGAGCTGGCCGCCTACGGCGAGGCTGACTACACCGTTATCGCCGCCCCCGGCTTCAAGTGCGACCCCGTGGCCGACGGCGTCCACTCCGAGGCTGCCATCATCATTGACTATGAGGCCCACCTGATTCTCATCTGCGGCAGCCAGTACTCCGGTGAGATCAAGAAGTCCGTCTTCTCCACCATGAACTATGTCCTCACCAAGGAGGGCATCCTCCCCATGCACTGCTCCGCCAATATGGATCCCGAGACCCATGAGACTGCCGTGTTCTTCGGCCTGTCCGGCACCGGCAAGACCACCCTGTCCGCCGACCCCAACCGGAAGCTCATCGGCGACGACGAGCACGGCTGGTCCGCCGACGGCGTGTTCAACATCGAGGGCGGCTGCTACGCCAAGTGCATCAACCTCTCCGCCGAGAACGAGCCCGACATCTACAACGCCATCCGCTTCGGCTCCCTGGTGGAGAACGTGGTCATGGACGACGAGACCCGGGAGTTCGACTTCGACGACGCCTCCCTCACCGAGAACACCCGCGTGGGCTACCCCGTGAACTACATCTCCAACGCCGCCATCCCCGGCGTGGGCGGCATTCCCAAGGTTGTCATCTTCCTGACCGCCGACGCTTTCGGCGTTCTGCCTCCCATCTCCAAGCTGAGCCCCGATGCCGCCATGTACCACTTCGTCACCGGCTTCACCTCCAAGCTGGCCGGTACCGAGCGGGGCATCACCGAGCCCAAGCCCACCTTCTCCACCCTCTTCGGCGAGCCCTTCATGCCCATGGACCCCTCCGTCTATGCCAACATGCTGGGTGAGAAGATCGAGAAGTACGGCACCGCCGTGTACCTGGTGAACACCGGCTGGGCCGGCGGCAGCGCCCAGGAGCTGGGCAAGGCCGGCCGGATGAAGCTGCGCTACACCCGGGCCATGGTCACCGCCGCCCTCAACGGCGAGCTGGCGGGCGCCGAGTACGAGCACTCCGAGATCTTCAACGTGGAGATGCCTAAGGCTGTCACCGGCTGCCCCTCCGAGATCCTGAATCCCGAGACCATGTGGATTGCCAACGGCAAGACCAAGGAGGACTATGAGGCCGCCGCCAACAAGCTGGCCACCATGTTCTCCGAGAACTTCGCCAAGAAGTATCCCAACATGCCCAAGAACATCGCCGAGGCTGGCCCCAAGGCGAAGTAATTGAACCGGTACCCGGAGCCGGGGGGACACTCCCCCCGGCTGCCTGCCACACGGCAGCAATCCGGCACACCGCAGCTGTAGGGCGAGGTCATGATCCTGCCCGGCTTATGAGATCGCCTCAGGAGGACAATCGGGCCGTTCAATCATCGTGGTGTGAAAACCCATGATGATTGCGGGGAGCGAAGCGGCGTGCCAATCCGTTTTCCCGGAATGGGCCGCATTGCACCGGCCTCGCCGCCTGCGGGGGTATGACCCCGCCCTACAGTGGTTATTTCGGTTTCAGAGCTGCGTGTGGTTTTTCCCTCACTCAATATCAATGGAGGTTTTGCCATATGGCACAGAATAAACAGAAGGTCCAGAAGGTCCAGTTTGTGGAGACGGTCCTTCGGGATGCCAACCAGTCCCTCATCGCCACCCGGCTGCCCTACTCCAAGTTTGAGGACATCCTGCCCACCATGGACAAGGCCGGCTACTACGCCTGCGAGTGCTGGGGCGGCGCCACCTTTGACGTCTGCCTGCGGTACCTGCACGAGGACCCCTGGGAGCGGCTGCGGAAAATCCGGGCCAAGATGCCCAACACCAAGCTCCAGATGCTCCTCCGGGGCCAGAACGTCCTGGGCTACTCCCACTATCCCGACGATTTCGTCCGGATGTTCGTCCGGAAGTCCGTGGAGAACGGCATTGACATCATCCGCATTTTTGACGCCCTCAACGACGTGAACAACCTGAAGGTCGCCATCGAGGAGACCGTGAAGGCCGGGGCCATCGCCTCCGGCACCATTTCCTACACCACCTCTCCCGTCCACACCCACGCCAACTATGTGAAGATGGTCAAGGAGCTGAAGGAGATGGGCGTGTCCACCATCTGCATCAAGGACATGGCCGGTATCATGGGCCCCAAGGAGGCCTACGACCTGGTGTCTGCCATCAAGGACGCCGTGGATCTGCCCATCGACCTGCACACCCACTCCACCACCGGCCTGGCCTTCATGACCTACCTCAAGGCCGTGGAAGCCGGTGTGGACATCATCGACACCGCCATCTCCCCCTTCTCCGGCGGCACCTCCCAGCCCGCCACCGAGACCCTGGTCTACGCCCTGCGGCAGCTGGGCTACAAGTGCGACCTGGACGACAAGATTCTCAAGCAGATCGCCGACTACTTCAAGCCCATCCGGGACGGCTATGTGAAGGACGGCACCCTCATGCCCAAGTCCATGGCCACCGACACCCAGTGCCTCACCTACCAGGTCCCCGGCGGTATGCTCTCCAACCTCCTGAGCCAGCTGAAGATGATGAACGCTCTGGACCGGTTCGACGAGGCCCTGGTGGAGACCCCCAAGGTCCGCAAGGACATGGGCTATCCTCCCCTGGTCACCCCCACCAGCCAGATGGTTGGCGTCCAGGCCGTGCAGAACGTTCTGGCCGGCGAGCGGTACAAGAACGTCTCCAAGGAGATCAAGGCCTACTGCCGCGGCGAATACGGCCGCACCCCCGCCCCCATTGACCCCGAGATTCAGAAGAAGATTCTGGGCGACGAGAAGCCCCTCACCGGCCGCTATGCCGACACCCTGGAGCCCATCTTTGAGAAGACCAAGAAGGAGCTGAAGGGCATCGCCCGGTGCGACGAGGACGTGCTGAGCTACATCGCCTTCCCCCAGCTGGCCGAGAAGTTCTTCGAGGAGCGGAAGGCCAGAGAGGAAAACGAAGCCACCTACACCATCGTGGAAGCCTAAGGGAGGAGACGTGGTATGATGCTGACCGAAGTTATTTCCTCCATCGGGGAGGCCGGTCTTGCCGCCGTCACCGGTTATGCCGTGGTTTTCCTGGGGATCGTCCTTCTGATGGCCGTGATGTACATCATGGGCGCCATTATGAAGGCCAGCCAGAAAAAGAAGGTTCCCGAGACCTCCGCCGCCCCTGCCGCCGCTCCGGCCGCCAATGCCCCCGAGGCCCCCGGCTCCGCCGGCAAGCTGAAGCTCTATGACACCGATCCCAAGACTGCCGCCATGCTCATGGCCATCGTGGCCGACAAGATGGGCAAGCCCATCAACGAGCTGCGCTTCATTTCCATCAAGGAGGTTAAGTAAGATGAAATACAAAGTTACCCTCAATGGCCGCACCTACGAGGTGGAGGTGGAGGCCGGCAAGGCCATGCTCCTGGATGAGTACGAGGCCATCGCTCCCGCCCCCGCCGCTGCCGCCGCTCCCGCTGCAGCCACCCCCGCTGCCGCTCCCGCGGCTGCTCCCGCCGCCGCTGCGGTCACCGCCGCCGGTGATGCTGTGAAGGCCCCCATGCCCGGCGTGGTGCTGAAGGTTCTGGTGCAGCAGGGCCAGGCCGTGAAGGCCGGTCAGGTGCTCATCGTCCTGGAGGCAATGAAGATGGAGAACGAGATCGTGGCCCCCAAGGCCGGCACCGTAGCTCAGATCGTGGCTGCCAAGGGCGCCTCTGTGGAGTCCGGCGCACCCCTGGTCATTCTGGCGTAAGGGGGACGACCCATGCTGGCATTTAATATTGGAGAGACGCTGCTTCGTCTCTGGAACGATTCCGGTTTTAACTCCTTCTTTGTGGGCGACGGCTGGAAGAGTCTTGTCATGATTGCCATTGCCTGTGTGCTTCTGTACCTGGGCATTGTGAAGAAGTTCGAGCCTCTGCTCCTGGTGGGCATCGCCTTCGGCTGCCTGCTGTCCAACCTCCCTATGGGCGGGCTGTATCACCAGGATCTGTGGACCGCTTTTATGGATGAGACCAGCGAGTTCTACCACAGCTACGGCCACATCCTCCGGGAGGGCGGACTGCTGGACTTCTTCTACATCGGCGTGAAAACCAGCCTCTATCCCTGCCTGATCTTCATGGGTGTGGGTGCCATGACGGACTTTGGCCCCCTGCTCAGCAACCCCAAGAGTATGCTCATGGGCGCTGCCGCTCAGATGGGCGTGTTTGTGGCTTTCTTCCTGGCCATTATCTTCGGCTTCACCGGCCCTGAGGCCGCCTCCATCGGCATCATCGGCGGCGCCGACGGCCCCACCGCCATCTTCCTCACCTCCAAGCTGGCCCCCCACCTGTTGGGACCCATCGCCATTGCGGCCTACTCCTACATGGCCCTGATTCCCATGATTCAGCCGCCCTTCATGAAGCTGCTGGTTCGGGGCAAGGACCGGGAGATCGTCATGAAGCAGACCCGGGAGGTCACCAAGACCGAGAAGATCATC
>JALETK010000155.1 GCA_022781505.1 Clostridiales bacterium | reverse complement strand
CCGGTGCAATGCTGCCGCATTGCGGAAAACCCGATGCCACGCCGCTGCGCTCCCCGCAATCGTCATGTGTTTTCGCACCACCATAAACGAAAGGCCCCCAACTGTCATCCTGAGGCGCAGCCGAAGGATCTCATGCACCGGGGTTCCGTATCGAAACCCTCCTGCGCGAGATCCTTCGCCTTTGGCTCAGGATGACATGTCGGGGGTGCGGCGGTTGTTTCATAACAATGACGGTTTTGGGGGCCTGGTGCCTTGGGATGGAGGCACTGTCGAAACCCATGCCGTAGGGCGGGGGCTTGCCCCCGCCGCGCACTTTCCGGAACCTGGGCACCCCCTCCACAGGCACCGCACCCCCAAGTCTGTCATTGCGAACCAGCGCGCACGCTGGTGTGGCAATCCGTTCCCCTGCAAGCCGTAAGGCTTGCGCGCCCCGCCAGGGGCGCAATACCGGCCCGGGGGCATGACCGGCCTCACGACCGGTGCAATGCATTCGCATTGCGGGAGAACGGATTGCCACGTCGCTGCGCTCCTCGCAATGACAGTTTTGGGGGCCTGGTGGGTTCGGATGCTACGGGTGTGCTGTCGGGGCGGGGGGCGTTGGGATGGAACTGCCAAACAGATTCGCAGCTGTCCGGGAGGGTCATGACCCTCCCCTACAGACGCACTTCGGAACCTGCCCGCAGGGGAGATCGTAACCCTGCCCTACGGGTGCGCCGTCGGGGGCCGGGGGCGCTTTCGTGGCCGGTGCGGTTCTCTTCCTCTCTATCTCCGGATGCGCAGGCCCTTTGGGTAGTGGTTTTTCAGGACGCCTCCGGAGGCCTTGGCCCAGCCGATGGAGTAGCCCTGGGCCCGAACCAGGGTCCAGCCCCGGCAGGTGGTGGGGAGGGTCTGGCCCTCCAAGTACCGGGCGGTGTCCTCCAGGGTGAGCTCCTGGAGGCTCGCCGCCTCCTTCAGCCACAGGGCCAGGGCGTGGGCCGGGAGGAACCGGCCGTTCCGGCACGTCCCCAGCTCCAGGCCGGGGCGGAGCACCTTCAGCCCCCGGAGCCGGGGCAGGGCCTCCGGGGCCCAGTACCAGGTGTCCCCAAAGGCCAGGGCCTTCCCCGGGGGCAGCAAAATCCCCAGCTCCCGGAGGAAATCCTCCGCCTCCCGGGGAAACCGTGCCGGAGGCTCCGGCTCCGGGGCCTCCGCCTCCCCGCCGGCCTTCTCCAGGACGGCGGCGAAGTGCCCCTCCCCCCGGAGGCGGTGGGGCCACAGGCGGAAGCACCCGGGGGCGCTTCTCACGAACCAGGGGGCATCCGGCTCTATGGGGGTGAACTCCCGGTGCCCCTCCAGGAAGGCTGACACCGCCTCCTCGTCCTCCCGGGGGGAGAAGGTGCAGGTGGAGTACACCAGACGGCCCCCCGGGGCGGTGAGCCGGGCGGCGGCCTCCAGGATCTCCCCCTGCCGCCTGGCGCACATGTCCACCAGCTCCGGGCTCCAGTCCTCCAGGGCGGCGGCCTCCTTCCGGAACATCCCCTCCCCAGAGCAGGGGGCGTCCACCAGCACCCGGTGGAACCAGCCGGGGAACCGGTCCGCCAGGGCCTGCACCGGCTCATTGAGCACCAGGGCGTTGGCGGCCCCCAGCCGCTCCAGATTCTGGGAGAGGATTTTGGCCCGCTTGGGGCTGTACTCATTGGACACCAAAAGGCCCCTGTTCTCCATCAGCCCGGCAATCTGGGTGGACTTCCCCCCGGGGGCGGCGCACAGATCCAGCACCCGCTCCCCGGGCCGGGGGTCCAGCAGGGTCACGGGGGCCATGGCGCTGGGCTCCTGGAGATAGTAAAGCCCCGCCTGGTGCCAGGGGTGAAGGCCGGGCCTCGTGGCCGGGTCATACCAGTATCCCCCCCTGGCCCAGGGCACCGGCTCCAGCCCAAAGGGCAGGGGCGGCAGCGCCCCCTTCAGGGGATTGGCCCGAAGCCCCACCGCCCGGGGCCGGTTGAAGCTCTCCAGAAACGCCGGGTACTCCTCCCCCAGCTGCTCCTCCATTCTCTGTAAAAACGCCTGTGGAAGCATGAATATCCCTCCTGCGGTAAATCATCGGGTCTATTGTAGCGGATAACCGGGGAAAAGGGAAGAGGGGGTAAGAAAGAATATCGCACCCGCAGGGCGGCTGTCTGTACCCCGCCGGGCAGCTGCAATTTGACCGGCAGCCCCGTCCCAACGCACCCAGCCCCGACCATGCACCCGTAGGGCGGGGGCTCGCCCCCGCCGGGCAGCTGCAAATCTGCCTGGCAGCTCCGTCCAAAGGCACCC
>JALETK010000131.1 GCA_022781505.1 Clostridiales bacterium | reverse complement strand
CCCGTGGGGGAATTACTTGAGGAACAGGCTGTTTGCCACGATGCCGGAGTTGATTTCGGCGATGGCGGTTACGTTGGCGTCGCCCAGATCCAGGGTGTACAGGACGGAGCCGGAGCCTGTGTCGCGGATGGCGTAGGTGGTGCCGGTGCAGCTGTCCAGAATCATGCTGCGGCCGGTGTCCACTTCGCCCCAGTAGATGGTGACCAGGGCCATCTGGCTGAAGGACTTGTCCTCGCTGTTCAGATCGCAGCTGGTGAGCATACCGGAGGTGTAAGTGTCCACAAACAGGGCCTGTCCGTTCACCACCAGGAGGTTGCCGGGCTGGTAATCCTGGGTCACCACCAGGTACTCCGCCCCGCCGGTGGCGAGGTCAATCTGGGCGATGACGGACACGCTGGACCAGGTGTCTTCGTCTCTGCCGTACAGGGCCGCGTACATGTTGCCGGTGGCCTCGTCATAGGACAGATCCACCACGCGCAGGGGGAGGGAGATGGTATAGCTTCCGCCGAGCCACCAGTCGTAGATCTCGCAATCCACGCTGGCGCCCACCAGGCCCTCGCCCACCAGGGTGCGCTCAAAGGTGGTGGTATCCACAGTGTAGAGCCGGTTGTCCGCGTCATAGGAGTAGAGGGTCTTGCCGGTGAAGGCGGAGGCGGAGATGGGGGCCTCGTCCTCGGCGTCCTTCCGCTCGACGGTGGGCTCATACGCGGTCTCAGGGGTGAAGCTGATCCACTGGGTGTTGGTTTCGTCGTAGGCGTAGAACCTCCGGTCCGTCTCGGTGACCGTCACCTCGCAGGTGGCGGAAATGCCGTTGGAGGTGGTGGCAGTGATGGTGGCCGTACCGGCGGACACGCCGGTGACCACGCCGCCGGAGACGGTTGCCACAGCTTCATTGCTGGAGCTCCAGGTCAGGCTTCCGTCCACAGGGGAGACGCTGAGCGGCAGCACGGTGGCCTGGATGGTCTGGGTCTTGCCTGCGGTGACGATGCTCTTTTCGGGTAGGGTCAGGCCCGTGGGGGTGACGGAGGCGGGAACAGAGGGCTCATGCTCCGGAACCGTGAACAGGCAGGACATCATAACGCCGGACTGACCGATGGGGCCCAGATTCGTGGAAGCGCCATTGCTGAGATCCACCAGCCGCAGACCGCTGGAGGAGTCCTCCGCTGCCTGGGTCCAGTATACGTTGCCGGTGTTGTAATCGTAGTGCATACTCTGATAGTAGAAAGCGGTTGCACCGGTGTTGCCGATGAGGGTGGGCTCGGCGGTCTCCTTGTTCAGGCGGTACAGATCGCCGTCGGAGGAGATGGAGTAGATGTCGCCCTTGTTGTCGCAGGTCATGGCCACCATCCGGATGCCGGTATCAGCCACAATTGCCAGATCGTCTGTGCTGAGGTCAAACTGTGCCAGAGCGCCGGCCACGGTGCCGCCCTCCACAATGCAGAACATGGTGCCGGTGGTGTAATCAAACTCCATATCCCGGACATTGTAGGGAACATGCTTCAGAACCTCGTAGGAGTAATCCTCCGGATCGATCTTCATGAAGTAGCACTTGTAGTTATACTCGAATCCGCCCTGGGCAACGGCGTAAAGGGAGCCATTGTAATAGGCGCCGGCGAAGACAGACATCTCGGATTCGGAGTCCGTTACAGCCTCGGCCTGGGTGGGGTCCTGATCGGAGACCCGAATCCAGAAATCACCGCTGTAGACGAAGTCGGACAGGAGATAGCCGTAGAGATAGCCGGTGGAGGGAGCCACGGTGATTCTGGCCTCCAGGGTAGTGTCCAGGGCCTCCACATAGACGCCCAGGGTGGTTGTGCCGGTCTTCAGGCCGGTGAGGATGCCGGAGGCGTCCACGGAGGCAATGGTGGGATCGGCAACGGCGTACTCCACCTCGGCGGAGGCATTCCAGGGCTCCACAGTGAGGCCGATGTTGATGGAGCCGCCCTCCAGGAGCATATAGCTCTCAGACAGGCTGACGCCCGTGGGCTTCACCAGAGGAATCGCGGGCTCCTCCTGGGGAACCGCCACCAGGCCCATGTTCATGGCGTAGCCGTAATCGGCGGTGGAGCCGATGGGGCCCAGAGCTAGAGCGGTGACAGAGCTCAGGTCGGAGGGATCGATGTACACCAGGATGCCGTCGTCCTTGGCCCAGAACAGGCCCTTGTTTTCGGCGGAGTAGACGAGGCTTCCGAAGTTGTACATGTCATAGCCGGTGAGAACGCCGGAGTCAATGCCGGTGACGGCGTCGTCTTCCAGGGTGAAGGTCACGACCTCCGTCTCATAGGTTTCACCGTTGAGGGAGACCAGGTAGAACCGGCCGCTGTAGTCAATGGCCATGCCGCCGTTGGGATAGCCGAACGCATCCGGCGTCAGCTCCTGCAGCCGCTGCAGCTGACCGTTGGCGGGATTCACCCGGCACAGGTAGTAGGTGGCGCTCCAGAAGCTGGCGGCGTACTCAATGCCGTAGAAGAAGCCGTCGGAATAGTTGAAAGCGAGGCTGATGACCATGGAGTTGGCGGAGCCCAGCTTGGTGCCCTGGAGGGTGCCGGCATCCAGACGGTAGAAGGTGCCGGAGCCGTCGTAGGCGTAGACCTTGCCATCCCGGTAGGCTGCGGCATAGAAGCCGTCAAAGCTGTTGGCAGCGTCGGGAACGGCGGCAGCGTCCCGGGGAACGGCGGCGTTGAAGCCCAGCCACTCTCCGTTCGTGCCGGCGTCGTACACATAGAACTCCCCGGTGAACTTGCTGACGGTCACCTGGCAGGAGACGGAGATCTCGCCCACGGAGGCGGTGATCACAGCCTCGCCCTCGCTCACGGCGGTGACGGTGCCGCCGGACACGGTGGCGACGGTCTCATCGCTGGAGGCCCAGGTCACTTCGCCCAGGGCGGCGTAATAGGGCACGGGCTTGCAGATCAGGGTGGAGGAGGTGCCCTGGCTCAGGAACAGGGCGTCCCTGGAGAGCTGCAGGCCGGTGAGGACCGTATCCTCGGGGAACAGGGATTTGCCGGACTTCCAGGGCTTGAACAGGGCGGTCATCTCGCCGTTGAATTCCACTTCATCCACGGTGGTGAGCTCGCCGGTGGCCTTGTCCACCTGGTAGAACACGCTGCTGCCGGAATAGCCCTGGTACGCGGCCCAGTACAGCTTGTCCGTTGCGTGGTCCACGGTCATGGACTGATAGGACATGGGAACGTAGCCGGTGGCGCCCACGAAGAAGGCGGCCGCGGTGGCCTTGTTCAGGGTGTACAGGTCGCCGGTGGAGTAGTCCACGGTGTACAGCACACCGGCGTTGTCACAGGCCAGGGTGAGCCCCTGGGCGGTCTCGCTGTCGATGCCGGTGACGATGCCCACATCCGTGACCGCTCCGGTGAGATAGTCCACCTTCACAAGGTGGCCGCCCTCCCCGGCTGCCAGCTCATCGGTGAGGAGGAACAGGGTTCCGGTGGTGTAATCGAAGGCCATATCCAGGGCGGGATAGACCACGCCCTCCAGCTCCAGGGTCCCCAGGGTCACCCGGGACCAGTCGCCGGCCTTCATGGCGAAGATGGCGCCGTTCACGTCCGCGCCAAGGATGTAGCCGTCCACATACTCCGCAGCCGCCACGGCGGTTTCGCTGTTGTTGTACATGGAGGTGTGCATGAGCATGTTGCCGGCGGTTTCAAAGGAATACCAGCCGTTGTATGCGTCGGTGACATAGCGGTAGATGCCGTTGGGCACGACGCTGACCCGGCGGTAGCCATAGAAGGAGTCAAAGTCCACGTTGTTGACGCCCGCAAAGGAGATCTCATAATAGGTCTCGTTGCAGCCGTAATCGCAGACGGCCAGGAGGAAGGTGGAGTCGTAATCGGACACATCCAGGGAGATGAGGGTCTTCTCGCCGGGAACGTCCTCCACGGCAAACAGCTCAACGGCGTCTCCGGCCTCGGTCAGGGTGGCTACGGCAGCGATGTCGTAATTGTCGGAGACGAAGAACTCCAGCCGCCGGCTGTCGGCGTAGGGGTTGTAGAGATAGGCGATTTCGTCGGTGTAGAGCACGGGCGCCTCGTTGTCAATGTGAACGGGCACGGTGAAGCTCTCGTCAACGGTCTCGTCGCCGTCGTCCAGGTAGCCCTCCACCGTGAGGGTCAGCTCCGTGCCGTCGGCCAGAGGACGGCCCTGATCATCGGTAAAATCGTACAGCTCGCACTCCTGGGAGTAGATGAAGGGCAGGCACAGGCCGTAGCCGCTGTAATAGAAGCTCTTCCGAACCAGAGAGGCGGTGGTGCTGAACCGAACCTCGCCGGTGGCGTCGTCCGTCCAGGTGAAGTCCAGGGCCTTGGCGTTGCGCATCATGCCCAGGTAGATTTCACTGATGGTGTCCTGATAGCCGTCCCCATTGACGGAGAGCACATTGTGGCTGGGGTCATATTCCTCCAGTAGGTAGGGGTTCAGGCCCAGGTTGTACTCGGAATTGCCGAAGTTCGTAAACAGGACGTTGGGATAGCGGTTGTACTCCATTTCGTAGCCCTCGTAGTACCAGCCGCTGTCGAAGATCCGGGCCTGGCTCCAGTCGCCGTAGAAGCCCAGGAAGGGCAGGCTGAGATCCACGCCGTTTTGGGCGTAGAGGCGGACAAAGCCATCCACATAGATGCCGTTTTCATAGTAGGCATCCATATAGTCCTTGTCCTCCTGGGTCAGGGAGATGGTCACATAGACCGTGGCAGAGCCGTTTGCGGGGACCTCCACCACGGAGAGGGCGGTGAAGCCCGCTTCAACCAGCTCATAGAGGGCCTGAGCGTCGGCGGTGCCGGTGACGCCGTCACCGGTGAGGTCGAAGCCTGCCTTCACGGGGGCAAGACCGTTCACCGCGTCCAGAAGGGCCTGAACGTCGGCCATATCGGTGACACCGTCTTCATTGTAGTCATACTGTCTGGGAAGGGCCTCGCCGGCGGCGCTGAAGGTCACGGTGGCGTCCAGCTGCCGGGAGGTCTCGCCCATGAAGGTGTAACCATACTGGGCATAGGTCAGGTCCACCTGATCCGTGAGCACGGTGCCCTCCAGGGCATAGGACAGGGGCTGATCTGTCAGGTTGTTCACCTGGAAGGAGAAACGGTACAGGCCGGTCTTGGCGTCGTCATCCCCGAAGGAGACCTTGGGGGTGCTCTCCTGGCCGTTTTCGGCGGTGAGGTAGGCGGGGCTGGTGACGGCGCTGTAAACATTGGCGGAGCCGGAGCCCTGCTTTCTGGGGGAGTAGAGGATGCCGGAGGGCTCCTCCACAGGCTGGGCGGTGCTCATGATGAGGGCCTCGGCCAGGGTGTGGGCCTGGGCCTCCGTGAGGTCATACCGGTCCCGGAGGTACTCCAGCACCAGGGCGCTCATACCGGCGATGTGGGGAGAGGCCATGGAGGTGCCGCTCATGGTGCCGTAATGACCGTTGGTGAGGGTAGAGTAGATGTTGCCGCCGGGAGCGGTGACGTCGGGCATCAGCTGCAGATCGGGGGTGACGCCCCAGGAGGAGAAGTCGCTCATGGTGCCGCTGATGGCGCTGGGGGTGACAATGCGCTCGCCGGCGGGCATGATCTCCAGGGTGCCCTGGCCGTTTTCGGCGTTGGCGGCCAGAATTTCACCGCTGGCCTTGGAGACAAAGGCGCTGGGGAGAACACCGGCGTCCTGCATGTTCACCAGGTCGCCCTCTACATTGTCGTAGACCAGAAGGGCCACGGCTCCGGCGTCGAAGGCATTCTGCTGCTTGTCCGTGAAGGGCAGCTCGCCACGGGAGACCACGGCCACCTTGCCGCTGACATCCAGACCCTCGTAGCCGGAGGCGGCGCCGTAATCGGGAACCATCACATAGGTGAGAGGAGCCCCGGAGAGCTCCGTGACGGCCAGGGCGCCCACGTCGGAGAAGGGAATCTTCTCACCGGCCACGGTGAGGTAGTTGCACATGACGGAGTTGTTCTCCACACTGGCGACCACGGTGGCGCCGGCGTAGGAGGCGGGAGAGGAGACCACGCCGATGTCCGGGTCCTGGGTCAGGTTCCGGTCGGTTCCGTAGCCGTTCATGTAAGCGGCGGAATAGCTGTTGCCCGCGGCAACGGCCACCACCATATCGCTCTCCAGAATCCGGCCGTAGATCTCGTCAACGTACTGAGACTCGCTGACGAAACCGGCGGGGGAGCCAAGGCTCATGTTCACCACATCGGCGTTGAGCCGGTAGCAGTCCTCCAGGGCGGCCAGAATGTCGTCAAAGTATGCGCCACCGGCGGCGCCGAAGACTTTCATGACGAGAATCTGAGCGTCGGGAGCCACGCCCACCACGGGGCTGTCCTCCACAGCGTTGGCGGCGGCAATGCCGGCCACATGGGTGCCGTGATCGCCCTCGGCGTCCTTGTCGTGGGTTACCTCCAGGCTCTCATCCACATAGTTGAAGGCATAGGGAACCTTGGCGCTGCGGTACAGCCGCTGAGCGGAGAGGCTTACGGCGCTGCCGGAGCCGTAGAGCTCATAGGCGTTGAGGGAGGTCAGAACCGCCTCCACCTCCTCCAGCGTGAGGGAATCCTCCGTGAGCGCGGGGTCCGCGGCGAAGGAGGGGTGGTCCAGATCCAGGCCCGTGTCAATCACGGCAATCCGCATTCCCTGGCCGGTGTAGCCCAGGTTTTCCCAGGTGAGCGCGGAGCCGAAGCTGTCCTTGGTGGCGTAGGTGCTGGGCTCCGCCACGGCGCCGCCCATGTCCTCGGGTACGTCATACCGGGGAGCCACAAAGGCCTCCCGGACGCCCTCCAGGGTGCGAATCCGGCTGAGGCTGCCATAGGGAACCTCCAGGGCCACGCCGCTGAGGGCCACGGAATAGTGGTACTTGGGAGTGACGTCCCCGCCGGTGATGGCTGCGATTTCGGCAACCAGAGCGTCCTGACGGGCGCGCATGTCCTCCACCCGGGCGGCGACAGAGGAGCCCATGGAGGCAATCTGGGCCTCGGAGAAGCCCTGCTCCAGAAGGCTCCTGCCCTCCAGAACCACGATCACCCGAACGGTCTCGTCCTCGCTGTAGAAGCTCTCTTCCACAGCCTCGGCATCCTGCACCCGGGTCAGATCCACCCCGGGATTCTCAATCTCCGTGGCGGTGACGGTGCCGGACTCCACCGGCTGAGGCTGGTGATCGGCAATGACCTGCCCCCGGTCTCCCAGGGGAGACATTTCCAGGCCGGAGGCCGGCTCAATCCCGGACGGAACCTCCGGGACGTTGAGATCGGTGGAGGGGGAGAGGGTAACCTGGCCGGCGGCCTGGGCGCTCACAGGCGCCAGGGTCAGAAGCATACACAGGGCCAGCAGGAGGGAGAGAATGCGATATATTGTTTTCATAGCGGCTTCCTCCTCTTACAGTCCCAGATACCGGCACAGAACCGTGGCGGCCTGGGCGCGGGTGCTGTCGGCGGCGGGGCACAGCAGCTTGCCGGGGTAGCCCCGGAGAATACCGGCGTCTACGGCCCAGGCCATGGGGGCAGTGGCCCACCCGGCGATCTTGCTGCCATCCTGGAAGCCGGACAGGTCAGCGGCGCCGCTGACGTCCCGGCCCTGTACCTTAGCGAAGCGGTACAGCATGGTGGCCAGCTCCTGGCGGGTGATTTCTTTCCCGGGGGCGAAGGCACCGTTGCCCACGCCCTTGGTCACGCCCTGGGCGACGGCCCAGGACACGGCGGCCTCATAGTAGCTGCCGGGCTTCACATCGGTGAAGTCATGGGTGAGCTCCACCTGGGGGGAGCCTGCCACCCGGTAGAGCACCGTCACGAACATGGCCCGGTTCAGGGTGCCCTCGGGGACGAAGGTGGTCTCGGTCACGCCCTGGAACAGACCTGCGTGATAGGCCTTCAGAATGTTCTCCTCCGCCCAGTGGCCGTCAATGTCCTCAAAGGGGTTGTAGGGGACGGTGACAGAGGCGGCAGCGGAGTCCCAGGTGTCCGGCCCGGTGTAGAGCTCCAGGGTTTCGGCGGTGTACACCGCGTCTCCGGCGGCGCCGGGGATGCTCCGGAAGGTCAGCTCCAGCAGGGGGCTCCCGCCCTCCAGGCTGCTGCCCACCCAGGCCAGGGAAAGGGCTCCGGCGATCTCCTTGTTAACGCTGGCCGCGCCGCAGTCAAAGAGAACCTTGGTGCTCTCCAGAGTGACAAGCCCGGCGTCATAGGCCACCTGGAGCTTGCCGTTGGTTACCCCGGAGGCCTCCTCCAGGGTCACGGTGACGGTGGTTTCACCGGCGCAGTAGACAGCCGTGATGGACGGCTGAGGCTGCGCCTCGCTCCCGGTTCCTGCGGCCAGGGCGGCGCCGGACATGGTCCAGACCAGCAGGAGAACCAGGAGCAGGGTACTGATTCTTTGTTTCAATTTTCTCTTCCTTTCAAGCATATTTGATACATATACATTGGCAGTATAAAATAGTGCCAAATTGCATTACAAAAGGATAAAGGCGCAAAGCAACCTTCACAGGGGGAAAATACCACCTAAGTATAAATATTTTACCTTTTTCCGCATATTGTGTCAACCAATAAATCATGTGAAATATCGCAAAAAAGTGTTACTGTTTCTATGGCTAGAATGGACAATGCAAAAAAATTATAAATCATTAGCATGGCATTGCACAAAAATATATTGATCTGCAGGGAGCTTCTGAAAGAGAATTGGGGGCTTTTGGGGTATTTGTCGGGGGGGGATTGACAAAGACCGTGGGCCGGGTTATAATAAATCAAAGTTTTAGAACAGCTGTTGCAAAACGGCTGACCACAGAAAGGAGAAGCGGTATGCCCCCAAAGCCCAAGTTTACAAAGGAACAGGTTGCCGCGGCCGCCCTGGCCATCATCAAGGAGAAGGGCGTTGCGGCGCTGACGGCCCGGGAGCTGGGAAGCCGCCTGGGCTCGTCCGCCAGGCCCATTTTCACCACCTTCCGGAATATGGACGAGGTGAGATGGGCGGCCCGGGCCCTTGCCCTGGAGGAATTTGAGTCCTATACCGGGGAATTTACGGCGTACAAGCCCGCTTTCAAGCAAATGGGCATTCTCATGGTCTCCTATGGCATTCGCCAGCCGGAGCTGTTCAAGCTGCTGTTCATGCAGGAGCACGGCCAGGGCCGGGGATTTGAAGACGCCCTCCGGGAGCTGGGGAGCATGGCGGAGACCAGCATCCGGGTCATCCGGCAGGACTATGCCATGACGACGGAGGAGGCCCGGGTGCTGTTTGAGCAGATGTGGGTGCACGCCTTCGGCATGGGAGCCCTGTGCGCCATGGGCGTGTGCAGCTTTACGGAGGAGGAGATCTCCGAAAAGCTGGGCCAGGTGTTCACGGGCATGGTGATGATGATCAAGTCCGGCCAGCTGAAGCGCCCGGTGGTGAGACCCCACCGGGAGGCCCCGGAGGGAGAGGGCCAGCCGGAGCCTTTGACAGAGGACTGAGAGGAGGAAATTCATGGGCGATATGATGGAAATCAGCCACCTGAGCAAACGCTACGGGGCGGTGAAAGCGGTGCAGGACCTGAGCTTTCGGGTGAAGGAGGGGGAGCTGTTCGCCTTTTTGGGTGTCAACGGGGCGGGAAAATCCACCACCATCAACATCCTGTGCGGCCAGCTTCCCAAGGACGGGGGCACCGTAATCATAGACGGCAGGAACCTGGACAGCCAGGTGGGTGCGGTGAAGCGGGAGCTGGGCGTGGTGTTCCAGAGCTCCGCACTGGACAGGGCCCTCACGGTTCGGGAGAATCTGGAGAGCCGGGGGGCGCTGTATGGCATTACGGGAAAGGCCCTCCGGGACCGGCTGGAGGAGCTGGGGGAGCTGCTTTGTTTCCGGGATCTCATGAAACGCCCCCTGGGCAAGCTGTCCGGGGGCCAGCGGCGCCGGATTGACATTGCCCGGGCTTTGATTCACCGCCCCAAGATACTCATTCTGGACGAGCCCACCACCGGACTGGACCCTCAGACCAGAAGCACCCTGTGGCAGGTGATCGGGGATCTGCGGAAAAATGAGAATTTGACCGTCTTCCTCACCACCCACTACATGGAGGAGGCGGCGGAGGCGGACTATGTGGTGATTCTGGATGGTGGCAAAATCGCGGCGGAGGGGACGCCCCTGGCTCTGAAGAACGCATACACCGGGGACTTTGTCACCATCTACGGAGCGGAAGAGGCGCAGATTCAGGCTCTGAAGGCAACCTATGTCCCTGTGCGGGAGGGGTTCCGGGTGTCCGTGCCCAACACCGCCGCCGCCACGGAGCTGATTCTCCGGCATCCGGAGGTCTTCCGGGACTATGAGATTACCAAGGGAAAGATGGACGATGTGTTCCTGGCGGTGACCGGGAAAAAACTTACGGGAGGTGGGGGAAAATGCGGGAACTGAAAGCGCTGGTCAGGCGGAATGTCCGGCTGTATTTTAAGGACAAGGGGATGTTTTTTACCTCCCTGATTACCCCCTTGATTCTCCTGGTGCTGTACAGCACCTTTCTCAGCAACGTCTTTGAGGAGACCTTCCGCGGCGCCCTGGCATCCGCCGGAGGCATGGTCACGGACCGGCTCATCGGCGGCTGCGTGGGCGGCCAGCTGATCTCCTCCCTGCTGGCGGTGAGCTGCGTCACCGTGTCCTTCTGCTCCAATCTTCTGATGGTGCAGGACAAGGTCAGCGGCGCCATCTGCGACCTGACCATCTCTCCGGTGAAGCCCTCCGCCCTGGCCATGGGCTATTATTTCGCCACCCTGATCTCCTCTCTCCTGGTCTGCCTCGCGGCCACGGGGCTGTGCCTTGCCTATGTGGCGGCCAAGGGGTGGTTTTTGTCCCCGGGGGAAGTGTGCCTGATTTTCCTGGATGTGGTGCTCCTGGTGATGTTCGGCACCGCCCTTTCCAGCATCATCGGCTTTTTCCTGTCCACCCAGGGGCAGATTTCCGCCGTGGGCACCATCATCAGCGCGGGCTACGGCTTTATCTGTGGGGCCTATATGCCCATCTCCCAGTTCTCTGCGGGCCTGCAGCGGGTGATCTCCTTCCTGCCGGGCACCTACGGCACCTCCCTCCTGAGAAACCACGCTCTGGCTGGGGTGTTCCGGGAGATGGGCCGCCAGGGCTTCCCGGGGGAGGTGGTGGAGGCCATCGGAGACGCCGTTGACTGCAACCTCTATTTCCTTGGAACGAAGGTGGGAGAGCCCGCCATGTACGCCGTCCTGGCTGGGACGGTGGCGGTTCTCATTGCCGTCTATGTGGGCATGAACAGACTGGGAGGCCCCAGAAGAAGATGAGCGGTACGCCCCGCTTTTATGAAATGAAACGACGCGCCGGAAGGCAGGTTTCTCCTGCTTTCCGGCGCGCTGTTTTATTGGTTTTCTGCGGCCTCAAAGGCCTTGATCCACTGGTCGGCGATGAACTGGTGGAAGAACACCGTGGGGTGGACGCCGTCGGCCAGCCACCAGCTCTCAGGGGCGGAGGCGGTGAGGGCGTTCAGCCTGTCCTGCAGAGGAAGGAAGGGAATCTCCAATTCCTCCGCCAGCTCCCGCACCGCCTGAGCCCGGGCGGCCACCTCCCGGGTGAACCAGTTCAGAGAACCCTCCGTGGCCGTGCCCCGGAGGACGAAGGGCTCCATGAGCAGGAGCTTTGTGTCCGGGAGCGCCTCCCGGATTTCCTCCAGAAGCATCCGGTATACCTTTTTATACCTGGGAGCGCTGACGCCGTTTCCAAAGTCCAGCTCGTGCCAGACGTCGTTGACTCCCACCAGAATGCTCAGAAAGTCCGGCTGCAGGTTCAGAATGTCCCGCTTCATCCGGGCGTAGATGTCCACCACCCGGTCTCCGCTGACGCCCCGGTTCAGGAACTGATACTGCCCCGGATGGGTCAGGCCCAGCCGCCCGGCCACCAGGTTGGGATAGCCCTGGCCCAGGTTAAAGGGGTCCTCCCGGTTCCGTCCGGCGTCCGTAATGGAATCCCCCTGAAATACAATGGTTTTCATAGCGTTACATGTCCTCCTCCTGGGTTTTGGAGGGGGTGTCCCCCTCCAGCTTATGATACACCGGCCGTAGCAGCAATGCAACAGGCAAAATGGGCAGCGCACCGCCAATCAGGAGCCAGACGGGAATGATGAATCCCAGAAGCCGGGGTTTCAGAAGGGCAATGGCAGGCAGGTGTCCGAAAGCTCCACCGGCTAGCCCCGGAAGCGGAAGCCGTCTCATGACGAAGGGTAAATCAGAAACGTTGATGGGGTGTTAAAGTAAGGGTAAATTGGAAATAGTATGGGTGGAGTCCTTCGCCGTGCCCCGGGGAGTTTTGCGGAGGAACCGGAAAGGACGGGATATGGACAAGCGGAAAAGACGGATTCTGGAGGCCTCCGGCCTGGCGGCGGCGGGGGCTGCCATGGGCATTGCCTATGGGGGCGTGACAAAATATTTTGTGGATTTGGCCATGAACCGGGAGTTGCCCCGGCACGGAGCCGGGACGGAGCGGCACCTGGGAGGCGGGGCGGGGAGGGGGAATACCTGGAGAGACTTAGCCGCCGCTGCGGACAAGCTGAGAAACAGCGGGTGCGTGACCGTGGAGATCACGGGCCACGACGGCACCAGGCTGGTGGGGCACTGGCAGCCCTGCGGCCATGGGCGGCGGGTGATCATTGCCATGCACGGCTGGCGCTCCTCCTGGGCCAACGATTTCGGCCCCGTGGCGGACTTCTGGCGCCGGAACGGCTGCAGCGTGCTCTATGCGGAGCAGCGGGGCCAGGGACGCAGCGGAGGAGACTACATGGGCTTCGGCCTGATGGAGCGGTTTGATTGCCTGGCGTGGGCCCGGTGGGTGAACCGGACCCTGACCGCCCGCCTCCCGGTCTACCTGGCCGGGGTGTCCATGGGCGCCTCCACGGTGCTCCTGGCGGCGGGGCTGAAGCTGCCGGAGAACGTCCGGGGAATTCTGGCCGACAGCGGCTACACCTCCCCGGACGCAATCTGGAGGCATGTGGCCCGGCGGAACCTCCACGTCTCCTACAGCGTGCACCGGGCCGCCATCCACGCCATGTGCCGGAGGAGAATTCATGTGGGCGTGGACGCGGACACCTGCCCCAAGGCCCTGGCCCGCGGCACCGTGCCGGTGCTCTTCGTCCACGGCACCGACGACCATTTTGTGCCCGTGGAGATGACCTATGAAAACTACAAGGCCTGTAGAGCCCCCAAGCGGCTGCTGATTGTCCCCGGGGCGGAGCACGGCATGAGCTACCTGGTGAACCGGGCGGAGTACGAAAAAACCGTTCTGGATTTCTGGCGGAGCTTTGACTTTCCCCTGAAGGGAACCTGAGAGGCTTCCGGGCCCCGGTACAGCCGGTATACAAAAGGCCCTGCCCGGCAAAGGTGCGCAGGCAGGACGTTGTGTGTCATTTCAAAAGAGGCGCTTTGCGCTGGGGGACATCAACACCGGATGATCACATTGAGGGCCTCGTTTACCTGGGAGGCCTTTTCGATGGCCTGGGGCAGCTGCCCCTTGTTATTTGAGCCCCATCACCAGAGGAATCAGGAACAGCAGCAGGATGATGCCCCCGAGACCCACAAGAATGCCGGGAATCAGCATCTCCCAGACCATGACCATGCACATGCCGGCGCCGAACACCAGGACGCCCACAATGCCCAGCAGAACGGCTCCCATGACCCTGCCGCTGACCTTGTGGAAAATGGGCTGACCCTCCATCTTCAGACGGACCAGGAGCGTGGCCAGGAGCACCACGGCGCCGGCGCAGCCCAGAATGACGCCCGGGGTGAAGGCGTTCCACTCCGGAAGCAGGCACATGCACATACCCAGGGCGAACAGAACAAAGCCAATGGCGCCCAGAATCAGGGATACAAAGTTTTTCTTGGACATTTCTCAAATCCTCCATTTGTTTTTGAATATCTCTTTTGGATGACCCTATCATAATGGAGAATTGTTTGCCTAATGATTCAGAATTGTTTGAGAATTATTAAATCCCCCGCCTGGGGCTGGGCGCATGGCTGAGCTCATATATGCATTATATTATATCTTCTTTTCCCGCCCGGGGCAATCGGAAAAATGCACTTTGTGACGGAACCGGGGGGTTCCGGAGGCCTGGAGAGAAGGGGAGCGGACGTGCCTTGACAGGGAAATTTTCCTGTGCTAGTATCGTCGGTGTCCGGAGCAATGCACCGGAAGTGAAGAGAAAGCAGGTTACGATGATGAAAGCCCAAAAATGCCTCTGGCCCAACCAGCCGCCCCAGGGCTGCCCCTTCCCCCAGTCCCCTTCCTACAGGGGAATCCTTCTCACGGGCCGTTATGCCAACTATGAAAACGCGGACACCTTTTACCCCTCCTGGGCCAGCGACGGGAATCTGTACTGCCCATGGACCGACGGCTTCCTTGGGCATGACGAGTGCCATTCCTATCTCCGGGACGGCGTTACCCAGACCGGCCAGGTGAAAATTGTGGGTGACGACCCCTTCCGTCTGCAGCTTGTGAACCTCGGCCACATGGAGGCGTCCCCCGCTCCCTGGGAGGGGCGGTATCCCAGCGGCTGCCTGGTGTACAACAACGTGTGGTATCACGGCTCCTACTGTCTCACCAATGTCAGCGGCGACCCTTCCGACTGCGGCGGTGTGGGCTGGACGAGGCTTGGGCCCTTTGCGGGCTTCCGCACCTGCCCGGATTGGAATCACTATACCGTCAGCTGGGAGGACGGATATTGGTCCCCCTGCCCCCATACCGGCTCCGCTCCCTTGTTTCGGGAGAATCCGGCGGTGGCTCCGGTGAAAATCGGTGCGCCGCACTTTGTGGACTTCGGGCGGAATCTGGAGCACTCCCCCGACGGAAAGGCCTATCTCATTGCCCACGGCTCCACCAGGCCGGAGGCGTGGAACAGCTGGATTCAGGGGGACGAAATCTACCTGCTGCGGGTGCCGCCGGAAGAACTGAACCATTTTGAGGCCTATGAGTTCTACGCCGGAAAAGCCCCCGACGGGGCGGATGTCTGGAGCAGGAACTTCGGCGAGATGAAGCCCCTGATCAAATGGGACGACAATCTGGGCTGCGTGACCATGACCTACAACCCGCCCCTCAACAAGTATTTTATGTGCGTCACCCGGGGCATGAAGATCGCCCGGTACAACACCATGATTCTGGAGTCGGACAGCATGACCGGCCCCTGGAAGCTGGTTCATTACCTGAGAGACTTCGGCCCGGAGGCGTATTTTGTAAACATCCCCAGCAAGTTCATCAGCCGGGACGGGGAAAGGGCGGTTCTGTGGTATTCCGCCAATTTCACGGACAACCCCTGGGGAAAGGAAAAAACCAGAGCGGAAGATCCTGCGGGCAGCAATTACAGCCTGGTGGTTCAGGAGATTCAGCTCCTCAAAGGCCCGTGAGCGGCCATATGTTCTGCACAAAAACAAACCGGCATCCGATTCGGAAGGCCGGTTTGTTTTTGCTCCCGGGAGGGCTTGAGCGGAAGCATTTCGGACGCAGCACGAAAAATCATATTGACAATTTTCAATTTGAAGTGTATAATACATCAAGAAAAATAGATTTGAGGTGAGACCATGGGGACGGTGTATGAGGAGCGGAGCAGGGTATTCAAGGCTCTGTGCGACGAGCGGCGGCAGCGGATTCTGGAGCTGCTGCGCCATGGAGAAAAGTGCGCCTGTGTCCTGATGGATGAAATGGGAATGCCCCAATCCTCCCTCTCCTATCACATGAAAATCCTTTGCGATTCGGGGCTTGTCACCAGCCGGGAGGAGGGGAAGTGGACCCACTATCAAATCAGCAGGCAGGGGGGCGAAAGAGCCGTTGAGCTGCTGAGAGAGATCACGGCGGTGACAGAGCACGGCGGCTGTAAAAGCTGCTGCGAATGAGGTAAAAAGCCATCCCCATGGGGAGATGGCTTTTTACAGACCGTTCAAATCGAATTTTTTTGATTTAATATGAAAGAGGGAAGCGTATGATGCAGGCGTTACAAACCGGATGGGCCTTTTTCCAGGAGGAGGTACTTGGCATGAAGTGGCTGAACCGAATGATCGGCAGCCTTTTGCAGGCTGCGGGCCTGGACACCGCAAGCCGGATGGGAGGCAGCGTCCAATTCTTATTCTACGACGTCATCAAGATCATGGTTCTGCTGGGGGTGCTGATTTTCATCATCTCCTACATCCAGAGCCACTTTCCGCCGGAGCGGACGAAGAAAATCCTGGGCCGTTTCCACGGCGTCGGGGCCAACTGCGCAGCGGCGCTTCTTGGCACGGTAACGCCGTTTTGCTCCTGCTCCTCCATCCCTTTGTTCATCGGCTTTACCAGCGCCGGACTGCCCCTGGGCGTCACCTTTTCTTTCCTGATTTCCTCGCCCATGGTGGACTTGGGAAGCCTCGTTCTGCTGATGAGCATTTTCGGCTGGAAGGTCGCCGCTGTCTATGTGCTGCTGGGTCTGGTCATTGCGGTCACGGGGGGCACGCTCATTGAGAAGCTGCGCCTGGAGGAGCAGGTGGAGGCGTTCATTCGCAGCGGCCACGCCATGGATGTGCCCCAGGAGGCGCTGCGCGTCAAAGACCGTATGCGGTACGCATGGGAGCAAGTGGTATCCACCGCCAAAAAAGTGGCGCCCTATGTGCTAATCGGCGTTGGCATCGGAGCGGTTATCCACAACTGGATTCCCGAAGAATGGATTGTGAAAAGCCTCGGAACCGGCAATCCCCTGGGGGTTATCATGGCCACCGTGGCCGGTGTCCCCATGTACGCCGACATTTTCGGCACAATTCCCATTGCGGAGGCGCTGCTGGCCAAGGGGGCGCAGCTGGGGGTGGTGCTTTCCTTTATGATGGCTGTCACCACTCTGTCCCTGCCCTCCATGATCATGCTCCGCAAGGCGGTAAAGCCGAAGCTGCTGGGAATCTTTATTGCAATCTGCACAGCCGGGATCATTCTCGTTGGCTATCTGTTCAACTGGGTTCAGCCTCTCCTTATCTGACGGAGACACACGGACGGCGCGGCTCTGCTTTGAA
>JALETK010000117.1 GCA_022781505.1 Clostridiales bacterium | reverse complement strand
GATATACTCCGATAAAGGTGAACTCAGCAGAATGTCAACATCGCCACCATTAATTATATGCTCTGTCAGTAATTCCCTGTAGCCATGGAGGAAATGATGTGCTGTCACCGCAAGTACTCTGATCGTCTTGCTGTTTCTCATCTTCCGCTCCATAGATTTAATACTCTTGCCCTCAGTATATATTTTCTTTATTCCCGATTTTCTGATTGATACATTTTTCGTGAGCACACCTGTAAGTAGCGTAATCAAGCCGCCAGCAAAAAACACCCCAATCTGTCCCCAGAACGACTGCAAAAACCACTCCATGCCACTACCTCTCTTTTAGTATGCCACACCCCAGTAAATCATCTTCTTGGCGGGCTTGCCGCAGATGGGGCACACGTCGTCCAGGTGCTCCTGGGCGAAGGGGATGCACCGGGAGGACATACCGGCCACGTCCTTCATCTTCAGCTCGCATTCCTCGTCGCCGCACCACATGGTCTTGATGAAGCCGCCGTTCTTCTCCTGGAGCTCCTTGGCCTCCTCCAGGGAGTGGGCCTCGTAGATGTGGTCGGTGAGGTTCTTCTTGGCCTTGTGGTACATCCCCTGATGGACGGCCTCCAGCTGCTCCGCCACAGCGGCCTCCAGGGCCTCCAGCTTCACCACGGTTTTCTCCCCGTCGTTCCGGCGAACCAGGACGCACTGGCCGTTCTCCAGATCCCGGGGGCCGCACTCCACCCGGAGGGGCACGCCCTTCATCTCATACTCGGCGCACTTCCAGCCCATGGAGTTGTCGGAATCGTCCAGCTTCACCCGGAACCCGGCGGCAATGAGCCGGTCCTTGAGGGTCTGAGCGGCCTCCAGAACCCCGGGCTTGTGCTGGGCCACAGGGAGCACCACCACCTGAATGGGGGCGATCTTGGGGGGCAGCACCAGGCCGTTGTTGTCGCCGTGGGTCATGATGATGCCGCCAATGAGACGGGTGGACACGCCCCAGGAGGTCTGGTGGGGGGAGACTCTCTGGTTGCTCTTGTCGGTGAAGGTGATGTCGAAGGCCTTGGCGAAGCCGTCCCCAAAGTAGTGGGAGGTACCGGCCTGGAGGGCCTTCCGGTCGTGCATCATGCACTCGATGGTATAGGTGGCCTCGGCGCCGTTGAACTTCTCCTTGTCGGTCTTCTGGCCCCGGGTCACGGGCATGGCCAGGACGTTCTCACAGAAGTCGGCGTAGAGGTTCAGCATCTCCTCGGTGAAGGCCTTGGCCTCCTCCGCCGTGGCGTGCATGGTGTGGCCCTCCTGCCACAGGAACTCCCGGTGGCGCAGGAAGGGGCGGCTGGTCTTCTCCCAGCGAAGGACGCTGCACCACTGGTTGTACTTCATGGGAAGATCCCGGTGGGACTGAATCACGTTCTTGAAATGCTCACAGAACAGCGTCTCGGAGGTGGGGCGGATGCAGTACCGCTCCTCCAACTTCTCATTGCCGCCGTAGGTGACCCAGGCGCACTCCGGAGCGAAGCCCTCCACATGATCCTTCTCCTTCTGCAAAAGGCTCTCGGGGATCAGCATGGGCATATACACATTCTCCACGCCCACCTTCTTGAACTGGGCGTCCAGAATGCGCTGGATGTTCTCCCAGATGGCGTAGCCATAGGGGCGGTAAATGAAGATGCCCTTGATGGACGAGTAGTCAATGAGCTGAGCCTTCTTGCACACGTCGGTGTACCACTGGGTAAAGTCCACCTCCATGTCGGTGATCTGTTCCACTTTTTTCTCTTTTGCCATAATATTTCCATCCTCTCCCGGGAAGCCTGGAGAACCTCCCACGGTTCTTGTCTTTGGATATTGTATCACAACTGTCAAGGCCCTGCATAGGATACAGTGCAACTTTTTTTGAAGAGGAAGGAGCAGATTTATGCTTGAATATACCATCCGCCTGGACCCCGCCGCCGCCCGGCTGTATCAGCGGGTCGCGGAGGCCTCCGGCCGCCCGGTGGAGTCCGTCCTGTCCGACGCCCTGTTCCAGCTGGCGGGGGAGCTGTCCCTGGAGGCCATCCATGGGCAGAAATAGCCCTCCGGCTTCCCCTGAGCCGATGCCTGAAGCGCCCTTGTCATGGAGCGAAACAGAAGCAGGTACATTTTCTTGTAGCTCCAGGTGATTATAGTCACTATGATGAAGACTTGCAGCTGCCATATAATAGCCGCGAGGTGATTTTATGGCAATTTCCTACGGGCCTTTGCGGGAGCTGATGGGGAAAAAGGGCGTCACCTGGTATCAGCTGGCCAATCAGGGGATTGACCCCCAGACCCTCCAGCGCCTGCGGCACGACCGGCCCATCTCCACCAAGACCATTGACCGGCTGTGCCAGATCCTGACCTGCCAGCCCGGCGACCTGCTCGCCCACACCCCGGAATAACCCCGACGGCCTGCGCCGCCGGGGTTTTCCTTTCCACGCCCACCCAAAGACTCTCACGCACCTGCACCCCCCACTGTCATCCTGAGGCACAGCCGAAGGATCTCCCGCACCCGCCCCCCACTGTCATCCTGAGGCGCAGCCGAAGGATCTCCTGCACCAGGCCTCCGTGTCGGAACCCCCCTGCGCGTGATCCTTCGCCTTTGGCTCAGGATGACAAGGCGGGGGCGCTCCCAACCTGTCATCCTGAGGCGCAAGCCGAAGGATCTCCGCACCCGCCCCCCACTGTCATCCTGAGGTGCAGCCGAAGGATCTCCCGCGCCAAGCCTCCGTGCCGGAGCCCTCCTGCGCGAGATCCTTCGCCTTTGGCTCAGGATGACAAGGCGGGGGTGCGGCGGTTGTTTCATGGCGATGGCAGCGGGGTCTGGCGATCCCCGGATATTTTCCATTGTATTTCTCCCAATCTTTTGCTATACTGGATTTCAGAATATGCGATGGAGGTTCCACCTATGAAGTCTATTCGGGATATCTATAAAATCGGCAAGGGCCCTTCCAGCTCTCACACCATGGGGCCGGAGCGGGCGGCCAGGCTCTTCCTCTCGGAGCACCCGGAGGCAGACCGCATCCGGGTCATTCTCTACGGCTCCCTGTCCAAAACCGGCGTGGGCCACGGCACGGACCGGGTGCTCCAGGAAGTGCTGTCCTCCGTGGAAAATGAGATCGTTTTCTCCAAAGAGCAGCCCCAGGACGTGACCCATCCCAACACCATGGACTTTTTCGCCTATAAAGAGGGCCAAGAGACCGGCCACATCCGGGTGGAGTCCATCGGCGGCGGAGACATTGTGGTGCAGGGCCGGGAGAAGGGCCAGAGCGAGGAGGTCTATCCGGAGAATTCCTTTGCGGAAATCAAGGATTTCTGCAAGTGGCGCTACATCACCACCCTCAGCGAGTATGTGGAGATGAACGAGGGCCCGGAGATCTGGGACTTCCTCCGGGAGGTCTGGGAGACCATGAAGCGCTCCATCAACGACGGCCTCAGCACCACAGGCATTCTCCCCGGCGGACTCAACGTCCAGCGCCGGGCCAAGCACCTGCTGGAGCAGCAGCTGCCCACGGAGGTGGCCCAGGTGCGGGAGTGCCGCATCATCTGCGCCTACGCCTTCGCCGTGTCGGAGCAGAACGCGGACAACGGCACCATCGTCACCGCCCCCACCTGCGGGGCCGCCGGTGTCCTCCCCGCCGTCCTGCGGTACATCCACGAGACCGGCCGGGCCACGGAGGAGCAGGTGATCCGGGCCCTGGGCACCGCCGGCATCATCGGCAACCTGGCCAAGCGGAACGCCTCCATCTCCGGTGCGGAGTGCGGCTGCCAGGCGGAGGTGGGCGTGGCCTGCGCCATGGCCGCTGCAGCCTCGGCGGAGCTGTACGGCCTCAGCCTCGACCAGGTGGAGTACGCCGCCGAAATCTCCCTGGAGCACCACCTGGGTCTCACCTGCGACCCCATCTGCGGCCTGGTGCAGATTCCCTGCATCGAGCGCAACGCCGTGGCCGCCATGCGGGCCATGAACGCCTGCAACCTGAGCTATTTCCTCTGCGGCACCCGTAACATCAGCTACGACATGGTCTGCAAGGCCATGTACGAAACCGGCCTGAACCTGAGCCACCAGTACAAGGAGACCAGCGAGGGCGGCCTCGCCCGCTTCTACAACCGCCGCCGGAGCGGCACCCGCCAATAAGAAGAACGTCACAAGCCGGACGCGCCTCACGCCCATCCGGCTTGTGACATTTTTCATCTATTTTCCGCGCAAACATCAAAAAACGGCGCCGGACGGGGTCAGACGCAAGCCGGGCACCTCCGATCCTGCCCGTAGGGCGGGGTCATGACCCCGCCGGGCACTTGCAAAGCTGCCCTGCAGCTCCGTCCGAACCCACTAGGTTTCCAACCCTGTCATTGCGAGGAGCGCAGCGACGTGGCAATCCGTTCCCTAAGCAACGCGTAGCATTGTGCCGGCCGAAAGGCCGGTCATATGTCCGGGCCGGTATTGCGCCCCTGGCGGGGCGCTGCAGCAGGGAAAGATAGCGTTCCGAAAAATCCCATGCGAATTCGCAAAAAATACCCGAAAAGTTCCAATTCGCCTGACATTTTCCATAATAACAGCCCCTTACCGCGGGCGGACACATGGGTCCGCCCCTACTAGTACGTTGTAGCTTTCAAAATATAACTTTGGTGCATGGTAGGGGAGGGTCATGACCCTCCCCTACAGACGCACCACCAAGCCCGCCCGTAGGGCGGGGGGGCTCGCCCCCGCCGGGTAGTTTCAGGTCTGATTGGCAGTCGGAACAGTCAGAACCGTTCCCTTCGGAATATATGGGTCAATTCCCGAAGCATTCCCCGGGAATCAGGCTGAGGCGGAAGCGGAAGCGCTCCGGCTCCAGGCGGTAGGGCGCTCCCAGGGCGGGGCCGCAGCTGTTGGAGCCGATGCCGCTCTGGGCATAGTCCAGGCACAAAACGGTGCTTCCGCAGGGCTGGAGCTCATAGTTGTGCCCCTTCTCCGTCAGCTCCTCCTGGGTGTAGCAAGAGGCGTTAAAGGAGAAGGGCTCCGGGCCGGTGGCGGCGATGCCTCTCCCCGCCCCCGCCAGGGTTACATAATCACAATCCCAGTGGCTCCCGTTCTCCTGGGGCCGGATGTAGTCCTCGTGGAGCCCTGCCACAGGGGCGGTGAATTTGCCGTGGAACGCGGCCCTGTGCTTGTCGCAGTAGCTCTCCTGGGGGCCCATGCCGCAGTAGGTCACCCTGTCCAGCTCCCGGGGGAGAAACAGCCGGAGGCCAAACCGGGGCAGCATGGGAAACTCCGTGTCCCGCTCCACGGACAAATCCATATGGATTTTCCCGGAGCCGGTCACCACCCAGGTGGCCTCGATGTTCAGAATTCTCTGGATGGACACTGCCCCCACAGACATGGTGCTGCGGATGCGCACGCCCCCTTCGGCCCGCTCCCAGGCAGTCTCATAGGCCCGGGTCACGGTTCTGTCATAGTGGGCCCGCTGCCACTCTCTTTTGATGTTCCGGTCATTGTCCGTGGGCGCCCGCCAGAGGTTCAGCTCCATGGGCCGGTCCAAAAGGGATTTTCCCGCCCAGGTCATGCCCTCAAACAGGCCTGTGCGCTTGTTGTAGACATAGGAGAACCGGCCGCCTGTGACCGTCAGGAAGCGGTCCGTCTCCTCCACCACCGGGGCGGCAGGCTCTTCCCCGGACAAAAGGGCCATAGCCGCCCGGTTTTGCCCATGGGCATTTTCCAGGGGCAGCTCGTCAAAGCCCAGCAGGTGCCCCTGGGGAAGGAGCTCCGTCCCCCGCTTCAGGTAGTACAGCACCTTGAGGAAGCACCTTCCCGCCTCGGGAACCGGGAACGCCAGCCGCAGCTGCCCCTCTCCGTGGGGCTTTACGGAGATCATCTCCTCCACCCTGCCGGAGGCCACGGTTTCCCCGTCGCAGGTCACCTCCCAGCCCAGGGTGAGGTAGTCCTGCAAATCCACAAAATCCAGGTAATTGTGCAAAGTCAGCAGGCCGGAGGCCTGCTCCAGGGCCACCACCCGCCCGGGGCGGTGGACATTCCGGTACTCCAGCAGCCCCGTGTGGGGGCGGCGGTCTGGATACACCAGGCCGTCCATGCAGAAGTTTCCGTCGTGGGGATACTCCCCGTGGTCGCCTCCGTAGCAGTAAACCGCCCTGCCGTCTTCCCCCTGGCCCTTGTAGATGGCGTGGTCGCACCACTCCCAGACAAAGGCCCCGCAGAAGCCCTCATAGGCCTGGATGAGGGCAAAGTAGTCCTCCAGATCCCCGGGGCCGTTGCCCATGGCGTGGCAATACTCGCAGAGGATAAAGGGCTTGTCCGGATTCCCCCCAAAGTACTCCCGGATCGTCTCCGGGGCAGGGTACATCATGCTGTAAAGATCCAGATTGGAATAATCATACTTCCGTTTGCCGCCGGTGTACCGGGCGGACTCATAGTGGGTCAGGCGGGCGGGGTCAAAGGCCTTGGCCCAGGCCAGGGCCTTTTCAAAGGTACAGCCGTAGGCCCCCTCGTTTCCCATGGACCAGATCAGAACCGAGGGCCGGTTCTTGTCCCGGTACACGCACCGCCGGGTTCGGTCCAGGGTCGCCTCCACAAAGTCCGGGTTGTCCGCAATGGGCTCGTTCCACCGCTTCCAGGCCGCCTCCCAATTTCCCTCCCGGAAGAACCGCTCCGAGGCGCCGTGGCTCTCGTTGTCCGCCTCGTCTATGACGTAGAAGCCATATTGGTCGCACAGCTGGTAGAACACCGGGGCGTTGGGGTAATGGCTGGTGCGGATGGCGTTGAAATTGTGCTCCTTCATCATCTGAAGGTCCCGCTTCATCTGGGCAACGCTCACGGCAAAGCCCGTCACCGGGTCGGAGTCGTGGCGGTTTACCCCCCGGAACTTGATGGGCGCGCCGTTGAGGAGAACCACATTGTCCCGGATGGAAATCTCCCGGATGCCCACCCGGTCGGTGATGGTCTCCCCTTCCGTCTTCAGCACCAGGGTGTAGAGATAGGGCTCCTCCCCGTTCCACAGCCGGGGCCGGGCCAGGGTGAGGTCAGCCCGGAGGGGATACGCTCCCCCGCCCTCCTCCCGGGACAACGCGGTGGCCACCAGATGGTTCTCCCGGTCATAGAGGGAGAGCTCCACCGGGAGACTCTCCCCCAGGGGCTTCATGCGCACCTCCACCGCCGCGCCGCCTCCCTGGAGGGAGGTGGTGACGAAATAATCGAAAATGCACCGGTCAGGCCGCTTCAGCAGGTACACGTCCCGGAAAATGCCGCTCATGCGGAATTTGTCCTGATCCTCCAGGTAGCTCCCGTCGCACCACTTCAGCACCAGCACCGCCAGCCGGTTGACCCCGTTTCGGAGCAGCTCCGTCACATCGAACTCGCTGGTGGAGTGGGAGACCTGGCTGTAGCCCACATAGCTGCCGTTCAGCCACACATAAAAGCAGGAATCCACCCCCTCAAAGTTCAGGTAGGCACGGGGGGCGTTCCCGTCCCGCTCATAGGAAAACTCCCGGAGATAGGCCCCGCAGGGGTTCTCCTGGGGCACATAGGGCGGGTCAAAGGGGAAGGGATAGCGGACGTTGGTGTACTGATGACAGTCGTACCCCGCCGTTTGCCACACCCCGGGGACGGTGACCCGGTCAAAATCCGCCGCCGGGTAATCCGCCTCAAAAAAACGCTCCTGCAGGTCATAGACGCTCCGGAAATACCGGAAGCTCCAGGCGCCGCTGAGGAGCTGGAACCGGTCTGACCGCTCCCGCCCCTCCACAGGGTCCTCCAGATCCCCAGAGGCGGGGATGTAGTAGGATCGGCTGGGCATGGTGTTCTCGTGGAGCATCCGCAGGTTTTCATAATGTCTTGGAATGATCATATGGCTTCTCCTTCTCAGGATAAAATGGGCGTCCCGGGCCCGGAGGCCCTCTTCCCTATGGTTATACCACGGGTTTCCTCATAAAGCAACGGCGGAAAAACGCAAAGCGGATTTTCGTCAGGAGGTTTCCGGGGGGCAGCGGAGCAAGGCGTTCATCCCTGCACCAGCATATTCAGCACCGCCATGATCCGCTCATAGGGAATATCCCGCGCATAGGCAAACTGCTTGCGGTATTTTTCCCACATGGAACGCAATTCCGGACTGTCCGCAATACGGTTCAAAATGCCGGATGGATCGGCAATTTGCCCAGTGGTGCCCCGGTGCTTTGCCGTGGAGCGCAATGCCTCTCCAAAAACAGCCTGATCAAACCGCTGTGTGGATGCCAGAATATACGCGTCATAAAAGTCCCTGGGCCGGGTGTTAAAAACGCCTCTGCGGAGAATGGTTTCAATCTTCTCAGCCATAACAGTTTCAATGTTATATGCCCAGAGCTCATAGGATTTTTCATCGTCAAACATCTCAAAGAACCGGTACCGAACTGCATGGGGCGTAATGGCGTCACCGGCAGAAATATCCATGCTCATCGGTGTGAGCAGCGTGTCATACCTGGCACGAAGCATCACCCGATATCCGCCGTAAATATCATCCTCACGGATGGGAGAGATCGTTCCAATTTCAAAGGAAACATCGTCGTCCATAGGAATGGAACAGACCTGCTCCAATGCTGCCCGAATGGTTTCCAGCGTCAGGGGTAAATTGTGGATTGTCGTGTCCAAATCCATGGTCGCCCGATTATCCAGTCCGACAATCGCAGCGACCAGCATACCTCCCTTTAAAATAAACTTCTCTTTATATCCCGAAACCGAAAGCCGCACCAGCAGCCGTTCAAACATGTAATTTTGTAAAATAACTTGCGCAGGAATGTTTTTCTCCTTTGCGATATTGCGGATTCTTGCTTTCAGACTCATTGCCTTGCTCACAGAAGCACCTCCAAATATTGACGCAGCAAAGTTGTCACACGCATCTGTCTGGCATACCCGTCCAGCTTGTTCAGATCCTTCCCCGGACTGGCCGCGTACTGCTTCAGTGCCGATAAAAAGGTTTCCGTTCCCAGCCGGTTCCGGCTGCGGATCACATCGCAGATGGTACGCTCCAGGTCATACGCAGGCACGCTGTTTCCTGCAGGTGTTTTCAATGTGGTTCTGCCCAACGCAAACAATTCCTGCTTAATGTAATACACCTTGCACTCCGCTTTGATTGCTGCGGATGGGATGCATCCGGATGGTACAGTAATGGTATGCTCAAATGGCGTTCGGTCTGAGATGCCGTGAAGAAACAGCGCTGTCTCATGGGAAAAAACCAGCTGCCCGGAGCGCTTGCTGATTGACAGCAGCTCATCGTGCATCTCATCGGGCAGAATATACTGTCCTTTTGCAATCCGGCAGATTTGCTCCTCCTTGCACAGCTTGCCAAGCACCGCCTTTGAGATGCCGTGCTCCAGGGCAGTTCTCGTCTCAATGATACCGCCATGTGCTCTTGCAATGGCAGTGAGTTCCCACATGGGATTCATCTCATCACCTCCCGGTTCTGATCTCATAATATTGTACCCAGAATTATGATCAAAGTCAACACATATCCGGTGTCAGAGGGTGCCGCCGGGAGATTTCCCGCAAATTTGCGAACGGATATTGAAAACCCCGGCGTTTTCCGTTATAATGTAACATTGCACTGGGCCTCTCTCCCCCAGCCGGGACGGAGGCCTCCAATCGGGAATGTCAAACATGCAGGCGCCGGAGCGCCCTTACAATAAGGAGAGGTTCAATTCTATGAAATTAGGTATCGTCGGACTGCCCAACGTGGGCAAGTCCACTCTGTTCAACGCCATCACCAACGCCGGCGTCCCGGCGGACAATTACGCCTTCTGCACCATCGACCCCAACGTGGGCGTGGTGTCCGTCCCCGACGAGCGGCTGGAGTGGCTGCGGGACGTTCACAAGCCCAAGAAGTTCACCCCCGCCGTCATCGAGTTCGTGGACATCGCCGGCCTCGTAAAGGGCGCCTCCAGGGGCGAGGGTCTGGGCAACAAATTCCTGTCCAACATCCGCACCACCGATGCCATCATCCATGTGGTGCGCTGCTTTGACGACAGCAACGTGACCCATGTGGAGGGCGGCACCGACCCCCTGCGGGACATTGACATCATCAACCTGGAGCTCATCATGGCCGACGCCGAGATGGTGGAGCGCCGGGTGGACAAGGCCCAGAAATCCGCCAAGGGTGGGGACAAGCGGTTTGTCCACGAGGCAGAGGTATTCCAGGGGCTGCTGAAGCATCTGAACGAGGGCAATCTGGCCCGAACCTACGACTGCTCCGAGGATGACCGGGCGCTCATCGCCACCTCCGATCTTCTGACTCTGAAAAAGACCATCTACGCCGCCAACCTGTCCGAGGATCAGGTAAACGACCCGGAGGGCAGCCCCTATTACCGGCAGGTGAAGGAGCTGGCAGACCGGGAGGGCAGTCAGGTGCTTCCCATCTGCGCCAAGCTGGAGGCGGACATCGCCGAGCTGGACGATCCCGAGGAGAAGGCCATGTTCATGGAGGAGCTGGGTCTGAAGGAGTCCGGCCTGGACCGGCTGATCCGCAGCTCCTACGCCCTGCTGGGCCTCATCTCCTTCCTCACCGCCGGCTCCGACGAGTGCCGGGCCTGGACCATCAAAAAGGGCACCAAGGCCCCCCAGGCCGCCGGTAAAATCCACACGGACTTCGAGCGGGGCTTCATCCGGGCGGAGGTCATCGCCTTCCAGGATCTGAAGGCCTGCGGCACCATGGCTGCCGCCAAGGCCAAGGGCCTGGTGCGAAGCGAGGGCAAAGAGTACGTCATGCAGGACGGCGACATTGTGAACTTCCTCTTCAACGTATAAAGTCCCGGGCGGCGCTTTCAGAGCGCCGCCCGGTTATTACTCCGCTGGAAAATCCCACCCCCGGCCCCCTTTTGTCATCCTGAGGTATAGCCGAAGGATCTCACGCACCTGCCCCCACTTGCCATCCTGAGGCGTAGCCGAAGGATCTCACGCACCGGCCCCCATTTGTCATCCTGAGGCGTAGCCGAAGGATCTCAGGCACCGGCCCCCATTTGTCATCCTGAGGCATAGCCGAAGGATCTCACGCACCGGCCCCCCATTTGTCATCCTGAGGCATAGCCGAAGGATCTCATGCACCTGCCCCCATGTCGGAACCCTCGAAGGGCGAGATCCTTCGCTGGTGGCTCAGGATGACAAGTCGGGGGCGGTTATTTCATAACAATGACGGTTTCGGGAGCTGGTGCTTTTGGACGGAGCCGCCAATCAAATCGCAACTGCTCTGAAAAAAACGCTGTCCGGGCGTCGCACCTGCCCGGACAGCTTGCACCGATTTTCTGTTCATTCAAAACTGGCCGGATTGATTCCGGCAGCAGGCCGCCAAAAGGGGAACATAATGTGTATACTTCGATTTTACATCCACATCTCCCGGGTTTTCAGCCTGTGGCATCAGGCCACGCAGCCCCGCTGCGCCCCCGGCTAAAGACCCAGGAGGCCGGCGCTTCGTTGGAGAATCTCCGGGGTGCCCAGGCTGTTGTAAAGCTCCACCAGGCCCTGGGTGCTCTCCCGTAGCAGGCCCTCAGCCTCCAGGCGGCGGCGGGTCTGCAGGGCGGTGCCGTGGCCGCCGTCCAGGATTTCCACCTGGGGCCCCGCCAGCTCCTGAATCAGGGGCCGGAGGAAGGGGAAGTGGGTGCAGCCCAGAACAATGGCGTCCGCCCCCCGGGCCAGCACCGGCTCCAGGAGAGAGGCCAGGTAGGCCCGCAGCTCCGGCGTGTCCAGCTGACCGGCCTCCACGAATTCCACAAGCCCCGGACAGGGCAGGGGCACCACCCGGCTCTCCGCGGAGAACCGGTCCATGAGGGCGCAGAACTTGGCCTCCCGGAGGGTGACGTTGGTGGCCATGACCAGAATCCGGCCCCCCCTGTGCCGGTCGGCGGCCAGCTTCAGGGCAGGCTCCATGCCGATGACGATCTTATTGGGATAGGCCTCCCGCAGGGCCTCAATGGCTGCGGCGGTGGCGGTGTTGCAGGCCACCACGATGGCCTTCACCCCCCGGGGCATGAAGCTCCCGATGGCCTCCAGGGTCAGGCGGCGCACCTCCTGGGTGGGCCGGGTGCCGTAGGGGGCGTTGGCAGAGTCCCCAAAATACAAAAACCGCTCCCCGGGCAGCACCTGGGTCAGCTCCCGCAGGACGCTGAGCCCGCCCAGGCCGGAGTCAAATACCAGAACAAATTCATCTTTCTCACGCATGATCTTCACCAGCTGTATGATTTCTAGGGCATCCTTCCGTTATTGTAGCAAATATTTTCTCCATATGCAACGGGCCCCAAAAAGAAACCTGTTCCCTGCGGCGTAATAATGGACCGTTGAAATTCTGTCCCCTGGAAAAGCCAGCTCAGCCCCTGAGGGCTGAGCCGGTTGGGTTATTCGACGGGTTCCGCCGCGTAAATCCAGGCGTTGGGGAGGTAGCGGCCCTCATCCAGGGCGGTGTTGGAGCAGCGGGTGATGTACTCGCCGTCGTACCACATGATGGCGCTGGTACCGCCGTCCAGGTTCATGGCCTGATAGCAGTCGTGCCGGGCCAGAATTTCGGCGCATTCCATGGCGTCGGCGCCCTGGGAGGAGATCAGGCGGCCCTCAATCACCAGCATGAGAATCTCCTCCCGCCGGGACTGACCCAGGCAGGCCCGGGGATTCATCTCCGTGAAGATCGTGTCGCTTTCAATGGCGTTTTCCCCATCGATGATCAGGGCGGGCCAGAACTCCACGGCGTCCGTGGTGCCCTCGCCAAAGGAGTTGGGGGCGTCGGTGATATACAGGCGGTTGTCCTCGTGGAGCTCGATGCGCTTGTACATCCAGCCGAAGTGCTTGCCATAGCGCTCGCCCTGGCACATGCAGGCTCCGGCCAGGGCGCCGCCGTTGCCGCCCCCATCCTCGTCAATGAAGCCGGAGCCGGTCATGGCCAGAAGGCCGTTGTTGGCCTCGGCGATGCTGCCCGCGTGCTGGCCGTAGGAGCCGATGCCCTTGGAGGGGCACAGGGTCAGGCGGCTGGGATCCTTGGCCACGGCCAGGACGCCCCGGTAGCTGAAGCCGGGGGCAGCGGAGCCGGCGACCCGCAGAAGGAGCAGCTGGTTCTCCGCGTCGATGGCCAGAACCTGCTCTCCCATGACGGTCCGGATGGTGGTGCCCTCATCGTCCAGGCCCGCCTCGTTGATCTTGATCTTGTCCCAGCCGCCGGAAACCGCCTCCGGGTGGCTGTCCACATAGGCAAACATGGAGTTCTGATCCAGCTCCCAGAAGAGCTGGAAGAAGGCCTCCTGCTCCGGGGTCAGCTCCCGCTCCTTGCCCTCCGGGTCCGTGGGGGCGGGGGCGGTGGCCACGGGGGTGGTGACCGTCTCCCCGGCGGGGGTTGTGGCCACGGTCCAGGTGGAGTTCTGGCCGATCTGGGCGTCGGCGGCAGCGTTCCGGCGGGAAACCACCTCGTCGATGATGTCGCCGGGAATGAAGGCGGTGGCCAGCCACCGGTGGGTCATGGTGGACATGGCGGTTTCAATATACATATTCCGAAGACGGACAATAAAGGGAATGCCGGAGAAAATCGCCAGGCAGTACAAAATCTCCACGATGATCACAAGCACCAGAATCACCTTCAGAGGCCGCAGGCGGCGCTGCTTCCGGGGCTTGCGGTTTCCCTTCCTGTCCGAGACAAAGCGCGCGGATGAGGAATTGCCGAATAATTTCTGCATGGTTGACATAACCTCCCGGGGAATACTGCGCCGGTCATGGGCGCGTGATGTGGATATCATAGCACAAAGCTATGCCGGAAGCAAATAGAAAATCGGACTTTCCCGGGAATCTCAGGTTTTTTTCCAGGAAGAACGGGGAAGGAGGGAGCGGCGGAGGGGGAGGACGTCGGTGACGGGCACCCCGGTGGGGGGGATCTCCAGAAGGTACCGCTCGCAGGCGTTGATGATGGTGGTGTCCCCCAGCTGCAGCACCCGGGGGCGGTTGACCCCGTAGCGGGTGTGCACATGGCCGTGCACCAGGTACCGGGGCCGGTAATCGTCCAGCATGGACAAAAAGGCCTCGAAGCCCCGGTGGGGCAGATCGTCGTCGTCTCCGTAGCCCCGGACGGGAGCGTGGGTCACCACAATGTCCACCCCCCCTGCCTGGCGGATCAGGGAGCGGAGGCGGTGGATTCGCCGCTCCATCTCCCGCTCGGTGTACTGATGGGGGCCACCGGAGTAGTTGGGAGAGCCTCCCAGGCCCAGAATCCGCAGGCCGCCCACCCGAACCAGCCGGTCCTCGATGCACACGCAGCCCTCCGGCGGATGGCTCTCATAGCCTGTGTCGTGGTTTCCGTGGACGTAGAGCACCGGGGCCCGGCCCATGGTCACCAGGAAGGTGAGGTAATCCGCGTCCAGGTCGCCGCAGGAGAGAATCAGGTCGATGCCGTCCAGGCGCCCCGGGCGGTAATAGTCCCAGAGGTAAAGACACTCCTCGTCGGAGATCAGCAGAATGTTCACAGAACCGCAGCTCCCTTCTCCGGCGGAATGGCCTCCCGGTAGATGCCCAGCAGGCGAACCATAGGCTGGGACATGGGCAGGAGCTGCTCATAGGTGGGAATGGTTCCGTCCACGCAGTCGCACAGCCAGTCCATGTGCAGAATCTCCTCCGGGGGGAACCACTGGGAGCCGTTGTTGCGCAGGGTGCCGTCCTGGGAGCAGATGCGCCGGGCGAAGGGGTCGATGCTCCCTTCAATGATTCCCTTGCGCAGGATTTTGGCCAGATGCTGCACCCCGTCGGGGAGGGCGTCGCTGAGGCGCACGTCAATGACGCCGCTGCTCATGCCCCACCAGTAGTTCACGGCCTTGTCCGTCTCCTTCTCCTCCAGGGTGTCCCAGCCACCCCGGAAGATGCTGTTGATGACCTTCTCATAGAACTTGCCCCAGTCCCAGTAGGGGGAGGCCAGGGAGGTGATGGTGCCGTCGGGCTGCACCTGATAGGTACCCCACTGCTGATAGGCCAGGTTGGGGTCCGGGGTGTCCCGGTTGGAGATGATGGAGATGCCCTTCCGGGTGAACACATCCAGGGCGTTGCCCGGGGTGCAGGACCAGTGGAGCTGAACCCGAATCCGGGGATTCACCAGCCGGGCGCCCAGGGCAAAGGCGTTGATGCTGGCGGGCACCCCCAAAATGGGATAGCTTGCCACATAGCCGATCCGGTCCTCCCGGGCCATGGCCCCGGCGATGGCGCCGGTGATGAATTTGCCCTCGTACACCCGGCTGTAATAGGTGCGGATGCCGGTGTAGGGCATGGAGATGGAGCAGTCCAGAATCCGCACCTCCGGGTGCTTGGCCGCCACCTTCCGGCAGGCGGTGATGAGGGGCGGGGTGGTGGCGAAGATCACCTGGGCCCCCTGGGCCACGGCCTCCTCCATAATGGGCACCGCGTCGCTGTTGGGGGTGGGGAGCACATAGACCTGGACGGAGACCTTGTCCCCCATGACCTTCTCCAGGTACTGCCGGCCCAGGTCGTGGGAGGCGGCCCAGGTGCTGTCCGCTGGGCTGCGGTCGTAGATAAAGGCCACGTTCAGGTGGTTCGGCCGGGCGCTGCCAAAAATCCGGGTGAGGAGGCTCTTGTCCGGCTCCTCCTTGGGGACGGTGCTCACGGCGATGGGCGCGGGGCTGTCCAGCACCTTCACGTCGCTCCAGATGGCGGAGAGCTTTTTCACCAGCTCCTGCTCCGTGAGATTCTTGAGGTCATCGAAGGTGTAGACCCGGAGCCAGACCAGAAGGGCCCCCGCAGGGGTCACCCGGAGCTGATCGCCACCCAGCTTCCGGAAGGCGGCCTTGAAGTAGGTGAAGCCGGAGAGGAAGCGCTGGCGCTCCGTGTCCGTCCACACATGGTCCGGCTCATAACCCAGGGCGGCCTGGAGCTTGGCAAAGCTGCCGGGCTGGTTGAAATAGACCTGATAGAGCCGGGAGAGCTGATAAAACTGCAGGAACTCGTAGTACACCTGAATGGCCGGGTCCTGGGAGTAAGCGGGGATAATCCGGATGACGTAGCCGGGGATGGTGGGGGCGTCGTAGCTTTTCAGCACGCTGACCCGTTTGTTCCCCTCCTGGACGTAGAAACGGCCCAGGTATTCATAGCAGCGGATGGGATCCCGGATGCCCTCGCTGCCCAGGTGGGCCATGCACAGGGTAATCCACTTCTGGGCGAATTCCGTCTCCGTGGAGAGCAGAGGCATAAAATTCGCCGCGAAGGCGGACTTGCGGCCCTGGGCCTTGGTGCCCACAATCTGCTCCGAGGGGATCTCCACCAGCCCCATTTCCATCTGCCCTGCCACCATGGAGTCATCCAGAATATCGTCCAGCACCTGGGGGTAGGGATACCTGCCCCGCAGGACACAGTCCTTCCGGTTGCGCTGACCGGATTTCAGCGCCTTGCTGTATTGTTCAACGGCTTCTTGTCTGCCCATAGTAGGCCTCCTTCCAGGGGAAAAACAGAAATTTCCTTTCTATTATAGACAAGTTTGACCAATTGTGCAAGCACTTCTTCACGGAACAAAATATGGCACAGGGCTGTGCGCAAAGCGCAACATACAAACCGGCCAATCCTCCCTCCAGGCGGATTGACCGGTCTACTTTATATTACTTTTAAAATTGAATTCCGTTCTGGTATCATTCTCCTGCTATTCTTCACAAACCGAATCGATCATTCGATGCGCAATTTCCATGGCCCAATATTTTGAAGCCTCCGTCATGTTTTCTTTTTCGGTTTCTGACATTCCTTCTGTGGAGAAGCTTGTATTGACTGAGTAAGAATAGCCCTGCAGGTCAAATCCTGTTGCATGTTTTGAGGTGCTGTCTTCTTGCTCATATCCTTCAAAGGTCACATATTTTATGGAAATATCGCGATACTTGGATTCCTGTTGGACGGTTCCCCCGTATGTCACAGAAGGGAGACAGTCAATTGAAACAGAAATTTCCTTACCATTGTATTGTGTGGTTCCTTTTATGTAGTATCCTTCCGGCTCCGCATCCAGAAACCGCCCGTCCATTCTCAGGCGATAGGTTCCATCCGTTAGTCCAAGCCAAGAGGCTTCCGGAACGCAAATCTCCTTGATGTCCTTCAGCTCCTTGCGTACCGTCTCCAGGGAGTTCACATTCTTATAAAAGGAATCGTAAAACGGCAAAGTGGAGATCAAGTAGGCTGCTGCCACTGCAACCGCGAGAACTGCCACGCCCAGGCACGCCCAAAGAGCCCACCGCTTACGAGTACGTTGTCTTTTCATGTTCCATCGCCCCAATCCTTCCGGTTTGCCACGTTCTTACCGCAAGTTGTATCTATTATTTGATGCGCAATTTCCATGGCCCAGTCTTTTAAAGCGCTTCGCATTGCTTCCCGTTCTTCCTCTGGCAAGGCCTCCACTGGGTAATCTGTGTAGATTGCGTAAGAATAGCCGTACAAGTCGAATTCCGCATTCGCAAGTTCTGAGGTGACTCCATTTTCCGTTCTTTCTCCGCACACCTCGTATTCTATTGTGACATCGCGATATTGCACTCCATTCAGGGCTGTTTTCCGGGCTCTGGGTAATCCGCTAATTGAAACGCTAACGCCTATATCGTTGCACTGTATGGTCCCTTTAATGTAGTATCCTTCCGGCTCCGCATCCTGAAACCGCCCATCCATTTTAAGCTGATAGGTTCCATCCGTCAGTCCGAGCCAGGAGGCTTCCGGGGCGCAAATATCCTCCATCTCCTTCAGCTCCCTGTGTATCGCCTCCAGGGAGTTCACATCCTTATAAAAGGCCGGGTAGGACGGTATGGTGGAGATCACATAGGCTGCGGCCGCTGCAACCGCGAGAACTGCCACGGCCAGGCACGCCCAAAGAACCCACCGCTTACGAGTACATTGCTTTTTCATGTTCCATCGCCTCAATCTTTTTTACCACATTTTGCAGTTGCCTGGCAGTCCCTCGTAACTACGCCTCTCCCCTTTTTGTGCCAGGCCTGCCTGCATTTGTATACTATCAAATTTATATTATTTTTGCAAGCAAATTCTATCTTATTATCACTATATTTCTTATGTTTCTCCTGTGTTATCATATTGTAACAATTATAATAAGGCTCGCCATCAAATATGCCCTTCATGCCGCCAAATGCCTGCACATATAAACCGGTCAATCCTTGGGAAAGAAGGATTGACCGGTTTATCTGTCGCGCTTTGCACATGGCTGCGCACTGTATATGGATGCGGGAGGCTTGCTTCTGGCAAGGGGTGCGCTTACTTCCTCCTCCCATGGCGGCAGTAGACCAGCCAGTAGGCCACGGCGGAGATCAGCACCGCCGGGGGGATGTCCAGGACGGAGTGCTGCTTCAGGAACACCGTGGAGACGGAGATGAGGATGGCCGTGAGGGTGAAGGCCGTCCGCCACAGAGGCGTTGCGAACCGGGGGGTGTGCCAGGCGGCAGCCAGGACGGCCAGGGCCCCGATGACGTGGAGCGACGGGCACACGTTGGTATTGGTGTCAAAGTCATAGAACCAGCCCATGAACCGGGTGAGCACATTGTCCCGCGGAAAGGTCTCCGGCCGCAGCTCCTGCTGGGTTGGGTAGACCACATAGATGAGGCAGGTGACGGAATAGGTCAGGATAATAAACCACATGTACTTCCGGAAGCCCTGGGTGTCAAAGAGGGCCAGGTAGAGGAGCATACCGATGAGGAACACAAACCAGAAGAGGTATGGCAGCAGAAAGGCCTCGCAGAAGGGGATCAGGTCATCCAGGGGGCAGTACATGGTGTGGTAGGTTCGGGGCCACAGCCGCTCCAGGGTGAGGAAGGCAAGGCCGTAGATGGGCCAAAACAGCAGGAGCTTCAGGTGGGAGAACTCCGGGGTATTCAGCTTGGAAAAACGAAACTTTCGATAATCTGTCAACGGGAACCCCCCACTTGTCCGACTACGCAGTCGCAGATTTCCACGGCACCGTTGTGGGGGAAATTCTCCTCCAGGGTTCGGGCCATGGCGGCAAGGGCCCCCGGGTCCCGGAGCTTGGCGCACACCAGCTCCGTCAGCTCCTCCACATCGGAGCCCGCGGTGGCCAGGTTGTGGCCGGTGTAGAACTCCAGGTTCCGGCCCTCACAGCCTCCCACGGCGTCAATGAAGATCATGGGCAGCCGCTTGGCGGCGGCCTCCGTGGAGCTGAGGCCCCCGGGCTTGGTGAGGAGCAGGTCGGCTGCGTCCATGTAAAGGGGCATGTCCGTGGTAAAGCCCTGAACCCGCAGGTTGGGAAGATTGCCCAGCTCCAGAAGCTCCTCCCGGAGCTTGTCATTCCGGCCGCAGATGGCCACCAGCATGGCCTTTTCGGGAAGACGCCGGGTCAGCTCCCGGGCCAGCTGCTTCATGGGGCCGCAGCCCATGGAGCCGCAGATGAGAAGGATGATCTTTTTATCCAGGGGGAGCCCAAGGGCGCTCCGGCTCTGGGCCTGCCGGCGGGGCTGGAAAAACACCTGCCGCACAGGAATTCCCGTGGGCCGGATTCGGTCTCCCGGGATGCCGCAATTCATAAATTCGCCCCGGAGCTTTTCGTCGGGAATCATGTACACATCCGCCTGGGACTCGGCCACATAGGGGCTGCAGGTGTAGTCCGTGGCCACAAAGCCGTAGAATGGGGCGTCCGGGTGATCTCTCCGGACCCGGCGCATAATGAGGCTGGCAAAGGGGTGGGTGCAGATGACCGCGTCCCAGGGCGTGGCGGTCATGGCCTCGTAGAGCTTCTTCGCCCCCTGGGACAGGAGGTTGTACACCATGGAGGTGTCCTCCGGCTCCGGGTCGTGATCCTCGGCCATCCGGTAGCCCATCCGGAAGATAACCGGGGCCCGCTTGTACAGGCGCACATGCCAGTTGCAGATGAATTTGGAAATTTTCGGGGACCAGAAGGAAAGGGCGTCGGTGATTTCGTTCTCAATTCCCCGCGCCGTCAGGACCTCGGAAATGGCCTTGGCGGCGGAGTTGTGTCCTTCTCCCGTGTTGCAGGAGAGAATCAGAATTCGCATGGGGCAGCATTCTCCTCTCTGTTGTTCTGCCCGGTCCGGGTCCAGTATATCCTACCACAGGCCGGGGAGGAAAATCAATTTCTTTCAGGGGAACTTAAAAGAATATTAAGGCAGGGGCGCCCCTTCCGCAGCTCCCTGTCCGGTGACGAAAAAAGGATACACCCGCTTTCCACACCGTAAGGAACGGTCTTGACCAAGCCTGTTGATTCGGGTTACAGATTGTCATACGTTACGCCAAGCAACCCTGCAACCAGCTGGCGCGGGAGCGCCCAAAGGCTTCTCCCGGGGAGAAGCTGTCAGCCTGTAGCTGACGGATGAGGAACGGCGAAATGTTGCGCCTGGAAGGCACCTACAGGAAAAGGGAATGGGCTTTCCCCCACTGAGAAACTGCATTCCGCTTCGGAAGCTGTCGCCGTCCCTCATCTGCCCCAGTGCGCGCACTGGGGCACCTTCCCCCCGGGGGAAGGCTTGGGCGCTCCCACGCCAGCGCAACTTTTGTAACCAATTTGTAACCGCAATCAACACCCCTGGTCAAGACCGTTCCCTACGGCGTATAGTGGGTAATTGTCCGGCCAGGCTCCGGACTGACCGCCGCCTGAATAACGGTACTACAGATTCCCCGCC
>JALETK010000101.1 GCA_022781505.1 Clostridiales bacterium | reverse complement strand
TTGAGATTTTCCCTCCATTTTGGGGCCATACCGCCTGTCAGATTCCTCAGAATTCCGCACAAATTTAATCATAAACCGTGGCTAATAACTTAGTATTTACGATTATTCATAATATTTCTTACTTTTTCAGCAGACCCTAATTAAAGTGAACTAAGCCGATACACTTAAAACTATCCGCAAATCTTATTATACGAGGAGTGCGAATATGAAAAAACATCTTCTTTTTTGCTTCATATGTGTCGCTTTGCTTTTGGCCGGCTGTTCGCGCTCTGAGAGCCAGATTTCCACCCGCATTGATTTGGCCGCCCTGGGCCCCGGCAACAGCGACACTTTTTCTCAAGTCGGCAGCCCACAGGCAGGCACGACCCAGGCGAAGAGCAACGAGGGGCAGCAGGCGTTTGACCTGAACTCCGGCGCCCGCATTTCCGTGGTTACCCAGGAGACGCAGGATACGTATTTCACGGAGGATGGAAAAGAAACCCTGTTTTACCAGCAGCTCCAGGAGAGTGTCATTTCCATACCGTCCAATCAGAGCGCAGAGAGCGCGGTGAATCAGTCCCTTCAGAAGGCACAGGCTGCGGCCAGGCAGGAGAGCCAAAATGTTCTGGCTCTGGCCAGAGACACCTATGCCAGCCTGCAGACCTTCCCCCAGGGGGAAAGCACATCCTTTTATGGCTACAGCTATTACACCACCGACACGGTCCTTCGTCTGGACGCCACGGTGTTTTCCATGACCACCTACTACAGCAGCTATACCGGCGGCGCCCACCCGTTCAACAGGCAGTCGGCCACCAATTATGATATGGCCTCGGGCGCATCACTCAGTCTCGCGGATGTGCTGCTGCCGGAAGGGGAGAAGACCCTGGAATCCATGATCCTTCAGTGGCTCCGGGCCAGGGCGGATGACTTCTGCCTGTATGATTCGGAGGAATACGAGACTGTGGTTCACGAGAAATTCGGTCAGCATGCTCTCCGTACACAAATGGATTCCTGGTACTTTTCGGAAACGGGCCTGGTTGCGTTTTTTAATCCCTATGATATCGCCTCATATGCTGCCTGTGTTGTACGGATTGAATTTCCCTATACGGAATTGCAGGATATCCTGGAGCCCCGCTTCTTCCCGGTTCATGTGGACAACCAGGGAAAGGGTTCCATATCCACGGCTCTTTCCGGCCAAATTGATCGCACAGCGTTTGAAACAGTGGAGGAGATCGGCGCCGATAACGGGGAGCTGCAGCTCTCCATTTCCGGTGCGCCCCAGGTATATGACCTGTCTTTGAGCTGGATCAGCTGGGTAGGGGATCAGCCTATGACCCAGAACACGATTTATGTGACAAATTATTTGACAGAACGGAATTTAATTCTCGTTTGTCTTGGAGAACAGGCAGATTTGAACAATCTCTGCATCCGCTTCAACCCCGGCGACGGAACCATGGTGACAGCCTATCTGGATCCGGAGACGGGAGAAGCCACTGTTTCCGGAAACTTTGGAAAATAACGGAGGAAAAAACATGAAAAGATTCACGTTGATTTTCTTATGCGTCTGCCTGGCCGCAGGTCTTCTGGCCTGTCAGAAGGAACCCACGAACACAACTGATCAGACATCTGACTCCAGGGATACCCGTGAAACCACGGTTCCCGCCGATACAGGTGAGACGATTCTGCCGGAGGAACCGACAGACCCGGCTCCGGTTACGACGGCTCCCGGGGATGAGACTGATGCAAATCCGCTGATTGCCGTCTCGCTGAATCCCGTGATGGAGCCGGCGGAGGCAGAGGACGGAACGGTTATTTTCCAGTATTCCTATCAGGATGTCAACGTTTATATTCCGCAGAATCTGCCTGCGGCCCAGGCCATCCAGGAGCAGATGCACGGTCTGATAGAGGAGTCCGCCGGCACTGCTGAAAACATCAAAGCATGGGCGGAGGAGAATTATAAAGGCGAGACCGATTGGCTGCCATATTCCTACTCCATTACATTGACGCCCACGCTTCTGAATTCTACCGTTCTGAGCTTCTCCGGAGAGCTGTGGGACTATGCCGGAGGCGTTCACCCCAATGTCACACTGATATCCTGCAGCTTTTCCCCTGTAACCGGTGAGATGCTCCATCTGAGGGATGTTCTCAGCGAGGAGGGCATGGTGGACGCTCTGTACAGCATGGTGCTGGACAAGCTGACGGAATACGCGGCGACCATCGGCACCACGGATTCGGTGTACCAGGATGGCTATGAAAACACCGTAGCCGCGCATTTTGATCTGGACAAGCCTGCGGAAGAGAATTGGTATCTGACAGATACAGGCATGACCTTTTCCTTCTCGCCATATGAAATCGCCTCTTACGCAGTTGGCTCCATTCAGGTAGAGCTGACATACGGCGAGCTCCGGGGAATCCTGAGAGAGCCCTATTTCCCGGAATCTGCCAGTTACGATGCAACGCTTTCCATCAATTCCGCAAAGGCAGCACAAATTGACAAATCCCAATTTGAGAATGTGCTTCCCGTTGCTGCTTCGGCGGAAGGGGAGGAGATCGTTCTGTTCTCCGGAACAACCCTGTATGAGGTGCGTATGATCTCCGGAAGCTGGGTCCAGGATCAGTTTGTTGACACCCAGACCATATTTGCGGCCAACCGCATGACGGCGGAGGATCTGCTCTTGATTCGTGCCAGCATTCCGGATACCCAGCCGAACCTCAGCATTGTGGTCCGCACCGGCGAAGGAGACGACCGAACCTATTTCATCAGCCAGAGCGGCGAGGACGGCAGCATTCTACTGCTGGATTCCGCCGGAGAGCAGAGCGCTTCATAATAACAAAATGGCCCGGACTGACAGAAAACCAGTCCGGGCCATTTTACCCAACAGCGGGGGAGTATACATCATTTGCGGCTTTACAGGCACGGCGCATGATGCCACCAGCACAGAAGCGCCCTGATTCTCTGAACATCCCGAACGCAACAAAATAAAAATTTTGTTGCGTTGGGGATGGGAATCTGCTATAATAGGATTACAGAATGGATTTCGGGCTGGCGGCGAAGGCTTCTGCGGCCTGGCGGGCTTCCTGGGATGTCATCAGGTCTCCGGCCAGGCTGACTTTGCCGTAATTTCTGGCGCTTAAAAACAGAATGGCCGGTTCCTCATTGGTGTGCTGGCGGAATGCCTCCCGGAAATTGTCCTGGCCGGTGCTGCTCACCACAATGAACTTTTTGGGAACCTCCATGTATGCTTCCACCAGCTCCGGCCGGTGCTGGAAATAGCATTGGCTTCTCTCGTTGAATGCAAAGAAATTGGCGCAGGGGTAATCGCAGTAATTGGGAACCACGAAAAATGTCATTTTACTGCGGACAATGGCCTCCATCAGGGTCTGTTCCTGGTCATCGGCCTGAGGGCACAGGCCCGAGGGCGAAAAGCACTCATAATGGCAGCGGCCGCAGGGCTGGATGGTAAACTCCGAGAATCGATAGAGCACGGCCTCCGGAAAAATGGCCTGGAGCCGGTCTGCAATGTTTTCGCAATTCCCATGCTTTCTCGCGCTAAATGATACTATTACAACGCTTCCTTTCATACGGTTGCCCTCCTCTACTGTGACCGTTCCGAAAAAACTCCAAGAACGAAGCACTTCTGGTAGGTGCATCATAGGTTTGTAGCAATATATCCATTCTGTCTGCCTCTCAGCCGGCAGAACGGTCAAGACCGTTCCCTACTGTATATATGGGAGCCATCACAATACTTTTTACGAGGTGATTTTATGCAGCGTTATACCGATTGCCCTCAAGTTTTGCGGGACTTTTTATCCTACCATGAGACCATCAAAGGCCAGTCTCCCAGAACCATTTCGGAATACTATCTGGATCTGCGAATGTTCCTCCGGTTCATCAAGCTCATGCGGATGGATATGCCCATCCATGCCAGGCTGGATGAAATCAGCATTCAGGATGTGGATCTGAATTTCATCCGCAGTATCACAACCTCGGACATATTTGACTTTCTCTCCTACCTGGCCAATGACCGAACCGTTGACCCGGACGCTCCCGCGCCGGAATACGGCATCGAACCGGCGGCCAGGGCCAGAAAGCTCTCTTCTATCAAATCCTTTTATAAGTATCTGACGGTTCGCACCAAGCAGCTCACTGTAAACCCGGTGGCCGACATTGAATACCCCAAGCTCCGGAAAAGTCTTCCAAAATACCTGACCCTGGAGCAGTCTGCCGCCCTTTTAAAGGCGGTATCAGGGCCCAATGAAAAGCGGGATTACGCCATCCTGATGCTCTTTCTCAACTGCGGCATCCGCCGCAGTGAGCTGGTGGGGCTGAATCTTTCCGACGTGTATGAGGACCGGATTCGGGTGGTTGGTAAGGGCAACAAGGAGCGCTTCGTCTACTTCGGCTCTGCCTGCCGGAAGGCCATCGACGCCTACCTCTCCGAACGCAACAAAAAAGTTCTAACCGACAACCGGGCACTGTTCGGCTCCCGGGACGGAAACCGGATCAGTGTGACGGCGGTTCACCGCCTGGTGAAAAAGCACCTGCTGGCCGCCGGCCTGGATGCGGAGCAATTCTCTGCCCACAAGCTCCGGCACACGGCTGCCACCATGATGCTCTCCGGCGGCGTGGATGTAAAGACCGTTCAGGAGGTTCTGGGACACGAAAACTTAAATACCACCCAAATCTATACTCACATTGAAAACACGGAGCTGAAGGTGGCTGCGGAGGCCAATCCTCTGTCTAAGCTGGACTTTTCCAAAGAGGACTGACCCCCTCTCCCCTTCCCAATCTTCTTACAAGCCCTCGTTCTCCACAAACTGGTAAAAGGCCTGCTCGGCGGAACGGTCCGCCTCCCGGATGGTGCCCACCGGGGCGGTGTAGACAATAAACTCATCGTCCCCGTCCAGTCCGAACACCTGGCTGCACAGGTCATGGAAGAATGCACCAATTCCGCAGGTTCCAAGGCCCAGGGCGGTGCAGCCCAGGTAAAGATTCTGGCCCACATGCCCCACGTCAATCAGTGCAATCCGGTGGGCATAGATTCCGTAGCGCCATTCCGCCCGGTAGGCCACCATGGACCAGTAGAACACCACATTCGCCTTGGCAGCCCAGCGCTGCTCACAGAGGGTGTCTGAGATAACCGCCTCCAGATTCTCCACCGGATGCAGGAACTCCAGAGCGTGCTCCATGGGGAGGTAGTGATAGGCTCCGGGCTCCAGACCGGCCACCTGCCGGATTAAAAGGTAAGTCTCGAATTCATGCCGCGCTCCCCCGCACGGGACGGTGCGGAGTGTGGCATAGGCCTTGCCGCGCAGCGCCTTGACTCCCTGGGTGGCCCACAAAAGAAAGGACAACTGGGAGAGGCTCATATCCTCCTGGGAATATACCCGGGCGCTGCGCCGGTCACGAATCAAACGGACTGGGTCCTTGTCCACATTCAGTCCGTCAAAATCCCGGGGCAGCGGAATTCTGACAGCTGATACGGGGGCTTTCACCAGGGGCGGCTGCGGACGCTTCAAATCCTGATCAGACTCAAAATCCGCTTCATAGGGATCGTTTTCCCGGTATCCCTTCATAAACTCCCGGTTCTGGGAGATGATTCTCTTTTGTACCGCTTCTTCCAGCATGTTTGTTCCTCCTATATAGAAAACTCAATGGCTTCCCGGACATTCCGAACCCGGATCAGCTCCAGGCCCTTAGGGGCCGGGATGGTCTCCGTTCCACTTCTGGGGATCACGCAGCGGGTAAAGCCCAGCCGGGCGATTTCCGACAGCCGCAGAGACAGATGGGACACCGCCCGAACCTCTCCGGCCAGGCCGATCTCCCCCACTGCCGCCAGATCCTGGGGCAGGGCCGTGTCCCGATAGCTGGACGCCACCGCCAGAGCCACGGACAGATCCGCAGCCGGCTCGTCCAGGAAGAGTCCGCCCACCACATTGATATAGCTGTCAAAGGCTCCCAGGTGCAGACCGCCCCGCTTTTCCAGCACAGCCAGCAGGAGCACGGCACGGTTGAAATCAAAGCCGTTGGCAGTCCGTCTGGGGACGTTGAAGGAGGTCTTGGTCACAAGGGCCTGAACCTCCGCCAGAAGAGGCCGGGTGCCCTCCATAATGCAGGCCACGCAGGTGCCGGGAGCGTGCTGGGGCCGTCCGGACAGGAGCATCTCCGAGGGATTGGGAACCTCCCGTAACCCCTCATCCCCCATCTCAAACACGCCCATTTCATTGGTGGAGCCAAAGCGGTTTTTCACCGCCCGCAAAAGGCGGTAGGCACCGTTCCGGTCACCTTCAAAATACAGAACGCAGTCCACCATGTGCTCCAGCACCTTGGGGCCGGCAATGGCGCCCTCCTTGTTGATGTGGCCCACCACAAACACCGTTATCCCCTGCCCCTTGGCCACCTGCATCAGGGACATGGTGCAGTCCTTCACCTGAGAGATGCTGCCGGGAGCGGAGTCATTGTTTTCATTGTACAGGGTTTGAATGGAATCCGCAATGAGAATGTCCGGCTTGGTCTCGTCCACTGCCTCCAGAATGTCCCCCAGGCGGGTTTCCGACAGAATCAGAAGGTTCTCCGAGGACACATGAAGCCGCTGGGCCCGGAGCTTCAGCTGGCGCTCGCTCTCCTCACCGGAGACGTAGAGCACCCGGCGCTCCCGGCACAGGCAGGCGCAGATTTGCAAAAGCAGGGTGGATTTGCCGATGCCGGGTGCACCGCCCACCAGAACCAGAGAGCCGCACACGGCGCCGCCGCCCAGAACCCGGTCCAGCTCCCCCATGCCGGTGGAAAACCGAACCTCCGTCTGGATATCCACCTCAGAGAGGGTCTTGGGCCGCCGGGGGGCAGCTCCCACCGGCACAGGGCGGGATTTCCCTGCCGCCGCTGGCTTTTCCTCATGCTCCACCATGGTATTCCAGGCCCCGCAGGCGGGGCACCTTCCCTGCCACTTGGGAGTCTCATTCCCGCAGGAGGTGCAGTAAAAAATCGTCTTTGTCTTTGCCATAGCCTACCTCGCAGCTTCCATAAAAGATGCTGTCATTATATCAGTCTTCCCCCGGGAATGCAACCTGGGGGAAGCTGCTCATTTTCTCATTATATCCTCAATGTCCGGGATGGTTCTGGGAATGGCGGCTGACAGGTTTTCACAGCCCTCCGGGGTGACCAGGCAGTTGTCCTCCACCCGGAAGCCGATGCCCCACGCCTGGTGATAGATACCCACATCCACGCAGAAAACCATCCCTGGGGCGATGATCTCCGGCGTCTCCACCACATCGTGAACGTCATAGCCCACATGATGGGCGCCTCCGTGCCACATGTAGGTGCCGATTTCATCCAGGGATTTCAAGACGCCCGCGTCCTTCAGCAGCTGGGCATTGTAGCGGCGGATGGTGGCGTCCACCTCCGCCATTTTCATCCCGGGCCGGATGATGGAGAACATGTGGTTGGAGGTGGCCAGGGCGCATTCATAGAGGAGGCGCTGCCGGTCCGTAAAGCGGCCGCTGCAGGGCCAGCCCCGGGAGACGTCGGTGATGTGATTGTCAAACTGCGCGCCCACGTCGTTGAGTACCATGTCCCCGTCCAGGGCCTGGCCGGTGTAGGAGTAATAGTGGATGCAGAAATTGTTGGCTCCGGCGGAGATAATGGAGGGGAAGCCTGGGCCCTGGGGGCCAAACTGACCAAGGGCCCGGTCAAACTCGGCCTTGTATTGATACTCATACATACCGGGGCGGGAGGCGCGCATCATGGCGAGAATGCCCGCCTTTGTAATCTCCTCCGCCTGCCGGATTGCGTCGATTTCGCAGGGCTGCTTGATGGTGCGGAGCCTGCGAATCAGGATGTTGGCGTTCTGAACCTTCAGATAAGGATAGTCCGTCTGTACCTGCCGGAGGAAGGTGTGGGCGGGACGGTCAATGTCCTCCGGGCTGTGGCGAAACAGGTCCAGATAGACCGCGCCATACCGGCCACTGGTGGCCAGGGTGTGGAAATCCCCACGGAAGGAGGGCGCCTGCCGGATCTCCCCGATGCCGGAGGCCTCCTCCGCCTCATAGGGCTTCAGCCGGCGGCCTGTCCAGCGTTCTGCCATGGGATCGCCCGGCAGGATGTAAAGCCGCTCCCAGACGGTTCCGGCGGAGTCCTTCCCGGCGACAAAAACGGAATTCTTCTGCTCAATGCCGGTCATATACACAAAATCCCGGTCTGCGAAGAAAGGATAAGTCTCGTCCCCCGTTTTACGGATTTCCGTGCCGGAGAACAGCACCAGAAGGGCGTTGCACTCCATGGATTCGTAGAAACGGGCGCGGTTGCTTTTGTGAAATTCGCGATTCATGTAAGTCACCTCAGACAATCGAAGTATGGATTCTGTAACGAATATACCTCCTTCCGGCGGCTCTGTCAACTCCGAAAGCCTATGGTTTACACTTGCCCCTGGCCGTAGGCGGCGGCCATGTACTCCGCAGCCGCACAGGCAATGACGCAGCACAGCTCCTTCTGATATTCCGCAGTCCGGAGCTTTGCCTCCTCCTGGGCGTTGGACAGAAAGCCGCACTCCACCAGAATGCCGGTGCATCCCACATGCTGCATCAGGTAGACCCCATCCGCCGGCTTGCAGGCCCGCCTGGAGCCTGGGTTGACCGTGTCGATGAGCAAGGCCTGAACCCGTTCCGCCAGGGCCTGGCTCCCGGCTGTGGGCGCGTAGAATACCTGAGCGCCACTGTATTTTCCGTCGGAAAACTGATTCTGATGAATGCTCAGAAGAAGCGCCTCCGGGGTCTCGTTCACCAGCTCCACCCGGTGCTTCAGATCCGACACCTTTTTCTCGGAAATGGTGGTGCCCTGGGTATAGACGGCTGTATCTGTGGTTCGGATCATTTTTGTCTCGTAGCCCATGAAATTCAGCAGATCCCGCAGGCGCAGGGAGATCTCCAGATTGAGTGCGCTCTCCTGAACGCCGGTACAGGAAACCGCGCCCCCATCCTCGCCGCCGTGGCCCGGGTCGATGATAACGGTGCCGGTTCGCGGAACCGGAAGCGCCTCCGCAAGGGCCGTCACCGTCCGGTCTATCACTGCCGCAGATCCCACAAAAAGGGCCACCACCAGCAGGTACATGGGAAAATACCGCCTTAAAAATCGCCGGAGAAAGTCCATTCCATTCACCTCCTGCCTTCAGTCTATGCAGCATGTCTTCCGGGTCATTCATGTTGACAGATCAAAATTAAAGTGGTATTCTATAGAAAAAGCCTTCCGGAGGGCGCAGCTATGATGACCGATCAATTTGAAAAATTTGTAAACTCCATTACCCAGCTCTATCGGTGCATCCAGAAAATCAAAAACCGGGAGATGACGGAGCTGGGCCTAAAGGGCACCCATGTGATGTGTTTGTTCCACCTGAAGCGGCATGAGGAGGGACTCACCGCCGGAGAGCTCTCCAGCCTGTGTCTGGAGGACAAGGCCGCCATTTCCAGAGCCATTTCCGATCTGTCCCACGAGGGACTGGTGACCCAGGAGGAGGCGGGCAGCAAGCGCCGGTACCGCTCCCGGATTCACCTGACGGACAGCGGCAAATCCGTGGCGGCAAAGATGGTAAAGATCATTGAAAATGCCGTGACCAAAGGGGGAGCCGGTCTGTCCGCCGGAGAGCTGGAGACCTTCTACAAGGCTCTGAATGTCATCTCCAGCAATCTCCGGGCCGTTTCCGAGGCTCCCGCGCCTCTGTAACCCTCTCAACTTCCAAAAAGAACCCGCAGCGGAGCTTTGCAGAGCCGCTGCGGGACATTTTATTTCACTGGCACAATCCGGATATCCTCAAAGCCATAGTCCGACTGAGTCATGACAATATCCGTGATGAGGGCCACATCCGTCTCCTGAAGCCCCTCCTCCGGTGCGGCCACAGCCACGGAGATGCCGCTCTCGTTCATATAGGCCACGCAGTCTGCGTATCCCTTGGCAATGATCAGGCTCTCAATCTGGGACTCACACAGGGCTGTCTGCACGATGTCCTCCAGCTCCGCAGAGGCCGAGCTGCTCTCGCCGTCCTCGCCGTAGGACATGGCCTCCCGAAGGGTGGTGATGGCGCTGTCTCTGGATTGCTGGCGGCTCAGTCGAATGGCGGCGAAATAATCCGTGTTCTCCTGGGACAGGGCGGTCAGATCCTCCTGAGCGGCGTCCACCGCCGGGTTATTCTGGCTCATAACCAGGGTGCTGCTCCCCAGAATCTTCTCCTGGTTCAGCGTGTCCGTCAGATTGATGGTCTCCTGACTTTGGGAATAGCTCCAGTTCAGATAGATACCCGCGCAGACGAACACCAGAATCGATGCAACGACGGCGTTCTTTTTCCAGTTCTTCATATGATCTCCTCCTAAAATTACTTCATTTTCACAACGGTAATCTGATCCGCACCCAGCCCCGTGACGCTGGATACCGCCTCCACAATTGCAAGCTTCACCGCAGGATCGTCGGCCCCCTGGCAGACGACCACGGCTCCCTGATAGACCGGCGCCTCCACCCGGCGAACCAGCGCCGACTGGACGCCGCTTCCGCTGCTGTACAGGACGGTATTGCTCTCCTGCCGCTGCTGGCTGCCCTCCTCCCACTGCTGGGAGACGTCGGACTGGTACTCCACCTGCTCGCCGGAGCGAAGACTCAGCATAACCTCCACCGCCCCGGCGCCCCGGATTTTACTGAGGAGGCCGGACAGCCGCTCCTCCGTAATGGCTAGGCTGCTTACCTGCTCCGGAGCTGCCTCCGTGGCTTCCGGGAGGGGCTGCTTCTGGGCTTTCCCAGGTAGCACCATCAAAATGAGACCCAGGAGCAGAATCAAAATGGGGTATTTGAATTTCCCCAGCTTTCCGGGCAGCCCGGAGAGCTTCTCCTTCAGCCCGCTCACGGTGACCACACCTGCCTCTCCTCCGGTATCCCCAGGTCCCGGGCGATGCTGCTGCCCAGGCGGCTCTTGGCATAGGGGGACACCTGTCCCTGTAATGTAACCTGCCAGGGGACCAGCTCCTCATTCACTTCCACCTGCACCTCCAGTCGTACCCCCAACGTATCGGCTTTGTCCAAAATATATGCTTCCGTTTGCTCTGTTATGATTGCTTCCAGATGCGCATTGGCCTGCTCCTCCGCCTGGGCGACTGCCTGCTCCGCCTCCTGCCTGTATGGACCGGCGGGGTCCTCCAGCCCAGGAAGCTGCAGCAGCCCCAGAGGGCGCAGGGCTGTGGCCAGGAGAAAGATGCCGCACACCAGCCCCAGGATCTTTTTCTGCCCCGGCTTGTCCGCCGCAATGGACTTGATGACGGCGCAGAGGAAGGCAGCGGCGGTGACGGACAGGATATACTGCCGCAGGACATCCATTAGCCCACCCCCTTCATAAAACAGACGATGCTGATAAGCTGCAGCAGGCAACCGGTTCCCACCATGGCCAGAATCAGCCCCATGGCCTGGGCAAAGCCCTCGGTGACGGCGCCGTGCTCCGGCGTACCCACCACGCCGCACAGGGCGGAGGTCAGCTTCAAAAGAAGATACTGCATCACCAGCTCCAGAAAGGGTACCGCCGTCAGGGCCAGCACCGCCAGGAGTCCCGTGACTCCGGCGGTACTCCGGACAGCGGAGGCCCCCACCAGAACCGTCTCCGTGGCGTCGGAGAGAATGCCGCCCACCACCGGTACCATGCCGGAGATGGTCATTTTGGTCAGCTTGACCGCCGTGGCGTCCGCACTGCCGCTGACAACACCGGTGATGGCCATGTATGCTGAAAATACGGACAGAATGCCCTTCAGTCCCCAGGTGATCACGTTCTTAAAAAAATCCCGCATCCGCCCCAGCATACCGCTCCCGATGGCGGCGGAGCCCAGGGAGAGGGCCAGAAAGAGGTACAGCAGAGGAGCCAGCAACTTGGAAATCAGGCTGGACAAAACGCTGTCAAACAGCGCGGTCCCTAAGTACAAAGCGGAGGCTGTGACACTTCCCCCGGAGGCCACAAGGGAGGCGGACATGACCGGAAGCAGCAGCTTTCCAAAGTCGCTGATTGCCTGGATGGTCTCCAGCCCCTGCCGGATCAATACGTCCGTCTGACGCAACAGCAGAGCGCCAATGGCGGCGGCCCCCAAAAGATTTGCCGTCGGGGTTCGCAGTCCCGTGTCACCGGCCTGAAACAGGGCGCACAGGATGGTCGCCGCCAGAACACCGGCACAGACGGCCACGGACTCCCGCAGACCCGGAACCACAGCCAGAAACGCTTTCTGCAGCACCTCCAGAAAGCCGGAGAGAAACCCGTTCTCCGAATCCGGCATGTACGCCTGTGCCTCAGCCGGTAATTCTATTTCCACCTCATTCATTGTCTGACTGGCTCCCGCGGGCAACGCCAGCAGGGGCAGGAGCAGCAGCAGAATCAGAAGCTTTCGTACCATGTATTACCCCTCCAGGAGTCCCTGGATCATCTCCAGAACCGATGTGAGCAGGGGGAGCGCCAGGTACAGCGCCGCGGCGCTGCCGCAGATCCGCACCATCTTTCCAAGGGTTCCCTGACCGGCGTCCTCGCACACCGCCCCTGCCAGCTCCGCGATCAGGCCCACTCCAGCCGTTTTCAGGAGGATTCTGACCATCCCCTCATCCAGATTCCCCAGAAGACGAACCCTGGTCACAAAGTCCACCAGAGGCTCCAGAAAGGAGATTGCCAGGAGCAGGATTGCCGTGCTGCAGGCGATGACCAGCAGAATGGACAGCTCCCTGGAATCCTTTTGCAGGACGATTGCGAGAACGGCTCCCACCATGGCCAGGGCCGCTGCCTGTAAAAACTGCTCCATCGCTAAAACTGAAACAGGGTCTTCACCAGGTCGAACAGCGCCGCGATCCGCTGGGCCAGAATCATGAGAACCACCACCAGCCCCGCCAGGGTAGTCATGGTGGCCTGCTCCTCCCGGCCGGAGCGAACCAGAACCTGATTCAGAATGGTTACAATGATGCCCACGGCGGCAATTTTAAAAATCAGATCTACTTCCATAGGGCAATCACAACAGCAGGAGGGCCAGAGCGGCTCCGCCGCAGAGGCTGAGGGCCCGGTAGCAGCGAATCCGCCCGGCCTTCTCCGCCGACACCCGGTCCAGATGCCGTTTCACCGTCTCATTCAGAGCGGCCAGGCTGGAGAGCTGGCCGGAGAGATCCAGCTGCCCCAGGCTCTTTCCCATCTGCCGGAAAATCTCCCGGCAGGGCTCCGGAAGGTCCGGGGTACGGGCGAGAACCAGGGTCATGCAGCCGGATACGGCGTCGCACTCCCCCTTTTGCAGCTCCTGCCCCAGGGCCCGGAAGACACGTCCCACCACGCCGGTGCAGGCCGTGGACAGAATCCCGCACAGCTCCGGAAGCTCCGTAAGCCGGTAGGACATCTGACACTGCATCAGCTCCAGGGCGCTCTGGAGCTGCCGCAGGCTCTGCTCCAGAAGCCGGTAGCTGGCCGCCATGGAGAAGCCGCAGGCTCCACAGGCTCCTACAACGAAAATTGCTCCAATCCATCGTATCATACCTTTTCCAACCTCTCCATTGTGAATGTCCGGTCTTCTCCCAGGCAGACAAGCCGCCCGAACAGACCGCTGTTCATTAGCTTCCGGTATACCGGCCTGCGGCTCAGCTCCCCCGAATCCCTGGCATGGGCCGTGGCAAGGAACCGAACACCGCAATTGCCGCAGGCCTCCATGGCCTCGCAGTCTTCCAGAGCCGTGATCTCATCCACGGCAATCCAGGCGGGCCCCATGGAGCGGAGCACCAGCTCCATTCCCTCCCGCTTTCCCGCGCCGGTCAGCACATCCGTCCGGTCTCCGGTGGGAAAGGCGAAGCCGCTGCCACTCACGGGGAACAGCTCCCCACGCTCGTCCACCACACTGATCTGCTCCCGGCGCACCTGAGAGATGCGACGGATCAGGTCCCGCAGCAAAGTGGTTTTTCCGCTTCCCGGAGGGCCGATGAGAAGGACGGAGCCTGTCCCCAGGTCCTGCTCCAGACCGGCGGCAAAGCCAGGGATGTCCCGGGCCACCCGGATGCACAGGGAATGGAGCTCTTTGAACCCGGTGATGCGCCCTGCCTGGATGACGCCGCTTCCGCAGACGCCGACCCGGTGGCCTCCCCGGGCGGTGAGATATCCCTTCGCCAGGGTTACGGCGGCGTAGGGGGAATACCGGGAGGCCACATTGACAACGTAATTGAGATCCTCCGCCCCAATCCGGCGGCAGGCCGGGTACCACTCCCCTCTCCCGGTTACCGCCTGAGGCATCTGCCCCAGACGAAGTCGGAGCTCCAACACCTGCTTGTCCCGCCCTCCGGCGTCCATGGGCTCCCGAAGCCAGAGAGGAAGCAGCTCCAATAGCCCTTGCCAGCAACAAATCATATTCTCAACTCCCACTGCAACCATATGAGACGCCTCCCGGATGTATGACGCCGGGATTTGAAAAAACACACGGTTGCCTTTTCGGGGATGCAGTGATATCATTAAAAGCATATGAAAGAAACTTTTCACTGCACCCGACCTGTCATCCTGAGCCACCGGCGAAGGAGCTTGCGCTTTGAGAGTTCCGAAACGGAACCCCGGTGGATGAGATCCTTCGGCTGCGCCTCAGGATGACAAATGAGGGGCCGGTGGCTTCAGTTTTTCTATCAGCTGCGAATGGATGCGGAAGGTCTCCCCTTTCCCGCCCCATAACAAATATCCCCCCGGCGCCGGTTCAGGGCGCTGGGGGGATATGCTGCTTTATACGTTTTTTCCCGGTTCGGCAGGCGCCTCCGGGGGCGTCATGTTCTGGTCACCGTTTTCGTCGGTTGGCGGAGTCATACCGTCCGGGGGCATCCGGCCGCCTCCCGGCTGGTTTGCTCCATCGGGCGGCGTATCCTCCATGCCGCCCGGGAATCGGCCGCCGTCGCCTCTGCCGCCAAAGCCGCCTCCCTTGTTGCCAAAGCCTCCGCCCATGCCGCCGGAATTGGTGGCAATCTGCGTCAGAGTCACCTGCAGGGATTCCTGGCCGGCGGTCACCGTATAGGTCTCCCCGTTTTTCAGCTGAGGGGTGCTGACCACAATGCTTTGATAGTTCCCCTGGGGGGTGTACCGGCAGATTTCAGCGCCGCTGCTGTCTGTGACAATCAGCTCTGTGCCCCCGGGCATCGCCGTCTGGAAGCTCACCAGGAAGGAATACTGGGTGGAGCCGTCGGTAAAGCCGGCGGCCATGCCTGCGCTCCCGGCGGCGATTACCGTGCCGCCGGTGATTTCCGCCGTGTTTTCATAGTCCAGCACACTGTCACCGGAGCCGGTGAAGCCGCCCACCAGAAGGGTTCCACCGTCCACATAAAGGGCGCCGTTGGAGTCAACCCCGTCTCCCACTGCATTGATTTCCAGGCTTCCGCCGGAAATGCGGATAAAGCAATCGGAGGAAGCGCCCATATGCCCGAAGCCCATGGGGAAATCTCCTCCGGAGCCGTCTGCGGCATTGACACCGTCATCCGAGGCGGTGAGAACGATTTCGCCGCCGGTGACGGTGACGGACAGCCCCTCAATGCCCTCGTAGCTCTCTGTGATGTGAATGGAGCCCCCCGCAATGGTCACGGCTCCGTCGGCATGAACACCGTCGTCAGAGGAGGCAATGGTGAATTCGCCGCCGGTGATGGAAAGGTCTCCATTGGTGTGCAGGGCGTCATCGGTACAATTCAGCCGGAAGCTCCCGCCGGAAACGTTCAGCGCAGCTCCGCCCTTCAGGCCCTTGCCGCTCTCCTCCCCGCCGGCGGTGCCGCTTTGAATCTGGAAGCTGCCCCCTTTGATTTGCAGGGCGGTCTCCGCCTGAATGCCGTCTCCTCCGGCGTCAATGGTATAGCTTCCGCCGGCGATGGAGACATAGCCCAGGGCAGCATCCTCCCCGTTGTTGGACTGGATTCCGTCGCCCCCCGCCTGTATGGCAAGTGAGCAGGTCAAAATCTGAACGGAGTCCTTGCCCTTCAGGCCGTCGTTCACGGATGTGACGGTCAGATTTCCGTCGGTGATGCTCAGGGCGTCCTTGCAGTAGATTCCATGGTTGTAATTGCCGGTGACGGAGAGGCTTCCCTGGCCGTTAATGGTGAGGTCAGACTTTGAGTACAGGCAGGCGTTGGGCTCATCCTCCCCCGGGGCCAGGGTATAGGTCTGGCTGTCCGTGAGCGAATTCACGGTGTCCGCCTCCAGGGTGACAATGACCTTGGAGGCTTTTTTCACATACACCGCGGGGCCGTCGCTGCTGGTAATGTCAATGCCCTTCAGAATCAGATGAATCTCCTCGTCCTTGGCATCCACACAGACCTGACCGTTCAGCGCACCGGACAGTACAAAGCTGCCTCCACCGGTGATGGAAACCTGGCCGTTCTCCGCCGTAACGCCGGAGCCGTCCACGCTGACCTGAGATCCGGAGCAGGTGACGGTGACAGCGGAGCTCTCGTCATAGCCCACCTCCAAATCTGTGGCGGAAAAGGTCTCCGTCATTGCAGTCAGCGCCGTTGCATCGGTTTCCGTCGGGACAGACGTCTCCCCTGCGGTCTTATTTCCGCAGCCCAGGAGCAGCGCCGGCAGCCAGAGCAGAGCCAGCGCCGCAGCGCACAATCGCTTCATAAAATGATCGCTCCTTTCTACAGCAGCTCTTCATTGGAGGATATTTTGCCGCAGGAGATTTCCAGATTGCCGTTCCGGCAGCGAAGATCATCCAGGAAGGCCTTCTCTCCTGCGCCGGGCTTCATGGTAATTCGGTAGGACAGCTTATACAGGCTGCCCATGTTGGCCGTGCGAACGCTCACAAGCTCCCAGCGGCTGGTGTAAGACTCCATCAGATCCTCGAACACGCCCTCGTAATCCAGGCTCTCAGGAATGGTAATCCGCAGAATCCGCTCTCTGGTCTGCTTCTCCCCGAAATCCAGCCGTGCCAGCAGCAGACCGGCACAGCAGGCAAACACGGTGAGAAGCGCCGCCACCGCCAGGTAGCCCATACCTGTGGCAAGGCCGATGGCCATGGACAGGAAAATACTCACAATCTCCCGGGCGCCCCCCGGAACGGAGCGGAATCGCACCAGGCTGAAGGCGCCCGCCACGGCGACACCGGTGCCGATGCTGCCATTGACCAGCATGATCACCACCTGCACCAGCAGGGGAAGCACCACCAGAGACTGAACAAAGCCCTTATTGCAGTGATTCTTATATGTATAGCACCAGGCCGCCAGCAGCCCCAGAAAAATGGAAGCGGCGCTGCACGCCAGGAAGCCCAAAAAGCCGGTTTCACCGGTCAGTACGCTGGAAAACAGTTCATTAAGCACAGACAATCATTCCTTTCGTGGTTCCGTTCGGCAGCGGCACCTGGACGCGCCGGGATACCGCGCCCTGGAGGACACTTTCTTGATAGGCCGTTCCGTATTTGGAAAAAGAGGTGGGATAGAGCTCCAGCGCGTCAAACAGACGAACCATCCACATGGGCATGGCTCCGGGGAGCTTGATCTCCATAAGCCGCAGCTCTGGGGACAAAAGGGGATTTCCCTCCGTATTGGCCCCCAGATGCAGATCCCAGTCCCGCCAGCGAAGATCCCAGTCGAAGGTAATCCGGAGATTGGGGTCCTCCAGGCCGTATAGGGCCACCCGGGTGTATCCAATCCACGCCGTGGGGACAAGTTCCCTGTAAAACGCCCGGAGATAGTCCACCTCCCGCAGCACCTGAGACCGTTCCGCCGGGTATATCCCGTGGTACAGGTATGCCTCCGCGGACTGCAGGGGCATCTCAGCCCGGCGCTTGTAAACAACTCCGCCGAATTTTTTCTTCAGCTCCAGAAAAACCGGCTTCTGAGCCGCGGCGCAGCCGTAGCTTCGCAGCCGCAGCTTTTCCTTATAGGTGGGCTTATCCAGGGAATTTCGGATCATCCGGTGATCCGGTGTGTCAAAATATACGCTGTAGATCTGGCTGACGCCGTACTGATCCAGCGCCATTTTCTGTTCCAGCTCCTGACGCAGACGGTTGTACGCCTCCTGATTCAGCAGGTATTTTTGCTCATAGCGTTCAAAGCATTCGCAGTGCTCCATATACAGGCTCCTTCCTATGTGATACTGGCATTGTACAACAGGAACCTTAAAGCTAATTTAGAACCCGGTCTTTATTGCAAAATAATTTATGATTGCGGCAATTATTTTTTGAGGCGATGATTTGAGACCGAGGCTGCGCCTGCTGGCCCAATCAAAAAGTCCGCACTCCGAAGGACGGAATGCGGACTTTTTGGGCGCTGCCGCTTTTGGCAATCAGAAGCAGACCTCAAAGCATATGTTGCCGTTTTGGAGGGTACTGGCGGAGATGCCGGCCTTGTGGGCCTGGCAGATGGACTTTGCAATGGACAGGCCCAGACCGTAGCCCCCGGTTTCACGGGAACGGGAGGTGTCGCTGCGGTAAAACCGGTCAAAGAGCCGGTTCAGATCCTCCGCAGGCGGCTCCGTACAGGTATTTTCCACCGAGAGGCAGGGGCCTTTCCCCCGGAGAAAGAGTCGAACCTGAACCGCTCCCTCCGGGCCGGCGTATTTTACGGCGTTGTCCAGAAGGATGGAGATCAGGTGCTGCAGCGCCTGCCGGTCGCCCGTAAGCCCGAGAGACGGGGCGATGTCCAGCGTCAGACTTACATGATTGGCCTGGGCCAGAACAGAAAAGGGCTCTGCCGCCTCCAGGACCAGCGCACTTAAATCCAGAGGCTCCATCTGCAGGCGGGGATTCGCAGAATCCAGCCTGGTGAGCTCCAGCATGGATTTGAGAAGACCGTCCATCCGTGTAACCTGATTGCGGATGTTGGCGGTCCACTTCCCGCCGCTGCCAGTGAGCTCCAAAACGTCGTTGCTGGCGGAGATAACCGCAAGGGGCGTCTTCAGCTCGTGGCTGGCGTCGGCCAGAAACTGAGACTGCTTCTCCGTAGCCACCTGAACCGGATGAATGATCCTCCGGGAATAGAGCACCGCCACAAGGGACACCAGCAGGAAGGTGGCTGCGCCAATGCCGCAGGACAGGAGGAGAAACACCTTGTCGCTGTACAGCTCCGTGCTGCAGTCCAGGAAAATCAGCATAGCGCCTGTCTGGCTCTGAAAGCGCCCGTAGCGATAGCTGTCCAGGTATCCGCTGCTCTTTCCGGTCTGGGCGATCTGCTCGCCATAGGAGACGGCCTCCTCTGAGGAGATGGAGGCGATGTGCCCCGTGTCCACCCGGGCGGCCCGTCCCTGCTCGTCTACCCATACCACAAAAAACCGGGTCCGAAAGCCGGTGTCCGGATTGATATCCGGCATTCCCGGCTTATCGGGCTTTCTGCCGTACCGGTCATCCGGGGAAAAAGCCGGGAACCGTCCGCCGTTGTCCATGAGGTAGCCCAGCATTTCGTCCGCCTGCCGGGTGGTCACACTGTGCTTTAAAACGTTGATGGAACCCAGCAGAATCAGAATCACAAGAGCAATGGCCGTGATGACAATGGCGATAAACTTTTTTTGCAGCTTCTGTATCATTTCCGGTCCTCCGTCTGCGCCAGCAGATAGCCGACACCACGGTTTGCCTTGATTTCCACGGAGCTGCCCACACCGGCCAGCTTCTTTCGCAGGCCGGAGATATACACCCACACAACGCTGATCTCCGCGTCCGCATCATAGCCCCACACCTTGGACAGAAACTGCTCCGTGGAAATCACTCGCTCGGGATTTTCCATAAGCAGCTCCAGAATCTGAAACTCCTTGCTCCCAAGGCGCTGCTCCCCTTTGGGGCCCGCCAGGATGAAGGTCTCCCGGCTCAGGCTGATGTTGCCGCAGCGAAGAAGGTTCGGCGCAAAACCGGCTCTCCTTCGGGTCATGGCACGAACCCGGGCCAGAAGCTCTCCCATGGCAAAGGGCTTTACCAGATAGTCGTCCGCCCCTTGATCCAGACCGGAAATCCGGTCCTCCACCTGGGATTTGGCGGTGAGAATCAGGATAGGGACGGGATTCCGCTCCTCCCGGATGGTGCGCAGGACGGACAGGCCGTCCAGCTTTGGCATCATCAGATCCAGAATGACGCCGTCATACTGACCGGAGCGGATGTACTCCAGCGCCTCGGCTCCGTCGTAAACCGGATCCACGGAATAGTGATTGTGCTTCAGAATGGCGCAAAGGGCGTCGGACAGATCGTGCTCGTCCTCCGCAAGCAGCAGACGCATAAAAACGCTCCTCTCATTATCAGAAAAAGGCCCGCAGACCCGCAGGCGGCGAATCTCCGGACCTATGCTTTGGGGTGACATTTGTTATAGACATTTTTCAGATTCTGGTTGACCAGCTGGGTATAGAGCTGGGTGGAGGAGATGTCGCTGTGGCCCATCATCTCCTGAATGGAGTGGAGATCGGCTCCGTTCTCCAGCAGATGGACGGCGAAGCTGTGCCGCAGGGTGTGGGGTGTAATGTCCTTGTCGATGTGGGCCATCTCCTGATAGTGCTTCAGAATTTTCCAGAAGCCCTGCCGGCTCATGCGCTCGCCGCTGACATTGACAAAGAGGGCGGGCTCATCCGGGCGGGCCACCATGCCGGGGCGGATATCCTGTATGTAGCTAGCAAGGGCCTTCACCGCCCCCGGATACATGGGCACAAATCTGGTTTTCTTTCCCACACATTTGAGAAAGCCTCCGTCCAGGCTTACATCGTCCACATTCAGGCCAATGAGCTCGCTGACCCGGAGCCCCGTGGCATACATTACCTCCAGCATGGCCCGGTCCCGGTACCCCTTGGGGTCCACACAGGCGGGCTGGGCCAGCAGCAGCTCCACCTCCCGGCCCGTCAGAATCTGAGGCAGGCGTTTCTCTCCCCGACTCACATGGACGTCCTTCACCGGTGTCTCCCGCAGGGAACCAGCAGAAACCAGATAGGCATAGAAATTCCGCAGGCTGGCCACGGATCTGGAGAGGGTGGCGGCGGACCGTCCACCGGCAGACAGGTGATCCAGATATCCGCAGATCTGAGCGCGGGTGGCATCCTCCAGCTCGGTCTCCTCCGTCTCCGCCAGCCAATCCGAAAACTGGCGGACATCCCGCAGGTAAGAAATGGTGGTGTTGGCGGAGGCCTGCTTTACATTGACCAAATAAGTCTCGTATGCACTGATCAGATCTAACATAGGACAACGTTCCTTTACGTTTAGATGAAAACAAACTGGCTGAGCGCGCCCAGGGCGGGAGACAAAAGCCAGATGAATACAAGCTGCAGAGCCACACCGAGACCGCAGGCCAGAAGAAAGTCCCGGGCGAGGCAGAGATTCCGCAGTTCCATGCGCCGGAGCAGGAACCAGAACAGAGGCGGCAGGGATGCGCACCGGCCGGCCAGAAGCGCAGCGGCAATGAGCCAACCGGCGCCGCCGCAGCCAGCCGCAAAAACACAGGCCGCAAAGGAAAGAAGAAAACCGCAGAGGGCTGCGGGCAGCAGCCACGCGGGGCGCCATGGGAAGACAAGGCAAATCCCGCCCGCCAGGCAAAAGGGAAGCAAGCCGCAAAGCACCTGGGAGAGTACCCCGGGCGAATCGGTCAGAAGGCCGGAGCACAGCCACACGGGCATCTGGTCCGGAACCAAGCAAAAACAAAGGCAGCCCGTCAGGGAACCAGCGGCAAAGCCGCCAAGCAGCAGCCACATGGGATTCTGAAAATCCCCAAGTGAAAAATTCCGATAAAAAAACCTGTGCATCATCGGCCCTCCGTTCCAATACTGTAAACCAACCGTCAGGAGCATAGCCGATCAATCTGACACAGAATCACGAACCATATGGAATCCAAATCTTAACTGTGTCACTACTATACTCCAAAAATCCGAATAATTCAAGGGGTATTCATAAAAAATGCAAGATTTGTTAATTATGTACATAGATTATGTCTATTGGTTTATGTAACCCTCCGCAACTATCAATGAATAGGAATTCAGTCAATATTCAATATATCCAAGATATGGTGCTTTCTCTGCGTATGTTCCCCCAGATGCTGTAAAACCGGAACAGGCTCCGGCTTTGGCATCTGGGGGTAAACTGCATTTACCTATCGCGGAATTGTGCAGTGTCACCGGATTCGGTATTTCTTGGAGACGCGCCCCCTTCCTCCCCTGCCGGCGCCGATCAGGCCAACCAGGGCACAGGCGCCCAGTGTGGCGCCGATCCAGGCGGGCACATTCCGGTAGGCTCCCCCATATGCGAACGCGGTCAGCGCCAATGCCAGCAGCAGGTACCCTCCGCCTGTCAGCAGGCAGACGATCATCCGCTTCTCCCCTGCTGTTTTGACTCCGATCCAGGCGCCCAGGGCGACGGAGATCAGCACAATGACCAGCGGCAGCTTGGCCGCCGTTTCATATGGAATCGTCTTTCGGTTGGTCAGCGTGGCCAAAAGGGCCGTGAGTCCCAGTGTCGCCAGTGCGCTCACGCCCACGCCCAGACCCACCCCCTTTCCCAGGCTGCCGCCTTTCCTGCGAAGCTTGTCTTGCCGTTTCATCTGCCACTCCCCTTTCCTGCTCTTAGCCTATGCGGCTCGCCTGCGGTTCATGTCCCAAATGCCGCGCCAGAAAAAACAGCCACCGGCAAAGCCGGCGGCTGTTCAGAGAGCTTATGTGTGGATTACATGGCAGGTGCGTTCTCTCCGCCCTTTTCCTGGGGAGCAACTACCTTGCGGAACTGGCCCCGGGTCTCCCGGACCTGGCTGAGGGCGTCCGCAATGGCCTCTTCCGTGCGCTTCAGAGCGTCGTCCACATAATCGTTGGTGACCAGCTTCAGATCCCGGATCTTCCCCTGGGCAGCACGGATCATCTCCTCCGCCTGAACCTGGGCCTCCTGGTAAATGGCCTCCTGGGAGACCATCTGCTTGGCCTGGGCCAGAGCCTGAGCCTTCATGGCCTCCGCCTCCCGCTTGGCCTTGGCAATCAACTCATTGCGGGAATCCACAACAGTCTTGGCCTGCTTCAGCTCACCGGGCAGGCGGTTGCTGATCTCATCCAGCATATCCAGGACCTTGTCCCGCTCCACAATGCACTTGTCAGCACCGAGAGGCAGGGACCGTGCATCTTGCACCATATCATATAATTTTGTAATTAGTTCTTCGATGCCGTTGTCATGCATGGCTTGTTCCTCCTTGTTCTTTTAACGCTTGAATTCTTTCTTTAAAGTCGGGTATAATCTTCTCCGGCAAAAAATCCTGCAAATCCACATCGTAACATGCCAGCTCCTTCACGGTGCTGGAGCTGAGATACATGTACTGATGCTCCGAGGTCAAAAACATGGTGTCCAGATTGGGGTTGATCTTATGGTTGATCAGGGCCATCTGAAACTCGTTTTCAAAATCGGAGGTCGCCCGGAGGCCCTTGACAATGACACAGCCGCCCCGGCGCCTGGCGTAGTTCGCCAGCAGCTCGTCGGCAAAATCCACCTCCACATTCTCCAGATCCCGGGTTACACGGCGGAGAAACTCCGTCCGCTCCTCCAGGGAGAACATGGGCCGCTTGGTGGCATTCACCATGACGCAGACAATGAGCTTGTCAAAAATATTGGCGGCACGCCGGATGATGTTCAGGTGTCCGTTGGTCACAGGGTCAAAGCTGCCGGGATAGATGGCAATCTTCATTCCGCTTCCTCAGACTGCACCTTACGGAAGATGGTAATCAGCGTCTTTCCGTACTTGTAGTCCCGCGACCGCTCCAAACTTGGAAAATCGCCCGGAAGCTCCTTTCCCAAAGGCCGCTCGGTAACTATTATACCACCGTTATCCAAAATGTCAATTTCGGATATGCGTTTCAGGGCATTTTCCAGGAAAACTTCTGCGTATGGAGGGTCCAAAAGCACCAAATCGAAGGGCCCTGCCCCCCGGGAGAGATAGGAGAGATAGTCCGACTGCACCACCGTCCCCTGCCCTGCCAGATTGGTCCGGCGCAGGTTTTCCCTGACCAGGAGGCAGGCCTCCTTTCTGGCGTCCACAAATACGGCGGACTTCGCCCCCCGGCTCAGAGCCTCGATTCCCAGCTGGCCGGTTCCGGCGAACAAATCCAGAACTCTGGCGCCTGGCAGGTCAAACTGAATGGCGCTGAACAGCGCCTCCTTCACCCGCTCCGCCGTGGGCCGGGTGAGCATTCCCTCCGGGGTCTTCAGAGACACGCCCTTGGCCTTTCCCGTAATCACTCGCATGAAGCATCCTCCTTATGAAAATGTGCATATACGGCGGCTGCCGCATCCGCCGGAAGGAGCTGCCGGAGTTCCTGCTCCGTGGCCCTCCGGATGGCAGCCAGAGACTTAAAGTGCCGGAGAAGCTGCTCTTTCCGCTTGGGGCCGATGCCGGTGATGGCGTCCAGCTCCGAATACCGGAGCCGCTTGCTCCGCAGCTCCCGGTTGTAGGTGATGGCAAAGCGGTGGGTCTCCTCCTGAATGGTTCCAATGAGCGCAAATACCGCCGGAGCCCCATCCAGGCCGATTTCCTGGCCTGTGGGCGTCACCAGCGCCCTGGTTCTGTGCCGGTCGTCCTTCACCATGCCGAACACCGGAAAGTCCAGTCCCAGGGCCTCCAGGGCGCTCCGGGCAATTTCCGCATGGGCGGCGCCGCCGTCGATCAGGAGCACGTCCGGCCCCTGGTCAAAACCCGAATCCCCATTTTTGTAGTGAGCAAACCGGCGGGTCACCACCTGCCCCATGGAGGCATAGTCATCCTGATCCTGCAGCCCCTCCACCTTAAACCGCTTGTAGTCCTTTTTGCAGGGCTTGCCGTCCACGAAAACCACCATGGAGGCCACAATATCCGTCCCAGCCAGGTTGGAGATATCGAAGGACTCCAGGCGCCTGGGGGCCGTCTCCAGGGAGAGCATCTTCCCCAGGAGCTGCAGGGTGCCGGAAATTCGCTCCTCCTTGGAGGTCACCCGCTCCGCCTCCCGGCGGGCGTTCTCCCGGGCCAGCTCCACCAGCTGGGCATTGTCTCCCCGCTGGGGCACCCGGAAGTGGGTGCGCCGTCCGGTGTTCTGAAGCATGAGGTCGGAGAACAGACCGCTGTCCTCCATCTCCATGGGGAGCAGCACCACCTTGGGGGCAACACCCCGGGCCAGATAATACTGCTTCACCAGGCTGGAGACCGCCGACTCCGGGCTGTCCTGGAAGGGCAGAATTTCATACTCCTTGTCCAGCAGGTTCCCTCCGGAAAAGTGCAGAATCACAAAGCAGCTTTTGGCTGTGGTCTGTGCGAAGCCCACCACGTCCGTATCCGCCAGGGAACCGGCGGTCACCAGCTGCTTTTGCCCCAGAAGCTCCACGGCCTTCCGGCGGTCCCGCAGCTCCGCCGCCCGCTCAAACTCCAGCTTCTCCGAGGCCTCCAGCATCTGCTCCTCCAGCTGCCTGGCCAGCTGCTTGTAGTTCCCCGTCAGAAGGAGCCTCGCCTGCTCCATGGTCTCCCGGTACTCCTGGGGGCTGCGGCTCAGCTGGCACCAGCCCCGGCACTGATTCATGTGGTAATTGAGGCAGGGCCTGTCCTTCCCCAGATCCCGGGGAAATTGCTTGTTGCAGCCCGGGAGCTTCAGGGTGAGCCGGATGGTGTCCAGCACATTCTGGGTGACGCCCCGGCTCCCAAAGGGGCCATAGTAGCCGGCTCCGTCGTTTGCCAGCTTGTTCACCAAAGTGATTTTGGGGTACTCCTCCGACATATCCAGCCGGAGATAGGGATAGCCCTTGTCATCCTTCAGAAGAATGTTGTACTTGGGCATATACCGCTTGATGAGCGAGCACTCCAGCACCAGGGCCTCAAACTCCGAGGCCGCCACAATCACGTCAAAGTGGTCGATTTTGGAAACCATGGCCCTGGTCTTGGGGGTGTGGGCGCTGGAGTCCTGAAAATACTGGCTGACCCGGTTTTTCAGCTTCTTGGCCTTGCCCACATAGATCACCTTGTTGCTCTCGTCCCGCATGATGTACACCCCCGGGGCCAGGGGCAGGGACAGGGCCTTGTCCTTCAGTTCGTCAAATGTCATAGCTCCACCAAATCCAAGCACGAAAAACCGCCCCAGAGGCCATGCCGTCCCTGGGGCAGTTCATCCGAATTTTCCTTAGAAGAGATCCCGCTGCAGCATGTCACACAGGGCCGTAACTGCTTCCTGCTCCTCCGGCCCGTCGGCAGAAACCGTAACGTCAGCGCCGGTGCCGATGCACATGGACATAATGCCCAGCAAACTCTTGGCGTTCATCTTCTTATTGCCATACTCCAGCCAGATGTTGCAGCGGAATTCATTGGCCTTCTGTACGAAATAAGTAACCTGCTCATTATACAGTCCGGAATCACATTTAACGACAGTCTGCTGTTTATACATGATTGAAATCACTCCTTGATTGCGTCGCGGTGGCGTTTCTTGCTCTACCTAGTATCATACCAAATTTTTAACAAAAGTCAACCAAATTCTGCGATGGTCACTCCGTCCTCTCCCTCGCCGTAGGCGCCCAGGCGGAATTTTTTTACATATTTGTTCCGGCGCAGGTCCTCCTGTACCGCCGCCCGAAGGGTTCCGGTGCCCTTGCCGTGAATGATGCGGACAGAGGGAAGATTGGCCCGCATGGCCTCGTCCAGGAAGCGGTCGAGAACGCAGATGGCCTCAATGGCGTCCATTCCCCGAAGATCAATCTCGCTGGACATGGCCGCAGCCTTCATCTCCCGGCCGGAATGGGCGGGGCGAGCCTTTTTCACCTGGAACTGATTGGCGTTCTCCAGGAGGTACACCTCCTCCGGCTTCACCGTCATTTTCAGAATACCGGCCTGGAGGGTGTAGGTGCCGTCCTTGTTGATGCCGATGACGCTGGCCTTGGTGCCCAGGCGGAGAAGCTCCACCGTGTCGCCCAGCTGCACCGGCCGGGTGGGCTTGGGACGCTCCACCGGCTGCTGGTGAACGGCCAGGCGGTCCTCCGCCTCGTTGAGGCTCCGGCGCAGATCCGCCTGCTTCTGGTTGATGCCCTGGGCGTCAGCCGCGTCCTTCATCTGCTTGCGAAGCTGCTTCATCTCCTCGGAAACCTGGTTGGCGGTACGGCGGGCGTCGTCCAGAATTTCCTGGGCCTCCCGTCGGGCCTTCTCCATGGCCTTGTCCCGCTCCTTCTGGATTTGCTGGTGGAAGGCCTCGCTCTCGTTGCGGATCTCCTGGGTCTCCTGCCGCAGCCGCTCCGCCTCCCGGCGGGCGGACTCCATCTGCTGCCGCTGGGCCTCCAGCTGGGAGAGCACGTCCTCAAAGTCCTTGTCGCTCTGACTGACCATGTCTCCGGCCTTTTTGATGATGTCCTCGGACAGGCCCAGCTTCCGGGAAATGGCAAAGGCGTTGGACTTACCTGGGATGCCGATGAGCAGCCGGTAGGTGGGCCGCAGGGTCTCCACGTCGAACTCGCAGGAGGCATTGATCACCCCTTTGGTTCGCATGGCATAGAGCTTCAGCTCTGCGTAGTGGGTGGTGGCCACCACCCGGCTGCCCATGGTCCGGCAGAACTCAATGATGGCCATGGCAAGGGCGGCGCCCTCCGCCGGGTCGGTGCCGGCGCCCAGCTCGTCAAAGAGGATGAGGGACCGGTCGTCGCACTGACTCACCACATCCACAATGGTTCGCATGTGGGAGGAGAAGGTGGAGAGGGACTGCTGAATGGACTGCTCATCGCCGATGTCCGCCAGCACCCGGTCAAAGGTGGACAGACAGCTCCCGTCGCCTGCCGGCACATGGAGGCCGCACTCAGCCATGAGGGTCAAAAGGCCCACGGTCTTCAGGGTGACGGTCTTGCCGCCGGTGTTGGGGCCTGTAATAATCATGCTGTCAAAGTCCGTCCCCAGGCGCAGGGAAATGGGCACCACCGTCTTGGGGTCGATGAGCGGGTGCCGGGCCTTTTTCAGGTCAATCCGCCCCTGGTCATTCATGATAGGGGCACCAGCCCGCATCTGATAGGACAGACGCGCCTTGGCGAAAATCACATCCAGCTTGGTGAGCAGCCGGTAATTGTCGGAGATATCCTCCCGGTGGGCGGCGGCCTCGGCGGACAGCTCCGCCAGAATCCGCTCGATCTCCTTTTTCTCCTTCATGGCCAGCTCCCGCAGGGCGTTGTTGGCATTGACCGCAGACATAGGCTCAATGAAGAAGGTGGAGCCGGTGGCGGACACGTCGTGAATGAGGCCGGGCACCTCGTTTTTGAACTCACTTTTCACGGGAACCACATACCGGTCCTGCCGGATGGTGACAATGGGCTCCCGGAGATACTTGGAGTAAGCGGGAGAGGACACAATTTTTTGCAGGCTCTCCCGAATCTTTGTGCTCTGCACCCGCATATGGCGGCGAATGTCCGCCAGCGCGGGGCTCGCCGTGTCCGCAATCTCCTCCTCGGACAAAATGGCCCCGGTGATTCGATCCTCCAGATATTTGTTGGGGGCAAGAGCCTGGAACAGGGGCTTCAGAACATTGTCCTTCTCATCCTCGCTCCAATAGCTTTTGACGGTTCTGGTGCACCGCAGCACCCCGGCAATCCGCAGCAGCTCCGTGGTGGAGAGACTGCCCCCCCGGTCGGCCCGTTCCAGAGCCGCATCCACATTTTTGACGTCGTAAAAGCTGGGATTGCCCTGGACGGCGGACATGGTGCAGGCGGCGGTTGTCTCCTCCAGAAGGGCCTGAACGTCCTCCAAATCCGAAGTCGGGCGCAGAGCCCGGCAGGCGGCTTTTCCGTCCTCAGAGCCGGCGCACGCCGCCAGCATCTCCAGAACCCGGTCCAGCTCCAGCTTTCCCGTGGATTTTTCATATAATTCTGACATTGGTGTTCTCCTAATTGTTTGTTATGGGTTCATGGCACGGGAATATCCGGTTGAACCGGTCATTCTCCAGCAAATCCCCATCCATAATTCTTGTATTCCGGTTGTGAATCTGCGCACCGCGATTCTCAGCCCCCGATGCTATCCTCAATGAACTCCGCCGGAACGCAGACAGGCGCCTCCGTGATATCCGCCCGGTCAGGGAGCCTGGGCAGGCCCAAGTCATTCCGGAGCCTACCCATGGCCCAGCACCACCAGATGCACTGCTCAGCGTTGCCGTTGTCCCGGGTTTGCCAGCGGCCCTCCCGGTAGAACATGCACTCTCCATAGAGCGCCGCCTCGTGGCGCGCCATCAGAAACTCCAGGATATCCCCTATGTGGTCAAAATCGCCGGTTCTCCGGGCCTCCTCCATATCCCAGCCCAGGCCCTTCCCGATGGTCTCCAGGGAGGGAATCTCCTCCGTGTCCTTGTTTAGAAAATACAGGCCCTCTCCGGTAGGGTCCGGAAGCCATAGCTTCTCCCGCACCGCCTGGGCGGTGTTGTGCATAACCTCCCCGGGCAGCGCCTCCCAGCCGGCTGCAATGGGGCTGAGACTCACCCAGCCCATGCCGTCAAAGAGATGCCCGTCGTTTCCGTCGGGCAGGCGCAGCTCGGCGTACCGGGTTCTCCCCTGCTCCGTCACTGTGAGGTGCCGCCGGATTCCGTCCCGCAGGCAGCGGAGCACCGCCTCCCAGGGCTCCGCCCGGTAATCCTGGCCGTACAGCCGGGCCACCGCCGCCATCTTCTCCAGGGAGGCCCCCAGGAAGCTCTGGGTCAGAAGGTCAAAGCAGCACCAGTACCGCCCCTCCCGGGAGTGCTCAAAGGCCGTGTTCAGGAACAGATGGAGCTTTGCCACGGGAAAATTGCAAATGGGATTCCCGAAGAAATAGGGCTGATCGGCGTGGAGATCCATCATATCCGCCATAAAGGGCCAGTATTCCTCATAAAGCTCCTTCCGTCCGTATCGAAGAATCAATTCTGCGTAGGCGGAGAGAATGTGTCCCGTTCCGTCCGGCTGATTGACCATGTCCAGCTCCTGGCGCAGCTTCCCGCCGGCACCGTACCGGGGCTTTCCCATAATGTGGGGCGGGCGGGTCAGGCGGTTGCGAACCATGGTGTCCAGCACAAACCGCAGAGCCCGAACGGCCAGGTCGATTTCCCCGGCTTCGGCCATGAGAAATACATAAGCGCCGGAGGAACGGGCGAAGTCCCCGGGATAGCGGCCGGGAACATAGGATTCCTCCAGATAGCCGGCTTCATCCAGCCGGTCTGCCAGGGAGTAAAAGGTGTTGGCATAGAGGGTGCGCAGCTTGGGGCTCTCCAAGGCCTCCAGGACCCTCTGCCGGCTGCAATCTGTCATAAAAAGCAGCTCCCATCTATATGTATCATTTTGTGCCTTATGTTCCAGGCGTCAGGAACAGGGACTTGTAAAAATCCAATGTGGAGAAGCTCCGCTCCAGCTGGGTGGACAGGTAGCCCTCCGTGATGCCGCTGAGCATGGTGAGCTCCTCCCGGGGAAGAGTGAAGGAAAAGAGCTTTCCCGGCGGGCAGTCGGTGATATGCCGCATGGCCGCAAGAACCCCCGGGGTCAGGGGCATGTGAATGCCCTCGCCCTTGGGACAGCCGCTGCACTCCAGGCAGCCCAGGGAGAGATCGAACAGCTCCGGGGTGGGATTGCCGCAGCTTTGGCAGCCCTCCAGATCCGGTGTGTAACCGGCCTGACAGGCGGCGCGAAGCTCGAAGACCGCCTTCACAAGCGGTTGCGGCCGGTTCAGCCTGGCCAGGGCGTACAGGGCGTTCAGGGTCAGGGACAAAAGCTCCGGAGTTGGGCAATCCTCCTGGGAGAGCACCTCCGCCACCTGGGCAAAATAGGTCCCCAGAGACAGCAGCTCCAGATCCTGCCGCAGCTCCGGGAACAGCTCGATGGTCTCGGCCTCGTTGACGGTGCTCATGCCTCTGTATTCAAAAATGGTGAATTCCCCGCAGGCCAGAAGCTGGCAGGGGGCCTTCAGCGGGCTACCCGCCCGCCGTACCCCCCGGGCCTTGAGGGTCATTTTTCCGTAGTCCCTGGTGAGAACGGTGAGGAGCTTATCCGCATCCTTGTACGCCACCTCCCGCAGAACCAGGCCCTGGGTTTTCAGATACATGAGCCACCTCCTGCAAAGCCGCCTTGTACATGAGATAGTATTCCGGCGCGCCGGTATCCAGAAAGCAACGCCAAAGCAAATCCGCCTCCATCCGAGAATCCCCCTGTTCCTTTTCTGTTAGGGTTCGCGGATTGCCGCCGTCTATTCCCGGAAAATCATTCATCCCGATAGCCGAAGTTCCGGATCAGGAAGTCGCTGTCCCGCCAGTTCTCCTTTACCTTCACCCAGGTCTGGAGGTAGACCTTGGTGCCCATGAACTTCTCACAGTCCACCCGAGCCATGGTGGAGATTTTTTTCAGCATGGCGCCGTTTTTCCCGATGATAATGCCCTTGTGGCTGGCCTTTTCGCAGTAGATGGTCACGTCCAGGTCAATGATGCCATCGTCCCGCTCGGAGAAGCGGTTGACCTCCACGGCGGTGCCGTGGGGCACCTCCCGGTCCAGGCACCACAGGAGCTTCTCCCTGACAATCTCCGCCATGACCTGCCGCTCCGGCTGGTCAGAGGTCATATCGTCGGGGAACAGCTTGGGCCCTTCCCCGGCAAACTTTTCGCACTCTGCCAGAAGCTCCTCCACGCCCTCGCCGGTCTTGGCGCTGATGGGCACCACGGCGGCAAAGTCCATGGCCTGGCTGTAGGTGGCAATCACAGCCAGAAGCGTATCCTTCTCCACGGTGTCGATTTTGTTGATGACCAGAATCACAGGCTCGCCCTCAGCCTTCAGCTGCGCCAGCAGCGCCTCCTCCTGGGGGCCGATGTTGGCGATGGGCTCAACCAGAAGCAGAACCGCGTCCACGTCGGACACGGACTGGCGGGTGACATTCACCATGTAATCCCCCAGCTTGGTTCTGGGCTTGTGAAAGCCCGGGGTGTCCACAAAAATAAACTGGGTGTCCCCTTGGTTTACAATGCCGCAGATCCGGTTCCGGGTGGTCTGAGGCTTGTTGGAGACAATGGCGATTTTCTCCCCCACCAGGCGGTTGGTGAGGGTGGACTTGCCTACGTTGGGCCGTCCTGCGATGGTGATCATAGCGGTTTTGGTAGCCATGGAAGCTCTCCTTTTGTTAAGTCATATTCATAGCGGCACTGATCCTCGGCCTTGTTCTCATGAAAGCCGTTGTGCCCTGTGCACCGCCCGCCCATGTGCTCATAGAAGCGCCGGGCGGGGGTGTTGTGATAGTTACAGTGATGGACGATGCGGGTACAGTTTGCCGCAAGGCAGTCCCGGGCCAGCTGCTGGAACATCCTTCGCCCCAGCCCCTGCCGCTGGTATTCCGGCAGGAGGTACAGGCTATAGAGGTAGTATTCTCCTGCGTCTTTCGGGCCATAGGAGAAGTAACCTCCGCAGACCTCCCCATCCATTACCAGGTAGCTTTTTATCTGGGGATCGGAAAGGGTCTGCCGCGCCCTGTCCGCCATTGTGGCCAGGTCATAGCTGTCAATCCATGCATCCGGGTAGATTCCCCGGTATGTGGCCGCCCATGCCTTCTGCCGGGTGGCCGCCCAGAGGAGGGCATCGTCCGGATTTGCCCTGCGAAAGGTAAGGCTCTCCTTCATCGGTGCAGGTCAATGGCACGGATGACGGCCTCCTCATGGGCCCGCATCTGGGCCTTCTGGGGGCCTTCGTCCATGTGGTCATAGCCCAGCAGGTGCAGCATGGAGTGGATGGTGAGATACCCCACCTCCCGGCGCACGGAGTGGCCGAATTCCTGGGCCTGGGCCTTGGCCCGCTCCAGAGAGATGGCCATATCCCCCAGGGGACACAGGCCGGTTCCGGGGTCCAGATAGGGGGTCCAGTCCTCCGGCAGTCTCTCCGGGGTCAGCTGGAACATGGGAAAGGACAGAACATCCGTAGGCCTGTCCACGTTCCGGGCCGCCTTGTTGATGGCGTGGATGCCCTTGTCGTCCGTCACCAGGACATTGATTTCACAGGACACGGGCACCTTCTCCTGGGTGAGGGTGGCCTGAATGCACCTGCGGATGACCTGGGTCACCGGCACGCTGAGCACCGTCCGGTGGTCAAAGGAGAGATTGATTTTTACATTCATTTTTTATTTCCTCTGTAATTTGTCTTTGGGGCGGGCTTGCCCTCCGCCCGGCGCTGCTCCGCCTTTTCGTAGGCATTGATGATTTTCTGCACCAAAGCGTGGCGCACCACATCGGCGCTGGTGAGGGTGCAGATGGCAATGTCCTCCACGCCCTCCAGAACCCGGATGGCGTCCTTCAGGCCGCTGATCTTGTCCTCCGGCAGATCAATCTGGGTCACGTCGCCGGTGATGACGATCTTGGAGCCGAAGCCCAGGCGGGTGAGGAACATCTTCATCTGCTCCCGGGTGGTGTTCTGGGCCTCATCCAAAATGATGAAGCTGTCGTCCAGGGTTCTGCCCCGCATGTAGGCCAGGGGCGCCACCTCAATGCTCCCCCGCTCCAGGTACTTCTGGTAGGTCTCCGGCCCCAGCATATCGTAGAGGGCGTCATACAGGGGCCTGAGATATGGATCTACCTTGTTCTGCAGGTCGCCGGGCAAAAAGCCCAGCCGCTCCCCCGCCTCCACGGCGGGGCGGGTCAGAATAATCCGGTTCACCGTCCGCTCCCGGAAGGCCGCCACGGCGGCGGCCACGGCCAGATAAGTCTTGCCCGTACCCGCCGGGCCCACGCCGATGGTGACGGTATTCTTCTGAATGGCCTTCATATACCTCTGCTGGCCGATGGTCTTGGCCTTGATGGGCTTTCCCTTGGCGGTGATGCACACCACGTCCCGGGCCATCTGGGCCACCTGATCGTCATTGCCCGACTGAACCAGGGTGATAAGGTAGCGAACCTTCTGCTCATCGATGGTCTCTCCCTTGGAGGCCAGGGCCATCAGGCCCTCCACGGTTCTGGCCGCCTTGTCCGCAGCCTCCTCGTCCCCGGTTATTTTCAGCTCTTCCCCGCGATTGAGAATCTGCACCCCCAGCTCCTGCTCAATGCGCCGGATGTTCTCATCCAGGGAGCCGAAGACGCTGATCAGATCCTCCACACGTTCTACATTGATCACTCGTTCACTGGTATTCATTTGTTGTCTCACCTTCAAACAGTTTCACCGGTCTCTGCCGTGCAATCATCTCCCGGCAGGAAAAGGTCGTGGTGAGGACATACACCGCTTCCTCTCTCCGGAAGACCGGCTCCTCCCCCAGAATCTCCCCTGCCAGCATTTCCCCCTGTGTCTGCGCCCGGCTGAAGGCCGTCAGAACGGCCCGGCTCTCCTCCGGCTCCGGCGTACAGGAGACCAACGTATACTCCCGGTAGGTCTCCACCAGGAGGTAAACCGGCAGATGATAGTCTCCCGGCAGCGGCAGGTATTTGATCTCTGTCATTTTATCACAAGTGCCCTGGGAAATTCCACTGTTTCCGCGTAAATTTATTATTTTTCTTCCGGCCACCAGGCTGTAGCATTGCCACACCCGCCCGGTGTAGACCTTTTGGCTCCATTGGGCGGGATAGACCGCCTCCGTCTGGCGGCGGGTGAGGGCGTAAACCTCTCCGTCAGCGTGGGTATATTGGGTGCAGTGCTCATGATCCACGCAGCCGGTGATGAGCAGCTCCCCCTCCCGGACGGCCTGGCCCACCTGGCAGACCGCCTGACCCCCCAGGACGCTCATGGACACCACGATGCCATCCCGGGCGGCGACCACGTTGGTGATACCACTCCGGTCCCGGACCGGCTCCGCCTCCAGCCGCTCCCGGACGCAGACGGTAGCCACCCCGCCGGAAAAATTGACGCCTGCCCACTGAAGCTCCGGAATCAGGTTCAACAGCTGGTTTTTCACCTTCTCGCTGCGAATCTCCCCGCTCTTTGCCCAGAAGGACACGCCGCACTCCTCCGCGGCAGCCAGAATCTCCCGGGCAGGGACGGACTGGTTCCCCTCCACCTCCACAAACCACACCCGCTGGGGGGCGTACAGCACCAGGCCGCACAGAAGCCCCAGGGCCAGCCAGAAAGGGAGCCTCCGGCGGCACCGGGCGAAGGTCACACCCAGCCCCCAGCGCCGGAGCACCCGGCACCGGTCCCCCCGCTGCTCCGCCAGCTCCGAAAGCCGCCGCCACTGCCCCGGGCTCATGGTGAGCCGCAGGGTCAGGGGCGCGGTCAGCACCGGGTCCCGGAGGGCAATCCCCCGGCTGGCATAATATGTGAGAGCTGCTCCCGGCTCCGCCGTCACCAGCTCCGCCACCACCGTCCCCCGGAGATAGGCCAGAATTCCCTTCAACACCCCGCCCCCCTCTCCAGCTCCACGCCCTGGATGGTACCGGTGATCACCAGCTGCCGCTTTTCCATGCGGGCGATGGTGAGGCAGCTGCCCCGGATCACCGCATAGCCTCCCTGCAGCTTTACCCGGATCAAATCCCGCTCATAGAGGGTAACGCCCTTCTGGTTCTCGATCAGCACCCGCCCCATTCCGGTGATTTCAATGAGAGAGGTTCCCGGCAAAAGCTCCTGGGGCGCATCCGCCGCCTCCGCCATCAGGCGGAGCATATACTTGCCTTGCTTCAATCTTCATCCCGCCTTTGCATTCCATGTAGTGGGAAAAGGGGTGTCTACCCGTTCCCTTTTCCAACCTGCGCGGTACAAAAAATATATATGCGCCGGGGAAAGAGACTTGACCCGGGCGCATAGATTCTTTTGAGGTGATGGAAGTGAAGCGCGAATCCCCGATTCTACGTCAGATTTTCCCCGCCGCACTCAGCTTTTTGGGACTCCTTGCCCTGATTCTGGACGCGGAAACCGCCGTCCGGGCGGCCGGGGAGGGCCTCACCATGTGTTTACAGACCGTCGTGCCCTCCTTGTTTCCCTTTCTGGTGGCAAGCCGCCTGTTCGCGGGCTCCGCCGCAGCCGGATGGTGCGCCAGAGTGCTGGGTCCGGTGATGGGGCCGGTGTTCGGTCTGCCGCCTCAGTGCGCCCCGGCTCTGGTCCTGGGAGCCGTCAGCGGATACCCCGTGGGAGCCCAGACCGCCGCAGGGCTCTACGCCCAGGGGCGTCTGGACCGGCAGAGCAGCGAGCGCCTTTTGAGCTTTTGCAGCAACGCCGGGCCCGCCTTTCTCTTTGGCATGGTGGGCGGCCTCCTGGGCGGTGTAAGGATCGCCGCCATTTTATATGTCATCCACCTGATCTCCGCCATCCTCACCGGCATTGTTCTGAAGCCCCGGCGGGGCTGCCGCTGCCCGGAGCGGGTGGTCTGCGGGCCCACCGGCGGAAAAACCGATCTCACAACCGCCGTCAGCGGCGGCGTTCGGACCATGGGCCTCATCTGCGGTTATATCGTCTTGTTTCAGGTGATCTCCGCTTTCCTGGAAAAGGCCCTGGGGCTCTGGCTGCCGCCTATGGGGCAGGCGCTCCTGGCCGGTTTCCTGGAGCTGGCGGGCGGCTGCTGCCGGCTGCCCCAGATCGAGAGCGCCGGCATCCGGTACTGCATGGCCTCCGGCTTTCTGGCCTTTGGCGGCCTTTGCGTTTTTCTCCAGACCCTGTCCGTGATTCGCCCCACTGGGCTCACGGGACGGTATTACCTGTTCGGCAAAATGATTCAAAGCGCCATCGCCGTACTGCTCACCTGGGGAGCCATGGTGCTCTTTCCCGGCGCGCTTCCCCGGGCGGTCACCGCCACCGCCATGCCTCTCCCCAACCACAGCGGGCTTTTGCGCGCCACCGGCGTGGTGACGGCAATCTTTCTGTCCACCCTCGGAATTTGGTGCCTCCGGCTGCGAAAAAGGGCTGGAAAACAGACGGCTTCTGATGTATAATAAACGGGTAATTTCACTGCGGCACTCAAGGACAAAGGCGGGAGGTGGTAGCACTTGCTGTTCCGAAAGAGGATATCAAAGGCCTGTCAGTACTGCGCCAACGGGGTGCAGACCGGCGAGGCACAGGTCATCTGCAAGAAGAAGGGGCTGGTCTCCGGAGACTCAGCCTGCCGGAAATTCCGGTATGATCCCCTGAAGCGGGTTCCTCCCCGCCGGAAGGCCGTGGATTTTTCCAAATATGATTCCCAGGATTTTTCTCTTTAGGCCAGTAAAAAGGCTCCCTATGGCAATGATATGCTCCCCATAGAGTAGACACTCGAAATAACAAAATTTCGAGACTACACTATGAGGAGCCTTTTTTGACTTATCCGGCCAGCCAGGAATCCGTCCAGCCATGGGGGGCAAACAGGTCTCCGTAGTCCCCCTCCGGAACGGCTCCCTCCACCAGGATCTGCACCTGGGTGCAGTCCCCAAAGGCCAGGAGGGTGGCGCAGACGGAGCGAACCGCCAGCGTCAGAGAGCCTTCCCCTGAGAGAAACTCCCCGGACAAATCCACAAGATACCGGTTGTCCCCCTGCTGCAGGGACAGGAGGGTGGTTCCCTCCGGGATGGCGGAGTGATAGCCGTTCTGATCCTGGTAAGAGAGAAGCGCCTGGAGAAGGAGCTCCGCCGGAACCTGATTGGCGGTCTGGCGAATCCGCACCGGCAGACGGGACAGAAGGGGGCTCTCCCCAATGGTCAGGTACAAATCCGCGTCCAGCTCATTGAGGCCCGTCCGGGCGGGGCCCACGGCCCCCTCCTCAAAGGTCAGCATCTGGCTCACATCCATGCTGCCATAGCGGCTCAGAAGCTGCCCCTCCACGGAGATCACCACGGCGTCAATCTCCTCCAGCTGGGTCAGGGTGTTGGTGACGGAGAGCACCGTCATCCGCTGGGCCAGATCCGTGCGGGGGGCATTGTCCAGAAACTCCCCGGAAAAGTCCACGCTGCACACCCCTTCGCTGACCTCCAGCTCCAGGAGCCTGGTCTCCAGGGGCATGGTTTCCGCCAGCCCTGCCTCAGAGGGGCCCTCAATCAGGCGCTCAATGAGATAGACCGGCAGATTCTCCTGGTTCCGGTCCACCTGAATCTCCTCTCCAATGAGATAGCGGTTCCCGGTGTCCGAGAAATACAGGGTATAGGGAGCGCCGATGAGGCTGGCCCCCAGATCCTCCAGAAGGAGATCGTCCCGGGTCAGAACCATTTCATGCTTGCCATCCAGGGTGCTGCCCCGGGCGGCAATGGATACGGATTCCACATTGGGAAGCTCCAGACAGGTGAGGGTGATACAGGCACAGGCGAGGGTCAGATCCATGCCCGTGAGCTCCGCCAGGCTCTCGGTCACCGTCAGCCGGAGCTGGGCACCGGACAGCTCCGCAGACAGCAGCGCGGTAGTTCTCTGAAAAGGGGCCGTCAGGCCCTCCGACTGAGGCCCCAGAAAGTACTGGTCGAGAATCCAGGTATAGTCCTTCTCATGCCCGGCGGTCTCCCGCAGCTCATAGCCGGTGGCGCCGGTGAATTCGGCGGCATCCGCCGTTTTGTAATAAAACCGCACAGGGCTCACCATGGTCTCCTGGTCAGGGTTCTGCTGGCAGCCAATGGCCAGGAGCAGAGCCAATATCACGGCAAAGGCCGCAAGCTTTTTTCTCATTGGGTCTCCTCCTCCCTGTCAAAAGCGGGAAAAACCACGGTGAAGCAGCTTCCGCCGCCAGGCACCTGGGTGACAGAGATGGAGCCGTCATTCCGCAGCACCATGTCGTGGACGATGGAGAGCCCCAGGCCGCTGCCCCCCGCCTGCCGGGAGCGTGCCTTGTCCACCCGGTAGAACCGGTCAAAAATGTATGGAATGGACTCCTCCGGAATACCCACGCCGGTATCCGTCACCGAAAGCACATAGCTCTCCCCCCGGCGGGCCAAATCCACCGTGAGGCTGCCCCCAGGCCGGTTGTACTTGATGCCGTTTTCCGCCAGGTTGAACAGAATCTGATACAGATCGTCCTCCCCCATGAGCACCGTGGCCCCGTCTGGCACCTTGTTCTCCAGGGTGATGTCATTGAGCCTTGCCACGGGGGTCAGCATTCTCAGCACCTTGTCCGCCGTGGCGCCAATGTCCACCAGCTCCAGCTTCTCCCGCTTGCCCGCGTCCATTTTGGTCAGGGACAGGAGCTTCTGGGACATTCTGGTGAGGCGGTCGGCCTCATTGCCAATGTCTCCCACAAACTCCCGGATGGTTCCCTCGTCCATCTGGTTCTGCAAAATGGAGTCGGACAGGAGCTTGATGGAGGTCAAAGGCGTCTTCAGCTCATGGGAGGCGTCAGAGACAAACTGCCGCCGCTGGTTCTCCGAGGCCTGCAGCCGCTCGGCCAGCTCGTTGAACTCCCTTGCGAGAACGGCCAGCTCGTCCCGGCCCCGGATCTGCATCTTGTGGGAGTAGTCTCCGCCCCGGATAATCCGGATGAAGCTGAAGATTTTCCGCATCCGCCGGGAGAAAATCTCCGAAAACACCAGGGAGGCCAGAATCACCGCCACCTCCAGCACAAGGCTGATGACCAGAATGGTCTGCTGCAGAGCGTAAATGAGGCCGCCCAGGTCCGTGTCATATTCCATCAGGTACACGGCGCCAATGAGCACATTGCCATAGAGGATGGGCGTGGCGGCCCGGCTCTCCAGGCTGCCCGAGGCGTAGGCGGAGTAGAACACGTCGTTTCCCTCCAGAGCCAGCACCAGCTCCGGCAGGAGGGCGTACCGGCCCTGGGCGGAATCCGCCTCCATGGTATCATAGATCACAAGGCCGGCCTCGTCGGTCACCAGGATTCGGGTGGCGTTCAGGCTGCCCATCTGGTTCATCACCTGCTCCGCCCGGTCCCGCACCAGATTCCGGTTCTCCGACAGAGCTGAGGCCGCCAGCTGCACCTTGTCCTCCAGGGAGGCGTGCTTATTCCGAAAGACCAGGTTCCTGGTGGTGTCCGCGGCATAGAGATTCAGAAACACCAGAACCACGGAGGTGATTAAGATGTACATGGCGGCATACTTCAGCTGTGTCCGGCTGAGGCGCAGAGAGCGCCGCTGCTTATCCTTTGAAATAGTACCCAACCCCCCACTTTGTCAGAATATGCTGGGGCTGCGCCGGATTTTCCTCCAGCTTCTCCCGCAGGCGGCGGATGTGCACATCCACCGTCCGAATGTCGCTGCGGTATTCGTAGGCCCAGATGGTGTCCAGCAGCGCCTCTCTGGAGTACACCCGGTTGGGATTCCGCATGAGAAACTCAATGACGTCAAACTCCTTGGCGGTCAGGTCCGCCAGCACACCGCCCTTATAGGCGTTCCGGCTGTCCAAATCCAGGGTGATGCCGCCGCCGGTGAGGCGGTTGGAGGACTCCTGCTGCCTGGGCTGGGACCGGCGGAGGAGGGCACGGATCCGGGCCTTCAGCTCCAGAATGTTGAAGGGCTTGGTCAGATAATCGTCGGCTCCGTAGTCGAAGCCCATGAGCTTGTCCATGTCCTCCGTCTTGGCCGTGAGCATGATAATGGGCACCTGGGAGAACTCCCGGATGCGGGAGCAGGCGGTGAGGCCGTCCATCTCCGGCATCATCACATCCAGAATCATCAGCCCCACCTCCGGGTCCCGGGCCAGCTCCACGGCCTCCAGACCGTTGGAGCCGGTGAGCACCTGGTAGCCGTCGCTCTGCAGGTTGAAGCGGATTCCCTTCACCAGCACGGCCTCATCATCCACAACCACAATTTTCATATGCATTACCTCACTGTCGCATAGTCCCGCAGCTCTTCCAGCCGCTTTTCCCCGATACCGTCCACCCCGCACAGCTCCTCCAGGCTCTGAAAGGGGCCGTAGGCCGTCCGGTATTCCACAATCCGCTCCGCCAGAACCGTTCCGATGCCGGGAAGCTCCGCCAACTCCTGGGCGGAGGCCTCATTGACGTTCAGCTTCCCCTCCTGCACGGCTTCCTCCGTAGCTTGGGTTGTGGAAGCCGGTATCTCATCCCCGAAAGTCCAGTCAAAGTCCTGCCGCCCCATACGCCTGCCGAAGAACAGGCCCGCGAGAAACACGGCGAAGCACACCGCCAGGGACACAAGCAATACCGGAAATTTCCTGCGCTCCATTTGGATTTCCTCCCAATACGGATTGACCGGCAACCGAGAAGCTGATATAATAGCCTTGCAGTTATTATACACGACTTTTGGCCGCCGGGCAAGTCGGCGGCCAGGATATTATGGTGATTTCTATGGTAAAATCGAAAGTTCTCTCTCTTTTGCTCCTCCTGGCCCTTCTGGTCTCCCCTGCCCGGGTTCTGGCGGCGGATGCGGCGCAGCCCCAGGAGTCTGCGGCAGCCACAGAGGAAGCCGGTGCTCCGGAGTCTGCCGGGGAAGCTGAAACCGGCGAGGCGCCCGAGCCCTCCGACGTGCCGGAGGCTCAGCAAACCCCTCCTGCCACCAGGGTCAACAGTGACGCCGGCATCGACGCGGAGACCTCCCTGGCCCCTCAGGACGCCCTGGATGCGGACGCCGCGGTCATTCTTCTTTATGAGATGGACTCTGAGACCATGGTCTACGCCAGAGGCATCGACGACCGGCGGGAGCCCGCCAGCCTGACCAAGGTAATGACCTGTCTTCTGGCGCTGGAGCACGGCACACTTACAGACGAGATCAAAGTCAGCGAGAAGGCCCTTGCCAATATGGACCCGGACGGCAGCAGCTCCGACCTCACCGTGGGCGACACCTTCACCCTGGAGCAGCTGCTCTATTGCCTGATGATCGAGTCCGCCAACGACGCTGCCGCTGTGATTGCGGAGTACGTCTCCGGCAGTGAGGAGGCCTTTGTATCGCTCATGAACGAAAAGGCCCGGGAGCTGGGCTGCACCGGCACCCACTTTGCCAATCCCCACGGCCTTCACGATGACAATCACTATACCACCGCCCGGGACATGGCGAAAATCATGCTGGCGGCGCTGGAATACGAGAAATTCCAGGAGATCTACTCCACCGGCCGCTACACCCTGCCGGCCTCCAGCCTCCGGGAGGAGCGGGTGATGGTCACCACCAACTTCCTGATTGGCACCTCCGTCACCCAGGATTATTATGATGACCGGGTCATCGGCGGAAAAACCGGCTTTACCACCCCCGCTGGCCGCTGTGTCATATGCGTAGCCCAGGAGGATGGCCTGCGGTACCTGTGCGTCATTCTGGGCGCTCCCACCATCTCCACGGATACATATACCGTTTACGGAAACTTCGTGGCCGCCTCCAAGGCCCTGGACTATGGCTTTGATAATTTCACCTTTGCGGAGGTGCTGTCTCCCCTGGCCCCCATTGCCCAGCTTCCCGTAAGCGAGGCCACCCAGTCCGTGGTTCTCACTCCGGCCCAATCCGTCACCACCATGCTTCCGGCGGACTATGACGAAACGCTCCTCACCACCCGCTATGAGCTCACCGCCCAGGAGGGCCTCACCGCGCCCCTGGAGGCGGGACAGGCCGTTGGGGTCGTCCGGAAGTATTACGGCTCCATCTGCGTGGGCGAGACGGAGCTGGTCACGGTCACCGCCGTGGAGCGCCGGGCCGTGGCTGCCGCCATGGCGGAAACCATGGACGAAATCCGGGAGAGTCCCTGGCGGTTTGTGATTATCATTCTGGCGGTGCTTCTGGGGCTTCTGATTTTCCTCATGCTCTTCTCCGCCCTCATTCGCCGCCGCAACCGCCGCCGCAGGCGGCAGCGCAGAGCCGGGAGGTAAGCTATGCTGGATTGGACACAGCTGGAAGCCCTTTGCCGCAGCTGCAACCGCTGCGGCCTCTGCCAGACCAGGCACAACGTGGTCTTCGGCGTAGGGCCCCGGGACGCGGATATCATGCTGGTGGGCGAGGGCCCCGGGCAGCAGGAGGACCTCCAGGGGGAGCCATTTGTGGGCCCTGCGGGCCGTCTTCTGGACGACATGCTCTCCATCATTGACCTGAGCCGGGAGAACTGCTACATCGCCAACGTGGTCAAATGCCGCCCCCCGCAGAACCGGGACCCTCTGGAAATTGAGCAGGAGGCCTGCATCGGCTACCTGCGGAATCAGTATGCCCTGATTCGCCCGAAGATCGTCGTCTGCCTCGGCAGGATCGCCGCCACCCGCCTGATCCGCTCCGACTACCGCATCACCCGGGAGCACGGCCAGTGGGTGGAGAAGCGTGGCGTCTGGATGACCGCCATCTACCACCCCTCCGCCCTTCTCCGGGACCTGTCAAAACGTCCGGAGACCTTCCGGGATCTTCTGTCCATCCGTCAAAAGATTCAGGAGACCGGCGCAAGGTTTTAAAGCGTCCAATTGACAAAGCATCTTCTTATTAGCTTCTCCGGGGCTGTCTCAAAACTCGTTTTGAGACAGCCCTTGACGATTTTCCAAACCAATGAGGTTCGGAAAATCGTTTGATTGGACGCGAAAGGGGCTCTTTGCCCCTTTCACACTTTCCCCGCTACTCTATATCGCTAAATTTTTCTCCTATTTTTTCTGGTGCAACAGTATATGAGACAGTCTCTTAAGTTCTGCAGGCTTCATGGAAAATGGTCAGACAGGCTCCATTTGCCACCCTGCCACCGCCCGGTGCATTGCCCATTATGCCGGTCAGCAGCAGTTATTCCTGCCCAATGGCGTCCGCAGCCTCGGGGCAGTATTGTACAAACAACTCGCGAAATCCCTCCCGGTCTTTCAGAAATTCCCATCCACATCGGATCATCTTGCCATCTTCATTCATGTAAACATTGCTGTATGTACAAATCAGCTCATAGTTTCCGCTTTCATAAGTAATCTCAATTGTATACCCATCCACGCAATCGTAAGGATTGCTCCATTTTCTTTGACACCGCAGGGTTTGAAAGGCAAGCAGAAAATCGGGAATTTCCTCCGGGCTCAGCTCACGCAGAACAATTCGTTCACCCGGTGTTCTGCAGCCGGTTCTCCGGCCACAATCGTTGGTAAGCTCAAGAAACGTCACCTTTTCAATTTGCTCCGTTGATTCTGCAAAGTTTTATGGACGATACGTCGCGTGGCATGCAATGAACAGCACCACCACGAGCAGCACAATCCCTGCAAAGATACACCATTTTTCATACACAAATCCTCCCGCCCATTTATATTTCATGGGGGGTCATGCTCCCACCGGCTGCTATTCCAAGGCTCCGATGGCGCGCATACTTTCAGGTATGTTGTGTGATTCATAGACACCCCCCGGTCTCAGTATTATGACCCCATTCATAAGGCGCTTGCCGGAGTATGCCGCTTGGGCTATAAAACAGTTCTCCATCGCGGGAATATCTGGTCGCGTAGATCAGCTTCGAGCCGCTGACTGCAAACCAGTATTGGGTTCCGCCTGAATCCACGATGTGAATGACTCGCTTACCAGGGGAATACAAAGAAGCTTCCTTTTTTTGTAGCGGTGAGAGCACCGCGGCAGTAATACCGATAGCATGCATTCCGGATTGATCATGGTGTTTTCCGGATACGCATTCTCAAATTCGGAGCCATGGGCCCGAGTAAGAATTTCGCATCGGGCAAAGGAGTATCTTCAGTACAGGCATACGGATGCTGCCAAAGCAATGCTTAAAATTAACACCCTTTCCTGATATTTAGACATACTAAAACCTCAGGGACAGCGATGGCATATAGAATAAGTTCACTTCAAATACGTTTCACGAAAATCGCGAAGCTGCTCTCTGCAGTCTCTGATATCCCAAACCTCCTCACAAGCCAGCACCGGTGCTTTTGCGTCTACATCGTAGTAAATCAAGTATGCCTGCAAGGTCCTCTTTTCCTCTGCCCGTTGCACCGCCACCAGGACAATTTGATTTTCCTCCCGATCAGATTCCAGCCCATCCAGTATTACTATAAACGCTTCATCAAGACCCAAATATTTCTTAATTATCTTCTTATCATATTCTTGCATAGAATACCGGTCAATGGTGTATACGATTTGATCAGGTGCTTCTCCCTCCCCCTGATACGGAACGGAGCAGAGCGCTTCTGTAACCAGAGGCAGTTCCCAATCATTTCGATCCTTCAACCCCTGAATCTCCGCATCGGAGAAATCCATATCCCCTTCAAAATGCAGAAGATAGCAGTCATTGGGATAGTAAAAAACATCATCGCCACTTGTTTTTTGAATGACCAGCAGGACTTCTACTTGTTCGCGAAATAAAGAGGAGTATGTTTTGTAGCAGCAGAGCTTACGGCCATAAGTGTCACGCTCCAGAACAGAGCACTCGTCAAATTTCACCGCATCAGAGTTGGTGATACTACAAATGGGCACAACACGGTTTACAACTGCGGCTGCATCCTGCCTGCGGTTTGCTCCTACACTCCCCGAACGATAGCAGCCCGGGAGAGTACAGGTAACAAGAAATAAGAATACAAGGAAATACTTTTTCATGTTTATGACCATTCCTTTCCGCTGCGCTTCAAGGCACAAAACAGCATGAAACTGAATTGCCACTAACGCAGCTTGTAGAATTTTGTTAGAATAGGCTTGAGGATGCAGGCACACTACAGAGCACGTGAAGGTGAGTGGGCACAGTCTGCTGACTGACCGTATGTTTATGTGTGCCGGACACTCTTTCAAGCACAAATAATTAGGGCTTTGCACCCTGTAAACTTATCTTTGGAGAGACAGACTATCTCGTTACCCCCAGCGCCCCTGGATAGGCTGT
>JALETK010000072.1 GCA_022781505.1 Clostridiales bacterium | reverse complement strand
TGGGGGAGTATAAGCTCTGCGTCTAAGCGTCTGGCTGCCGGGGATTTGAAATCACGGGTATCCCTACACGAACTAATTTACACTATAGGCCGGTTTCCCCTGTTTGTCAATATCCCGCCGAACATTTTCCTTTTGAGGATTGCCTGTCAGGTTTGCAGCTGCCCGGTGGGGTCATGCCCCCGCCTTACTGTCAGTAGAACGACCCTGGAAGCGCCACTGGACTCACAAAGGCCGACTGGAAATCCGGCGCAGATAATCTGCATATCGTTCCCTGGCACGCAGGAGCGAATACAGCTCATACCCCTGCGCTCTCCATTCCATGCATTGGGGCGAAACATACTCTTTTACCCTGCGTGTAACCGGTATGGGTTCACCGGACTTGTCATACGCAGCGTCATGGATCTCCAGGCTCGTATAGGGCGCCAGCTTCCGCACCGTGCGGGCGAGCTTCTCATAGACCCGGGTAGTCTCCTCCGGCCTGGGAACCCAGACGCCGTTTTCTTCATAGTACCCGGTTGAAACATACAGCCGTTCCCGCGTAGTCCCCTTCGGTCCCCGTTCCCGCTTTTGGGAAAAGCCCGCCTCAATCGTGCCTAGGGAAGCCCGGTTAAAGTTGTATTCCACATAATACTTCCCAAAAATGTCCACACCGTACTCCGGCTCCGCAGTCCCCGGGAGGAGAAACAAATAATTGTACGTCTCCGGCGTAATCGCGGAAAGCTCCCTGGCAGGCTCCTGCCTGCACTCTGTGTGGATATTTTTCAAAATCAGGCAGCCCTCCTCCAGAGCAACCTGGGCCAGTTTCAGGAAGCTGGCGTACTCCATATAATAATTGATTTGCTTTCCCATATGCACATTTTCCTCATTCCGAAGCCGCATCCCCGTCCAGATGGCGGAACATGCTTCCCTCGATCTCGCAAATCCGAAGGAAGGGAATCTCGGTGCCGTCCGTGAAGGCCAGTGCCTGCCGGTGTCCGTCCACCCGCTTCACCCGGCCGGTGATCCGGCGGTACACCCCGCCGGGCTTTCGCTCGTCCGGCTCGAAATAGGTCAGGGCAATCTCCGGCCGGGTGTCCTGCAGCTCCGCCAGCAGCTGCAGCTTCCCGTTCAGCACCGCCTTCCGGTCTTCCTCCAGCGGAACGAACCGGTCTGTCCGACGGGCAGTCTCCGCAATGGCGGCGTCATAGCCGGTGAGCGCCGCGAAGGGGGAAAACTGGGCCGCCCGATCCTCCATGGACATACGTGGCCGGGTTTCGGAGACATGGTGGGGAAGGTTCAGAATGTCCTCATAGCTTTTGCTCTGCATCTGCTCCCTCCCCTCAGAAAATCCCGGGAATCAGCCTCGCCAGCTCGTAGCCCGTGATGTAGGAAGCCACATTGGCAACCAGCGCGTAGCCGATGCAGTACCAGCCGCTCCTGGGCTGCCGGGTCACCTTCTCCATCAGGGTGCAGTAGAGCACGGCCTCCAGGATGAATACCAGAATCTCCAGGAGCATGTACCCCGCCATAAAGGCCAGCTGGCCCGCCATGTAGTTAATCACATTCAGCAGCACATTCAGCACAACCTGGGTACCCACATTGACCCAGGCCAGGAAGACCAGCTCCTTTTTCCGGAATCCAAACAGCAGGGCGACGGCCAGCTCCACCAGGATGGTGAGCCCAATCCGGGCCAGAAGGGACAGAACCTCCCAGGTATAGTCATAGGAGGTCTCAGCCCGCAGCTCCTCCGCCGCCAGAAGCCCCGGCTGGGCGTCCCCCTGGGGAAGGGAGAAGTCCGTCATATCCACCGTATAGTAGCTGTCAAAGGCATACCGCTCATAGCTTCCGCTGGATACAAAGAGATCGCGCTGGGGATAGTACAGCAGAATTTTAAACTCGCTGGGGGGATAGTAGGTCCAGGCCAGCTCCTTGGTCTCGTTGACCTGCCAGAGAATCTGCAGGAAATAGAATCCGTCTGCGTCTTCGTAGTATGTAAAGGCCCGGTTTGCCAGATCCTCCGGCTCCGTTGCATAGGAGGGGCTGCCATAGGGGCTCATTTCCCTGGGACTGAGGGCGGAGTAGGGCCCGGTGGATTCCTCCCTGGAGAGCAGCGTGGCGTAGCACAGCTCCTCCCCCATCCCCTCAAAGGTGACGCGGATGGAGGGCTTCGGCCCCATATCCGCCCTGGCGGTGGTGGGCAGCAGCCCCGTGAGCAGCACGGTGACAATCAGAATGCAAAGTCCTCTTCTCACATTGGATTTCATCATACAGTCCTCCCATCTGTGTATTATGCCTTGTGTCCCCCAATCTGGTTGTTCCGGTCAACGGCCGTGGCCCCCTCCTCCAGGTTCATGCCCTTGAGGATGGCGTTCTTCCCGTATTTCTTCCGGATGCGGAGCACGGCCTCCTGGCGGCGGCGCTCCCGCTCCAGCGCCGCGTCCTCCTCCCGGTTGGCGTCCTCCTCTCCGAACAGGTTCAGCTGCTCCATCTCCTCCTCCCGGGAAGCCAGGTGCTCCGGCACCACCCGGGCGGCTGTGAGATTGATCCGGCGCACCAGGAGCCGGGGGTCCACAATCCGGTCGTACAGCTCCATCACCGCCTCCGTAATGAGCCTGGTGGAGGAGGTCAGCCGCCGGAGCCGGGTGGTGCCGTGGGCGTGCTTGGGAATCCTCCTCCCGTAATAGTCCCGGGTGACGGGGCCGGTGTAGGCTTGTCCCACGCCGGGCTTCAGAAGGCTCTCCCGGTCATAGCCCACGGTGAGCACCATCTGATCCGTGACCAGCCCCTTGTCCACCAGATCCAGCACCAGAAGGTCTGTCATCTCCCGGACAATGAGCTTTGCTTTTTCAAAGGAATAGGGGCAGTGGAGCACCTGCCCGGAGCCCAGGCTGTTGGACTCCGGCCGGTAGGCCTTGATTGCCTCCATGGTGCAGGGCTCCCAGCCCCAGGCGTGGTCAATCAGCAGCTCCGCGTTGACCCCGAACAGCCGGTAGAGCAAATCCTCACTGTAAAACTCCCCGGGCTTTCCCAGAGAGCACCGGGCCACATCTCCCATGGTGTACATGCCGTGGGCCTCCAGCTTCCGGGCGTAGCCCGGGCCCACCCGCCAGAAGTCCGTGAGGGGCCGGTGGCTCCAGAGCTGGCGTCGGTAGCTCATCTCGTCCAGCTCCGCAATCCGGACGCCGTACCGGTCCGGGGGAATCCGCTTTGCCACAATATCCATGGCCACCTTGCACAGGTACAGGTTGGTGCCGATGCCGGCGGTGGCGGTGATGCCGGTGGTGGCAAGGACGTCCAGAATCAGCTTCCGGGCAAATTCCCGGCCGGAAAGGCCCTGGAGCTTCAAATAGGGCGTGGCATCGATAAAGACCTCGTCAATGGAGTAAACGTGAATGTCCTCCGGAGCCACATAGTTCAGGTAAATCTCATAGATTTTGGCACTGCACTCCATATAGTGAGCCATGCGGGGCGGCGCGATGATAAAATCCACCGCCAGAGATGGGTCGGCCTTCAGTGCCTCCGCATTGCAGGAGGAGCCGGTGAGCACCCGCCCCGGAGCGGCGGCCCGGCGCAGGGCGTTGACCTCCCCCACCTTCTGCACCACCTCAAAAAGCCTGGCCCGCCCGGGAATCCCATAGGCCTTGAGGGCCGGAGTCACCGCCAGACAGATGGTCTTCTCCGTGCGGCTCTCGTCCGCCACAACCAGATTGGTGGTGAGGGGGTCCAGCTCCCGCTCGATGCACTCCTGGGAGGCGTAGAAGGACTTGAGATCAATGGCGATATAAGTTCGGTTCTGGGCCATTTTCCCACCTCCCGGAAGTGCTGCCGGAGCTTACCGCCCCGGCTCATGGTTTCATTGTATGGTAAAACCGGCGCCGCGTCAAGTCTGTATTTATTATAAATATAGTAATAAATATTTGTACCTTCTATACATTTATAATCCCTCGGTCAGCAGCTCCTCCAGGGTGACCTGCAGAACCTGTGCAAGGTGCACCAGCTCGATATCCGTCACAAAACGCTTCCCCGCCTCTATGCGCTGAATGGCGTTCTTGTCCACATCCAGCCCGGAAAGCTGCAGGGCATCTGCCAGCTGCCGCTGAGATTTGCCCAATGCCCTTCGATATTTGGTAACCTGCGCTCCGCAAATGTTGTTTCGCCCATCGGCTGTCTTGTTGATAAACATATCCCATGCTCCTCATTGACATTTTGTGCTTGTCAGCAAGGAAAGTATATGTTAAAATCTATTTACAACTGACATTCTGTAAATGTCGCTCAAAATTCTTTGATGATACATTGAAATTGGGGGAACGCAAGTATGTCTGAATTCTGCCTGGAGTACTGGAACAAACTCAACGGAACCAATGACCCTGCGCATAAATTTGTTCTGTCCAGAGACTTAGACTTGTGCGAGGAATGTGGGTGCTTAAAGCATGTAATCGTTAAAATTAGAAAAAAACGCTCTGGCATGACGCTTTTCGCCTGCACCAAAGCCCACAAAAAAGCGCCCAATCATTCAAAATAAGCAGTCTGGAGTTGCTTTTGTATCTCCGTTATGTATTTCCTCGTTTAGGATCTTTTCATCACCAAAACATCTGTTCAGCCAGAAATTTAATGCACATTGGTACTTTTCCAGCATTCTCTGCAGATTTGCATTGGATTTTTGCTGAACGCTTCCCTTTGCTGCGGGCGGACACATGGGTCCGCCCCTACAATGCACCAAAGAAGAATTTCAAAAGTTACAACATACGGACGCAGCGAATTTTCAGGCCCGGTGGCAGGACGAATCCATGACCATCACCACAGACTGGTTTCAATTCGATTGCATCCTGGAGTCGGAAAGCGGCACAGCTGTCCTCCCCTGCAGCGCCGGGGAGCTTGTGCTGGATTTCTCCCAATTCCAACAAACCCAATCCGTCACCGTCCGCCGGGAGGGCCAAAGCCCTCAGGTGGTGACGCTCCTGCCGGAGACATAAAAATTGCGGCCCGGAAGCCCCATTGTGGGGACTTCCAGGCCGCTTTATTATGCGCTTACATCAATGATTGCGATAGTAGTTGATGAGGCAGCCGTCGGCGATGATCTGGCGCTCGTCGGGGGTCAGCTGGCCCAGGGAGACGGAGAAGGGCTTTACGGTGCCGTCGGGCTTTACGGCGTAGGCGGTAAACTGGGGGGTGCCCTCCAGAATGGCGGTGCGCAGGCCGGGGATGAACACATAGTCCTCCAGGGCGAAGGCCTCCGCGTCCTTCACCAGCAGGGGCGCCATGCCCCAGTTGATGCAGTTGGAGCGGTACCGCTTGGTGGCGTACTCCTTGGCCAGGTTGGCGGCGGCGCCCAGAACCCGCTGGCAGGAGGCGGCCTGCTCTCTGGCGGAGCCGTCGCCGGGCTTGTTGGCGTAGATGGTGCTGCCGATGACCGTGGCGGCGGGATCGTTGGCCACGCCCGCGGCGGTGAGGGCGCTGTAGACCCTGGAGACCTCCCCGTTCACGGTGCCGTTCTCCCGCTCCAGCTCCAGCGCATGGACGGCCTTGGCCCGGCCCACATACTGGGGGTCCTTCCGGGACAGGGTGAACTCCGCCAGACGCAGGGGATTGGAGCGGTAGGAGGAGGTCTCACCGGAGGGAATCAGCTCGTCGGTGGTGGTCACAGGATCGGTGATGTAGGAGACCACCTTCAGAAGCAGGTCCTCGGACAGAGCGGGCTGCTGGGGCCAGTCCTTGATGTTGGGGCCCATCTTCAGCTCATGCTCCGGCTCGGGCTTGCCATAGCCGTTGTACACCCGCTTGTCGTAAACGCCCTTGTCAAAGAAATACTTGGGTGTGGTGTAATTCACATCCAGCTCCGTGGCGGCGGTGAGCTTGCCGCCGTTGATGGCCGTGGCGGCAATGGAACGGGCGTCCATAAGCGCCACACCGGCCATCTGGCCCTCGCCGGGCTTGGAGCCCTCCCGGTTGGGGAAGTTCCGGGTGGTGTGGCGGATGGAGAATTCGCCATTGGCGGGGGTGTCGCCTGCGCCGAAGCAGGGGCCGCAGAAGCACTCCCGGATGATGGCGCCGGCGGAGGCGATGTCCGTGAGCGCGCCGTTCTTCAGCAGCTGCAGGTAGGCGGGCATGGAGCCGGGGTACACGCTCATCTTAAAGGTGCCGTTGCCGCAGGAGTTCCCCCGGAGGATGTCCGCCACGGCGCACACGTTGTCAAAGGTGCCGCCGGAGCAGCCGGCCACCAGGCCCTGATCCACCCAGATGCCGCCGTCATGGACCTTGCTCACCAGATCCAGCTTTGCGCCGGTGATCTGGCTGTTGGCCTTCTCCTGGCAGGCATAGAGGATGTCCCTGGGGTTCTCCTTCAGCTCCCGGATGGTGTAGGTGTAGCTGGGATGCATGGGCAGGGCGATGGTGCACTCCACCGTGGACAGGTCCACATAGACGCAGCCGTCGTAATAGGCCACGTCGGCGGGCCTCAGCTCCTTGTAGGCCTCGGGACGGCCATGGACGGCGAAGTAGTCGGAGGTCTTCTGGTCCGTGACCCAGATGGAGGACCAGCAGGTGGTCTCGGTGGTCATGACGTCGATGCCGTTGCGGTACTCAATGGGCAGGTTGGCAACGCCGGGGCCAACAAACTCCATGACCTTGTTCTTCACATAGCCGTTGGCATACACGGCGCCGATGATGGTGAGGGCAACGTCCTGGGGGCCCACGCCTGCCTGGGGCTTGCCGTCCAGATAGATGGCCACCACCCCGGGCCGGGCCACGTCATAGGTGCGGCCCACCAGCTGCTTGGCCAGCTCGCCGCCGCCCTCGCCCACGGCCAGGGTGCCCAGAGCGCCATAGCGGGTGTGGGAGTCGGAGCCCAGAATCATGCGTCCGCAGCCGGACATCATTTCCCGGTTATAGCTGTGAATGACGGCCATATTGGTGGGGACGTAAATGCCGCCGTACTTGTGGGCGGCGGACAGGGCGAACATGTGGTCGTCCTCGTTGATGGTGCCGCCAACGGCGCAGAGGCTGTTGTGGCAGTTGGTCAGGACGTAGGGCATGGGGAACTTGGTCATGCCGGAGGCCCGGGCGGTCTGGATGATGCCCACATAGGTGATGTCGTGGCTGGTGAGGCTGTCGAACTTCATCTGCAGGTTGTCCATGTCCCCGCTCAGGTTGTGGGATTTCAGAATGCCATAGGCCATGGTGCCCTTCCGGCCCTCCTCGGGGGTGACGGAGCGGCCGCATACGCCGGGCAGGGCGGCGGGATCGTCCACAATTTTGGTACCGTCTACCAGATAGACGCCGCCGTTATAGAGCTTAATCATGTTGCATTACTCCCTTCTGTTTCATGGAAAAAGCCGGGACGGGCGGAACCGCCCGCCCCGGCAGGAAATGGAAATCCGGGATATTACAGGATCATGGAGATGATCAGGTTGTACACGGCGCAGATGCCCACGCTGATGGGCACGGCCACGAACAGCAGGCGGTTGAACAGGCTGTTGCGCTGCTCCTCATTGGTGCAGGAGCCCAGGATCAGGGAGCCGCCGGAGGAGAAGGGGCTGATGGCGGAGCTCTGAGCGCCCAGGACAGTGCAGGTGAACAGAGCGGCGGGATTCAGGCCGGTGGCCACAGCCAGGGCGGGAATCAGGGGGAACAGAGCCGGGCAGACCACACCGGTGGTGGAGCTGAAGAAGCTCATGATAGCAGCCACGATGCTGAAGGCCAGGGGGATCAGGAAGGTGGGCACATTGCTGCCGATCCAGGCGGAGAGCATCTCAATGGTACCGGCCTTCACGGCAACGGCGATGAGCATACCGGCGCCGGCGATCATGAGGATGGTGTTCCAGGGCACCTTGGCAATGATCTCCTTCTGAGGAGCCAGCTTCATGAGCAGGGCGATGACGGCGAAGATGAAGGCAACCAGGCCCACGTCAATCTTGCCGGCCACGGTGGAGATGAACTTTACATCGGACAGGAACAGGTTCAGCAGGGGGAACACCAGAACCACGGCCATCATGATGAAGATCAGGGCCAGGGTCTGCTTCTGCTGCTTGGTGTAGGAGTCGGGCTTGGTAAACTGCACGCCCTTGCCGATGTTCCGGTTGGTCTTGAAGCCGAAGCGGAACACGGTGATGATAATAAGAGAGGAGACGATGGCCAGGGCGAACATGGTCAGGGTGGAGGAGAAGGAGTCGATGGCAGTGAGGTCGGGGGCGGACTCATAAGCGGTGTCCATGAGGCCCCGGAACACAACGCCCAGAGCGGCGGTGGGGAAGTTGCCGCCGGCCAGAGCGCCGCAGTTGATGGCCACAGCGCCGGTGAGCTTGTCCATCTTGGCCTCCTCGCAGATCATGAGGGTGATGGGAGCCAGGAAGGCCAGAACGGTGAAGTAGGCAGCGCCCATGACGGACAGGATGACCGCCACAAAGAACAGGGCGTAGGGCAGCAGGCCGGGGAACTTCCGGCAGGCGTACAGCAGGCTCCGGGAGAGCTTCTCCAGGGTCCCGTTGGCGGCGGCCACGTTGTAGAACAGGGAGACCGCCAGGATGACGAACATGGTGTTGGTGGGCCAGAAGGCGATGATTTCCTTGGGTTTCAGGCCCATCCAGAAGCAGCCGATGGCATAGGCGAAGATGATACAGAAGAAGCCGGTGTTGATTTTGGTCTTATAGCCCAGGAACACGGCCAGGGCTATGGCAGCAATAATGACAATGCTGAGTGTGGCACCCATTTGTATTTACCTCCCAATTTATTTCTCTTTTTTGGTTTTACGGCTCGATGCCCAGCAGATGGCAGGGCAGGGTGTGGGTCATGTAGCGAATCTGCTCCTCGGGAATGCCGTTGTCCGCCAGGTACTGCATGTACATCTCCATGGCGATTTCCCAGTTGGGATTCTCGGTCTGACCGCCGTCGGTATCCACCATGACGTTTTTGTACCCAACGGTCTTGATGATCTCCAGGTTGTCGGGCAGATTGCTCTTGTACTTGCCGCCGCCCATATTCTGAGCGAAGCAGCGCTCCAGGATCACGTCATAGTCCTTGACCAGGCGGATCTGATCCTCCACGGACATGCCCACCACCCACCACTCGGGATGGGTAACCACCAGCTTCTCCACGCCGGCCCTCCGTGCGGCCTCCACCACCACGAAGGCCTCCTCGGGAGACACATGGGCGGTGCCCAGCACGGCGTCATGATCCTTCACCAGCCGGAACACGTCCTCCAGCTCGGGAACCACCTTGCCGTCCCGGACGATGTCCACGGCGTCATCCGTGGGCTTGTGCATCATTTCCAGGTGACGGCGGGCAGACTGGGTGGGAAGCCAGACCACCTTCGCCCCCAGCTTCAGGGCGTTCTCCACCGCCACGGGATTGATGCCGCCGATGCAGCGGTTCAGGGTCACGGAACCGAACATGGTGAAATCGTTGTCCCCGTGGACAATTTTGTTATACCGGTTCACCAGGTAAGCCCGGTTGGCGGTATAGCCCAGGTGTGTCTTGATGACGATGGCGCGGGCGCCCACGCGAACGGCGGCGTCGCACAGCTCAAAGTCATCATAGGCCCGCAGACGCAGGTCAGGGTTGGTGTGGACGTGCATATCAATGACGCCCTTCATCGAGACTTTTGCCATAGAGTTTGCTCCTTCCAAAAAAGATTTGTCAAAGTGCACGAATTTCCGTGGGTTTCTCCTTGTTTTTCTGACATGTTTATTTTATAATTGTCTAAAAAAACGCGCAAGAGTGATTTGATTATGCGGGATATCGGAAAAACCGATGGGGCGAGTTAATTTGCATAAACTCTCTCCGGAAAATTTGACAATTTCAACAAAGCTCAGGAAAAAATGCAGAGGGAGGCTTTTTTCATGGAATTAAAGGAGCTGGAATATATCGTAGCTATCGCGGAGGAGGGCAGCATCAGCCGCGCAGCGGACCGGCTTTACATGGCCCAGTCCAGCCTCAGCCAGTTCCTCTCCCGATATGAGGCGGAGCTCAATACCAAGCTCTTTCTCCGCACCGCCGGAGGCGTCCGCCCCACGGCCTCCGGGGAGCTTTACATTAAAAACGCGAAGCAGATGCTCCGGCAGTACCATCTGGTGAAGTGTGAGCTCCGGGACATGGGGCGGCCCAGCGAGGGCCGGGTGGAGTTCGGCATCTCCACCTTCCGGGGGTCCTATCTGATACCCAAGGTTCTGCGGCAGTTCCACCAGGAGGCCCCGGCGGTGGAGCTGGTGATTCATGAATATGACAGCCTCCATCTCCAGAGAAAAATCGCTGCCGGAGAGCTGGACCTGGCCCTGGTGGCCTTCCGTCAGGACCGCTGGCAGGAGCGCCGTCCGGATCAAAGCCAACTGGTGATGCAGGACGAGGTGCTCCTGGTGGCCACCAGGGAGCACCCCGTGATGCAGTATGTCCAGGTGGGCCACGGGGGGCCGGACCGGCCCTGGGTAGACCTGAGCGAGATCACCCATCTGGAATTTCTCCTTTCCAACCGCTCCACCCTCCTGGGGAGCGTGGCCCAGCAGCAGTTTGAGCTTCTGGGCATCGAGCCCCGGGCCGTAAACACCAATCTCACGGCTCCCTTTGCAGCCGCCCTGGCCCGCCAGGGCCTGGGGCTGGCCTTCACCTACCGCTCCTGCATTGAAGAATATCCCGATGTGGAATACCTGAGCATCGGGAAAGACCGGTGCTTTGTGAATCTGGTGCTCATGTACCCCCCCGAGGGCTACCGGAGCCGGGCCGTCCGGGCCCTGGAGCACACCATCCGCCGGCACCTGGAGGCCCAGCTGGGGTGAGGGATGGGGCTGTCTCTTATACTGCTGCGCCAGGAAAACAGAATGAAAATCCAGCGATATAGAGTAGCGGTGAACGTATGAAAGGGGCAAAGGGCCCCTTTCGCGTTCCATCAGCCGTTTTTCCAAGCCTCATTTGTTTGAAAAACCATTACGGGCTGTTTCTATCCCGCAGGGTGGCTGCCACGATTTCAATGAAGTCATGGACATACCTGGGGATAAAATCGTCCCGGCGGTAGCAGGCGTAGAAGTGGCGATGGTTCTCGTAGCCTGCCAGGGGGAAGAAGGCCCCGCGCATGTGGGCCACATACTCGTCCACATAGATGCTGGGGAGAATCATGCAGGCTCCCGCGTGAAGGGTAATCCGCTTGCCGATCTCCAGAGAGTCCGTCTCAATCAGAATTCTGGGGCAGAAGCCCTGCCGGGCGAAGAGCCTGTCCTGCACCACCCGGGCGCTGTGGCCCTGGCGCAGGCTCACAAAGCTGTCCCCCCGGGCATCCTCCAGAGTGGCCGGGGTACCACCTTCCAGCCGCTTTGCAAGGCAGGAGTCCCGCCCGGCCAGGATGCCGATGGTCTCCTTTTCAATGAGCTCAAAGGCCAGACTGGTGCTGCTGGACTCAATGGCAGCCAGCAGCAGATCAATCTGCCCCCGCTGGAGCATCTCCTCCAGGGCGGCCGAGCCCCCCTCCGTCAGCTCCAGGGTCACATGGGGATACCGGCTGGCAAAGACAGGAACCGCCAGAGGCAAAACCTGCATCCCCCGGGAGACGCTCACCCCCAGGCGGAGCCGCCCGGACTCCTCCTGCCGGATCTCCCGAAGCTGCCGCTCCAGCCGCTCATTGGCCGTGAGCATCACCCGGGCCGCCTGGAGGTACTTCTCCCCTGCGTAGGTCAGATGAAAGGGAGAAAAGGACCGGTCAAACAGCTCCAGCCCCAGCTCCTCCTCCACATGGCGCAGCATCTGGCTCAAAGAGGGCTGGCTCACATAGAGCTTTTTGGCCGCCGCCGTGATGCTGCCGCACTCCGCAATGGTCTGAATGTACAGCGCCTGCTTCAGGTTCATAGAAATTCTCCTTTGTTTTTTTAGCAATCTGACGGAAGTTATTTGTATTTCATTATAACTAATATAGCATTTATCCTATGAAAGTCAAGAATTTTCCCGCTATCATAACTTTTAAATTATGGTTTTGATTCAATTATATGTATTTGCTATTATAGGAGAAGCCCGCTATAATGGGAATTAGATAGGAAAAACCATAAAGGAGGAGTATCACATGGAAATTCAAAAGCCCGCCGTCGCAGGCACCCTGGAATCCAGTGACGCCATGGTTACGGTGGAGCCCGGCGAGGGCATTGAGCTGAGCATCTCCAGCACGGTTATGAACCAGTATGGCCGCCAGATCAAGGCCACGGTTCTGGAGACTCTGGAGCGCCTGGAGGTCACCTCCGGCCGGGTCACCGTGGTGGACAAGGGCGCCCTGGACTGCACCCTGAAGGCACGGGTGGAGTGTGCCGTGTTCCGCAGCTGTGACGCATCCGACGCCAACATTCCCTGGGGAGGTGCAATCCGATGATCAGAAGACCAAAGCCGGAACGGTTCCGTCTCCGCCGGACCATGATGTTCATGAACGCCCAGAAGCCCGGCCTCATTAAGGATGCCTATATCTACGGCTGCGACTCCATCATGCTGGATCTGGAGGACGCCGTGGCGGAGAATCAGAAGGACGCGGCCCGCTTCTCCCTGTACCACGCCCTCACCACCATTGACTACGGCAACACGGAGGTCATCGTCCGGATCAACGGCCTGGACACCCCCCACTGGCAGGAGGATATCCGGGTCTGCGTCGCCGGCGGAGCCGACGGCATCCGGATTGCCAAGTGCGAGAGCGCTAAGGACGTGCAGACCGTGGAGGCAGCCGTGGAGGCAGCCGAGAAGGAATTCGGCGTGGAGGTGGGCAGGACGCTGCTCATGGCCGCTCTGGAGAGCCCCAAGGGCATTCTCAACGCCTATGAGATTTGCTCCGCCTCCCAGCGGATGTTCGGCGTGGCCATCTCCGGTGGCGACTTCCGCAAATGTATGCAGACCAAGTTCCAGCCCGACGGCGTAGATATGCTGGTGGCCCGGGGCCAGATGCTCCTGGCGGCAAGAGCCGCCGGCATCCAGTGCTTTGACACCGTGTTCACCAACCTGGACGATGAGGAGGGCTTCCGGGCGGAGGTTCTGCAGAACAAAGCCATGGGCTTTGACGGCAAGAGCCTCATCAATCCCAAGCAGATTCGCCTGGTGCACGAGGTCTTCGCCCCCACAGAGAAGGAGATCCTCCAGGCGGAGAAGATCGTCCGGGCCTTCCGGGAGCAGTCCAAGGCCGGTGTGGGCGTGTTTACAGTGGACGGAAAGATGATTGACGTGGCCTTCATTCCCGGCGCAGAGCGCACCCTGCGGCTGGCCCGGGCCTGCGGTATGTATGAGGGGGATTTGGTATGAAAAACGCAGTCGGACGGGACATCCCGGATTATCTGCTGGCAGACGGCAAGGAGGTCTACCAGGGCAAGCAGTACATGGACGGCAAGTATCTCCAGAAGGCCGCCCCCAGAACCCGCCGCTATGAAAAGCCCCAGGAGAGCAAAATCGTCGCCACCCTGGCAGACGCCCTGCGGCAGTGCGGCGCCAGAGACGGCATGACCTTCTCCTTCCACCATCACCTGCGCAACGGCGACTATGTGGCAAACATGGTCATGAAGGCCGCCATTGAGGATCTGGGTCTCAAGGATCTGACCATTGCTGCCACCTCCCTGGGCGAGGCCCACGACCCCATCGCCGATTACATTGAGGAGGGCAAGGTCATCGGCATCCAGACCTCCGGCATTCGGGGCCGGATGGGCGAGGTGGTCTCCGCCGGAAAGCTGAAGACTCCCGCCATCATCCGCAGCCACGGCGGCCGTCCCCGGGCCATTGAGGCCGGGGAGGTGCACATCGACATCGCCTTTGTGGCCGCCCCCACCTCCGACTGTGTGGGCAACTGCCGGGGCATCGGCGGCAAGAGCAACTGCGGCTCCCTGGGCTATGCCATGACCGACGCCAAGTATGCCGACCATGTGGTTGTGGTCACCGACTGCCTGGTGGACTTCCCCAACTTCCCCGCCTCCGTAGAGGCCATCGACGTGGACGCGGTTGTGGTGGTGGATTCCATCGGCAACCCCAGAAAAATCGCCTCCGCCGCCGCCCGCATCAGCCAGAACCCCCGGGATCTCATGATGGCGGAAAATGTGGCGAAGGTCATCGCCTCCACCCCCTACTTCAAGGAGGGCTTCTCCTTCCAGACCGGCGTGGGCGGCCCCAGCCTGGCGGCCAACCTGTTTTTGGAGAAGTACATGGACCAGCGGGGCATCAAAATGGGCTGGGCCATCGGCGGCATCTGCGGCCCCATGGTGGAGCTTCTGAAAAAGGGCAAGGTGGGCAAGGTCATTGACGTGCAGGATTTTGACCTGGACGCCGTGAACTCCATCAACCAGACCCCCGGCCACTATGAAATGTCCGCCTCCCAGTACGCCAACCCCGCCAATAAGGGCGCTTTTGTGAACAAGCTGGACTTCGTGGTTCTGGCCGCTCTGGAGATTGACACGGGCTTCAACGTCAACGTGCTCACCGGCTCCGACGGCGTCCTCCGGGGCGCTCCCGGCGGCCACCCGGACACCGCCGCCGGCTCCAAGTGCTGCATCATTGTCACTCCCCTGGTTCGTGGCCGCATGGCCACCGTGTGCGAGCATGTGGTCACCGTCACCACACCCGGGGACTGTGTGGATGTCCTGGTCACGGATTACGGCATCGCCGTGAATCCCCTGCGGCCCGACCTCATCCAGTGTCTGGACGAGGCCGGTATCCCCCATGTAACCATTGAGTCCCTGAAGGAGAAGGCCTACAGCCTGGTGGGCACCCCCGACGACCTGGAGTGGGAGGATCAGGTGGTAGCCGTTCTGGAGGCCAGAGACGGCACCATTCTGGACGTGGTCCGGAAAATCAAGCCCTACACCCTGTAAATCCCCGTTTCCCTGTCCTAACCGGGCCTCCCCGCCCGTAGGAAACCGCGCCGGCCCCGCCGCCTCACAGGCCGCCGGGCCGCAAGCCGGAGCTCTGATGACCGCATATTATCAAATCGGTGTTCAAATTAAGTCATTTCGCACCTGCCCCCGCCGTCATCAGAGCTTCGGCCCGGCGCAGCTGCATTCGCCTGCAGCGGTGACAAGCAGCGCCGTATCCGGGCAGGAGGCCAGCCGCTTTCCGGTCAGCCGCCTGCCCTTTTGTGTGTATAAAAGCTGCCGCATCCGGATCGTTCCGGGTGCGGCAGCTTTTCATGGGTAATTTTAATAGTGAACCACATTCCCTGCCCTGCGGATGCGCTCCAGAACCGGGGCGGCCTCGGGGCTTTGGAAATAGCGGAGGGTGGAGGGGGGCACCAGGGCCCGGAGGGCCTCCAGGTCGCCCCTTTGCAGCGCCTCCCGGACGGTGGAGGCACTGATGGGCCGCCCCTCCGCCTCCAGTCTCGGCACAATGACGCAGTCAATTCCCGCCTGGGGGAGAGCCTGGGCCATGATGTCATTGTAAATCCCCGTAACCTGGCTGGTTGGCTCCTGGCCCACATAGCGGGCGGTGACTCCCAGGGCCCCGGCGATTTGGGTGAACACCGCCAAATCCAGCCTGGCGTGTCCCTGAATCACCGCTGCCTCGTCCTTCAGAAAGTAGCTGGGGAAGGTGGCGTTGCTGATGATGTAGGGGCCGGAGTCGTGAAGGACCACATTGGAAAGGTGGGCCGTCCCCTCCTCCACCAGGCGTCTGCGAACCCGGAAGGGAACCAGGCTGGCGTCCTCGCTGAGGACGAACAGATGGAGAGTGTCACACCGGGCCGCCGCCGTCTCCACCAGGTACCGGTGGCCCAGGGTGAAGGGGTTGGCGTTCATCACCAGAGCCCCGGACTTCCCCGGCCGCCGGGTTTTCTCCAGCCCCCGGAGATAGTCCCGGAAGCCCGTGGGCCGGTTCTCCAGAAACGCCAGGGTACCGTCCACCCGGGCAATCTCATAAAAGCCCAGGCTGCCGAAGAACCGGGCGGCGCCGGTCTTGGTGTAGAGGAACAGATGGGTGTTCCCCCGGGCGAACTCCACCTCCATGAGGTGGGATACAATCTCGTTGAGCAGTCCCTCCCCCTGGTGCTCCCTGCTGACCGCAAAGCACCGCAGGGTGGGGCCGAAGCAGCTGCCCGTGGCAATGAGCTTATAGTCCCCGTCGTACATGCCGCAGATATAGTCCAGATTTCCGTCCCGGCGGATGCCCTCCTGTTGGAGCAGGCTGTCCACCTGGGCCATGGCCCGCCGGTCGGAGGGGTAGATTTGAGAGATGGTGTATTCCGACATCAGTACGCCTCCTGTTTCAAAAACCAGAGCAGATACACAAGGGCCAGCAAATCCGCCGTGCCCCCGGGGGAGATGTTCTCCGCCGTAAAGGCCCTGTCCAAATCCTTCAAAACCGCCTCCCCGGGAAAGGGGTCCTTCTCCAGCAGGGCCGCCGTCTCCCGGGCAATTTTTTTCTGGGTTTCCAGGCTGCTGCGGGCAATCACGTTGGTGTCCGGATTGGCGGCCAGCATGACAAGGAGCGCGGCGCAGCCCGCGTCATTGAGGCTGAGCCCCCGGGCCAGCCCCGCCTCCAGCTTGCCAAACCCGGTGAGCACCGCCGGAAAGCCCGCCTGAGCCTCCCCCCGGACCCCGGAGATGCCATAGCGGGCATACAGCCGCTCCCCGGCGGTCCGGGCCGTCTCCGGGGTCAGGCCCCCGAAGTCCCGCTCCACCAGCCCCCGGGCCATGGCGGCGCACTCCGCCAGCACCTCCCGGGGCCGCTTCCACCGGGCCCGCTCCAGCCGCCCCAGAGCCCCGCAGAGAAGCCCCATGGAGAAAATCGCTCCCTTGTGGGTGTTCACCCCGCCTGTGGCCCGGAGCATGTCCCCCTCCGCCAGCCTTCCGGGGGCGCGGAGCCGGGCAAGGGTCATCGTGGGGGGCTCCCGCCGGGTCTCGCGGCCAATCCGGAAGCACCGGGCAAAATAGGGCCACAGGGCGGCGGCGCTGGCCTGGAAGGTGAAAATATCCATATCCCTGTGACTGCCGCTGTTGTCCCGGTCCACCAGCCCCGGCTTGGGGGTGGTGCACACCTCGTACAGCAGGGCCTGACAGGCCAGGCGGGCGGCGGTCTCCCCGTCGTACTCCGAAAGGGCCTCCTCCAGGAGCTCCGCCGTCCGGGCCTGGAGCTGGGCGACGGTGTGGGCACGGCTCCGGGCGCAAACCTGGGCCGGGCCGCCGCAGATAAGGCACCGGCGGGGTTCCAGCCCCAGCTCTCCCCGGTCCACCTTGCTGCCGTCGGGCCGGAGCACATCCATGTCAAACAGCCGCCCCAGGGTCGCGCCGTCCTCCAGGGCCACAGTCAGCTCCTTGGCCGCCATGGGCTCCAGATCCAGAACATACAACGCCTCGTTTCCCGTCTTCTCCCGGATCTCCTCTGTGTAAACCGGCCCGGCCCTCCGGGTCATGAGCTGCCGGTGCAGCAGCTCCTTCCCCAGGTCAAAGCCCCGGGCAATCTCCGGGCCGTTCTTCACCGGCCCCGCGATATTCATGGTAAAGGAGATCATGGGCTTCCCGAACCGCTCCAGCAGCTCCCGCTGCCGCCCGGCCCGCCGCTCCCGGGCCTCCAGCATCTCCATCAATGTGACTTCCATGTACCGACTCCTTATTAAAAAGCCCCTCTGCCGCACCAGGCACCATGGCAAAGGGTCATTCTTCCTGTGTATCAATCCCTGCCGCAGGGAAACGTCCAGGCTCTACGGCACCGTAGGGCGGGGTCAGACGTAAGCCGGGCACCCCCGATCCTGCCTGTAGGGGAGGGTCATGACCCTCCCCTACAGACACACCACCAAGCCTGGCCTGAGGGGCGGCCCCGGGGTGGGGCCGCGTCCCGTCTCACTCGGCCAGATATGCGCCTACAATCTCCCCATAGAAGGCGGTGTGGAAATCCCGGTTGGCCCCACAGGCGGTGCTGTCCACATTCTGGGGATAGAACCGGCTGATTACCTCCGGGGGAATGGCCTGGGGGTCCTGGGCCTGCCTGTAAATCACCCTGCACTCCAGGGTCAGGGGCAGCTCCCGGATGCCGGGCACGGAGACCGCCTCTCCCTCCTCCAGGGTCAGGCCGCAGGCAGCGATTTTATCCACGTCCCGGCCGGACTTGGTGCCGCAGAAGGAGAGAATCTTCCGGTCCACCTCCCCCAGAGGAACATTCACGGTGAACTCCGGATTTCTCTCCAGCATCCCCTTGGTAAACCGGCTCTCCCGCACAAAGGCGATGAAAATGGGCTTCCCCCACTTGACGCCGATCTCTCCCCAGCCGATGGTCATGGTGTTCACCCGTCCACCGGCCTTGGTGGTGAGCAGCACTCCCTTGGGCAGGGCCTTCACAATCTCCCTGGCATAGTCAAAGGCATCAATTTTCTTCTTCATAAAAGCAGCTCCCTTCCTGCATATACGGCCTGGGCCATAGTTTCTGCTGCTAGTATAACGCATCCCCATGAAAAAAGCAATCGGTCAAAGGAAACCCCGCTACCTGGGCATCATTCACACACCCAATGCCGGAAGCGGAGCCAGCGCCCGGTGTTTTCCGGACATCCTGGGGAGGTGGGTCTTCACAGCTGCCTGCCCATTTTGAACCGCCAGGGACGGTTTTGATCCTCCTGGGAGGCGTAGCCGATGCCCACCCGCTTGTCCTCCAGAATCTCATAGCGGCTGCCGTCGTCGGCCACCCACAGCTCTCTGCCGGTGAGGACGCTTCCCCGGTTCAGGCTTCCCGTGATGCCCAGCTTTTTGGTCAGCCGTCCCGGCCCCGGGGCATCCACACAGGCCCGGATCAGCACCGCCTGGGGGGCGTCCACCTCTCCGGTGACGATGTTCAGCAGCCAGTGAATGCCATAGCACAGGTAGACGTAAATGGTACCGGCAGAGCCGTAAAGCACCTCCGTCCGCTTCGTCCGCCCCTTGTGGGCATGACAGGCGGTGTCCGCCTCCCCGCAGTAGGCCTCCGTCTCCGAAATCCGCAGCCGCAGCTCCCCCTCCGGAGTGCTCCGCACCAGGATTTTCCCCACCAGCTCCCGGGCCACCTCCAGGCACTCCCGGTGAAAAAATGCCTCTCCCAAACGCTCCATACGCCTGTCCTCCCTGCCGCCTGTGCCGTCCATATTCCGGACGGTGTGTTGATGGTTTTATTTTAGCGGAATTCCACAGGCTCCGCAAGAGCATACCTGTGAACAGGGTGGAACAGTTGGCAGCTTCCCCCCAGATGCAAATGCATCTCCGTTCAGAAAAGCGGCAGATGGCATTCCCGTCCATCTGCCGCCTTTCCCCGTAGCCCTCTCCGGGTTACGCCAGCGCCGCGCCCAGGGCCTCGCACTGGCGGAGCCCGTCCTCGTCCGGCGTCTCGTTGCAAATCACGCTCTCATGGGTGAGAACCGCGCCGTCGCTGCGGCAGGTTTCCTCCCAGGTGCGCATCCATTCGCCGTCGCCCCAGCCGTAGGAGCCAAACAGCCCAATTTTCTTGCCCCGGAGCTTGCTCTCACAGGCGGTGAACATGGGTTCAAACTCGTCCTCCTCCAGGGTCTCCGCGCCCATGGCGGGGCAGCCGAAGGCAATTGCCTCAAATTCCTCCACCCGGTCCGGGCCAAACTCCCCGGCGGTGAACAGGGAGACCTCCGCCCCCTCGTTTCTGGCGCCCTCCGCAACAGACGCGGCCATGGCCTCCGTGTTGCCCGTCCCACTCCAAAATACAACTGCAATCTTACTCATGATGTGTAAACCTTCCTTTCTAAAAACCAATGATCAACCGGCTACCGTGAGCCGCTCAATGGACTTGCCGCGCTCCCACTGGGTGCAATACACCTGGGTGCACTTTTTATACCGGTCGAAGGTCTTTCTTGCCGCCGCCTCGTCCCCATAGACCTTCCAGCAGCCAACGCATTTATGGCCCCCGGCCCTATTCTCAATAAAGCCCTGTACGTCCTCCGGGGGATATCCCAGAAATACGCCCACCTCATGGGGAAATTCTCCCCCCTCCCGGAAGCGGTCGATCAGGCGGCAGATGCAGGGCTCCATCTGCAAATCCCCGTAGCCCCGTCCCTGGAGCAGAGAGATCACCCTTCCGTCGGCCAGATCCCGCCTCAGGTCACTGGGGCGGAAGACATAAATTAGCGCCCGGGTCTCCATATATCGCAGGGGGAGCACACGAAGGCCCTTGGGAACAAGCCGTCTGTTCAGCCCCCGGATGTCCTCCATCAGCGCATCCCGGGAGCCGTAAGGGCACGAAAACATGCTGCCCGTCTTCATCCCCGCCAGTGTCGGGGAACAGTGGAGCACAACCATTTCATCTGTCATTGTATCCCCTCCTGAGCCGCGTGCTCCTCCAGAATGCCTCTCAGCGCCGCCATGGAGCCGGTGTGGCTCCGGGCCACACGGACGTGTTCACCTCGGGCCTCCCGCAGGGCACAGCGAACCATGGTGTGTGAAATGGCGCCGGTGAAGAGCACCAGCAAATCCGGACTGCCCATATTCTTCAGCCCGGCTTTCATATTCGTGTACACTCTGGCGTCGCAGTTGTAAGCCCGGCAAAGCTCCTTGTACTGCCGGATCATGCACTCGTTCCCGCCAACAATCACAACGCTCATAGTATTCCCCCTTTCTTTGATTTATTGTAGTTAGCTACAGCTAACTATAGTTTGTAAAAATTGGAGCCTCCTGCGCCCCCTGTATATGGATGGTAACGGATATCTGACTCTTTCCGCCTCTCCTGGCCAACCCGGCACAGGTTAGTTATCACTAACCAAGAGTGATGATACCCCATCCGGCCCATTTTGTCAAGCCCTCTTTTCGCGGTTTTTGAAAATCTCCCGGTGTATGTGCTAAAATGATGTGACCCTCATAAAAAAAGAAACAGGAACCCCCAAAGTGTGATATAGTAAGTTTACCACAACAAACAAAACACACAGGGGGTTCCCTATGAACATTCTAACACAAGAGGCACGGAAACGTCAA
>JALETK010000070.1 GCA_022781505.1 Clostridiales bacterium | reverse complement strand
GTGGCGGTAAACAACGTGACCGTCGGGTTTGAGAAGGGAAAAATTCACGGCATCATCGGCCGGAACGGCTCCGGGAAGACGGTGCTGTTCAAGTGTATCTGCGGTCTGTTTCCGGTGACAGAGGGGGAGATCACGGTTCTGGGGCAGAAAATCGGAGACGGGAAGCGGGTGCCCAAGGATGTGGGGGCCATTATTGAGGCCCCGGGGTTTTTGCCCAACTGCTCCGGCTATCAGAATCTGCGGTATCTCATGGAGCTGTCCGGCAAGGTGGACAAGGAGAGGATCCGGAGCACCATCGCCCTGGTGGGACTTGACCCGGACAGCAAAAAGCACGTTGGAAAATACTCCCTGGGTATGCGCCAGCGGCTGGGGCTGGCCCAGGCCATCATGGAGGACCCACAGCTTCTGATTCTGGATGAGCCCATGAACGGCCTGGACAAGGGCGGCGTGGAGGAGATGCGGCAGCTGTTTTTGCGGCTGAAAGAGCAGGGCAAAACCATTCTCATCGCCTCTCACAACCCGGAGGACACAAGAATCCTGTGCGACACTCTCCATGAAATGGATGCAGGAATCATGACCCGGCGGGAGCTTCTGCAGTAACATCCCTCTGCCGGGAATCCCCCGAATTCGTCCGAAGAATACACAATTCCCCACAAAAAGCGAGAACCTCCTTGCTTTTTGTGGGGAATCATTTTGCGCGTTATGGCAACTGCTCCGCAGCTCTCTGCCTGTCATACCTACCGTAGGGAACGGTCTTGACCAGGCCTGTTGATTAAAGTTCCAATGGTTGCACCTGGCGCGGGACAAGGTTATGGACGCAGGGAAGAGCCTTCATGCTTTGTAGCACCGTAGGGCGTTGTAACTTCTAAAAATCAACTACAGATAGCCTGTTAGGGCCGCGATTCTACGAACCGTAGGGGAGGGTCATGACCCTCCCGCAGTACGGGACTTCCTCTCCCGGCGCGCCCGGGCGAACTCGTAAAATCCTTTGACTCTGGAACAAAACAGGCCCGGGTGGGCCCATTTTGTTCCGGGAGGGTCATGACCCTCCCCTACAATGCAATAAAGTTATATTCTAAAAGTTACAATGCAGCAGGGGTCGTGGCAATCCGCCTCCCCGCAAGCCGCAGGCTTGCGCACCCGTCACCCATGTCGGAACCCTCCTGCGCAAGATCCTTCGCCTTTGGCTCAGGATGACAATCGGGGGTGCGGCGGTTGTTTCATAACAACCACCGGGTCGGGGGACTGGTGGGTTTGGATGGAGCTGCAGGACAGATTTGCAAGTGCCCGGCGGGGGCAAGCCGCCCGCCCTACATCGCGTCTTTCCGTTCGCGCTCCAGTGCATCGGAGGAGTGCTTCCCGAAAAACCTCCCGGGGGGCCCGGAACAGGGGCTTCTGAACCGATGGGCGTTGCGGCTCCGGCCCTCTCAGCGGGGGGAGACGGGCTCCTGGGTCAGGTTTTTCTTGGCTGCGGAGAGCATGAGCTTGATCCGGTTCAGCTGGTTGACCTCGGAGGCTCCGGGGTCATAGTCCACGGCCACCACGTTGGCCTGGGGGTAGGTCTTCCGCAGGAGCTTGATGACGCCCTTGCCCACCACATGGTTGGGAAGGCAGGCGAAGGGCTGAATGCACACAATGTTGGGGGTGCCGGAGGTGATCAGCTCCACCATTTCGCCGGTGAGGAACCACCCCTCGCCATACTGGTTGCCCACGGACAAGAAGGGCTTGGCGTACTCCGCCACCTTCTCGATGGGCTGGGGCGGCTCAAACCGGCGGCTGGCGGCCAGGGCGTCAATGGCGGGCTTCCGCAGGGCGTAAATGGCGCCTATGCCCAGCCTTCCCGCCTGCTCTCCCTTCCAGGAGCCACCCAAAAACTCGTGCTTGTAACCGGAATTGTAGAGGCAGTAGTTCATGAAATCCATCAGATCCGGCGCCACCGCCTCGGCGCCCTCCCGCTCCAGGAGCTCCACCAGGTGGTTGTTGGCCAGGGGCATGTACTTCACCAGAATCTCCCCCACAATTCCCACCCGGGGCTTGCGCAGGGTTTCGTCTATGGGGAGCTTGTCAAAGTCCTCCACAATGGCCCTGCAGTAGGCCTTGAAGTCCCTGCCGGAGTGGCCGGAGGTGAGAGACCCAATGCACTTATCCCGCCAGGCGGCGTGGAGGGCGTCGGTGCTCCCCGGGGTCAGCTCATAGGGCCGGACCCGGTACACGCAGCGCATGAACAGGTCGCCGTACACCACCGCCCGGCCCGCGTCCAGAATCAGGCCGGGGGTCAGCCGGAAGCCCGGGTTTTTCTCCATGCCGTTGGCGTTGAGGGAGATCACCGGGATGTGGGACAGCCCGGCCTTGTCCAGGGCCCGGCGGATGAAGCCCACATAGTTGCTGGCCCGGCAGCAGCCGCCGGTCTGGGTCATGAGCACCGCCAGGTGATCGGTGTCGTACTTCCCCGAGAGAATGGCGCTCATAATCTGTCCCACCACGGTGATGGAGGGGAAACATGCGTCGTTGTTCACAAACTTCAGTCCCATGTCAATGGCGCTGCGGTTGTCATTGTCCAGAATCACCACGTTGTAGCCGTGCTTCCGGAACACCGGGGCCACCAGGTCAAAGTGGATGGGGGACATCTGGGGGGCCAGGATGGTCCACTGCTCCTTCTGCATCTGCTTGGTGTACACCGTCCGGTGATACCCGGCGGGCACGGGACGGGCCCGGAGGCCCTGCCGCCCCCGCATGTTCATGGCCGCCAGGAGGCTCCGCACCCGAATCCGGGCGGCGCCCAGGTTGGAGACCTCGTCGATTTTCAGCACGGTGTACAGCTTGCCGCTGGCCTCCAGAATTTCGGAGACCTGATCCGTGGTCACGGCGTCCAGGCCGCAGCCGAAGGAATTGAGCTGAATCAGCTCCAGGTCATTCCGGCGGCTCACAAACTCCGCCGCCGTGTACAGCCGGGAGTGGTAGACCCACTGGTCATTGGCCCGGAGGGGCCGCTCCGGCTGGAGGTCAATGGGCAGGGAGTCCTCGGTGAGAACCGCCAGGCCGTAGGAGGCGATGAGCTCCGGGATGCCGTGGTTGATCTCCGGGTCCATGTGGTAGGGACGGCCGCACAGGACGATGCCCCGGCGTCCCCCCGCCTCCATCCAGGAGAGGGCCTCCCGGCCCTTGGCCCGGACGTCCGCCTTGGCCCGCTGCTGCTCCTGCCAGGCCTCGTGGACGGCCTGGGCCGTCTCGCCCTCCGGGATGCCCCACAGCTCCCCGCACAGCCGCTGGAGGCGTTTGGCGGCGGTCTTTTCATCGGTAAAGGCGATGAAGGGACGTATGTACTCCACATTCCCCTCCGTCACCGGGTCCACATTGTTTTTCAGGTTCTCCGGGTAGGAGACCACAATGGGGCAATTGTAGTGGTTCTGAGCGCCGGGGGTCTCCTGGTGCTCATAGAAGACGCAGGGATGGAAAATCCGGGTGATTCCCTGGTCAATCAGCCACTGGACATGGCCGTGGGCCAGCTTGGCGGGGTAGCACTCCGACTCCGAGGGGATGGACTCCATGCCCAGCTCATAAATCTTCCGGTTGGACTTGGGGGAGAGCACCACGGAAAAGCCCAGCTTTTTGAAGAAGGTGGCCCAGAAGGGATAGTTCTCATAGAGGTTCAGCACTCTGGGGATGCCGATTTTCCCCCGGGGGGCCTCCTCCTCCGGCAGGGGCGGGTAGTCGAACATCCGCTCCAGCTTATAGGCGGCTACGTTGGGCCCCTTGTCTTTGGAGGCCGCAGCCCCCAGGCCCTTTTCGCACCGGTTGCCCGTCACATGACGCCGCCCCCCGGGGAACTTGTTCACCGTGAGCATACACCGGTTGGAGCAGCCGCCGCACCGGGCGGTAGAGGTGGTATAGGTGAGGGCGAGGATCTCGGAAATGGGCAGCATGGTGGTTCTCTGGCCCTGATACCGCTCCCGGGCGATGAGGGCCGCGCCGAAGGCGCCCATGATGCCGGAGATGTCCGGACAGGTGGCCTCCACCCCGGCAATCCGCTCAAAGGCCCGGAGCACCGCCTGGTTGTAGAAGGTGCCGCCCTGAACCACCACATGGGTACCCAGGTCTTTGGCGTCGGCCAGCTTGATCACCTTGTACAGGGCGTTTTTGATGACGGAGTAGGCAAGGCCGGCGGAGATGTCCGGCACCGTGGCCCCCTCCTTCTGGGCCTGCTTCACATTGGAGTTCATAAACACCGTGCAGCGGGTGCCCAGGTCAATGGGATTTTTGGCAAACAGGGCCTCTTTGGCAAAGTCCGCCGCGGTAAAGCCCAGGGAATTGGCAAAGTTTTCAATGAAGGAGCCGCAGCCGGAGGAGCAGGCCTCGTTCAGCAAAATGGTGTCCACAGAGTGGTTTTTGATCTTGATGCACTTCATGTCCTGGCCGCCGATGTCCAGGATGCAGTCCACCTCCGGGTCAAAGAAGGCGGCGGCCTGGTAGTGGGCGATGGTCTCCACCTCCCCCTCGTCCAGGCAGAAGGCGGATTTCAGCAGCGTCTCTCCGTAGCCTGTGGAGCAGGAGCGGAGAATCCGCGCCTTGGGGGGCAGCTTCCTTCCCAGCTCCTCCATGGCGGCCATGGCCGTTTTGATGGGAGAGCCCTGGTTTCCGGCGTAGAAGGACCAGAGGAGCTGGCCCTCCCGGCCCACCAGCGCCAGCTTGGTGGTGGTGGAGCCGGCATCAATGCCCAAAAAGCAATCCCCCTCGTAGGTCTCCAGGGGGGCCTTTTTCACCTGGGCCCGGTCGTGGCGGGCCCGGAAGCGGTCATAGTCCTCCTGATCTTTAAAGAGGGCAGGCAGCCGCTTCAGTTCAAAATCCATGGCCACCCCCTGCTCCAGCCGGGCGGTGAGGGCGTCCAAACCCATGGGCTCCGCGTCCCCTGCCTCCAGAGCCGCGCCCATGGCGGCAAAGAGGTGGGAGTTCTCCGGGTCCACAATGTTCTCCGGGGTCAGCTTCAGGGTCCGGATAAAGGCCTTCTTCAGCTCCGGCAGGAAGTGCAGAGGGCCGCCCAGGAAGGCCACACAGCCCCGGATGGGCTTGCCGCAGGCCAGGCCCGAGATGGTTTGATTCACCACCGCCTGGAAAATGGAGGCGGACAGATCCGGCAGGGTGGCCCCCTCGTTGATGAGGGGCTGAATGTCGGACTTGGCAAACACGCCGCACCGGGCGGCAATGGGGTAGATCTCCTTGTAATGGGCCGCCTCCCGGTTGAGCCCGGCGGCGTCCGTCTGCAAAAGGGAGGCCATCTGGTCAATAAAGGAGCCGGTGCCTCCGGCGCACACGCCGTTCATCCGCTGCTCCAGGCCGCCCCGGAAGTAAATGATCTTGGCGTCCTCGCCGCCCAGCTCAATGGCCACATCCGTCTGGGGGGCCGTCTTCTGAAGGCTGGAGGCCACGGCCACCACCTCCTGGACAAAACCGATGCCCAGAGCCTTGCCCAGGTTCAGAGAACCGGAGCCTGTGATTTTCACCCGGAGGCTGCAGGGCCCCAGAACCTCCCGGGCCTGGCGCAGAAGCTGGGCCAGGGTCTCCTGAGTGTGGGCCCGGTGACGGCGGTACTCTCCGAAGAGGAGCCGCCCTCCCTCGTCCAGCACCACCAGCTTGACTGTTGTTGAACCGATATCAATTCCCGCTGGGAAACACTTCATCATTGCGAAAAACCTCGTCTTACTTTTCCAGGCCCGCCCTCAGGAGCGCCCAAGGGGGGCCAAAATATACAGATACGTCCAGTATACCACGAAATTCCCCATTTTCAATACAGCTCTTTTGTGAATAATTTGAAAATTATTCCCCAATTTCCACAAGCTGTGGCATTCTTCTCCAAAATTCCCCGGGCCAATTCTTAATTTTTCTTAAGATTTCGACAAAGCACCGGTTTTATGATACAATAGAGGCCAAAGGAGGGATATATCTATGGAAGACATCCAGATTCTGATTGTGGATGACGAGCCCGATATCCGGCAGCTGCTCCGGATTCTCCTGAAAAACCAGGGCTATCAGATTTCGGAGGCCGCCTCCGGCGATGAGGCAGTGCAGCGCCTGCGGGACTTCGCGGGCTTTGACCTGGTGATTATGGATATTATGATGCCCGGGATGGACGGAATCAGCGCCTGCCAGGCCATCCGCCGCTTTTCCACCGCCCCGATTCTGTTCCTCACCGCCAAGACCCAGCTGGGGGACATGGCCTCGGCCTACGCCAGCGGCGGCGATGACTTTCTCCCCAAGCCCTTCTCCCAGGCGGAGCTTCTTTTGAAGGTGGACTCCCTGCTGCGCCGGTACCGGATGTACAAGGGCAAGCCGGAGCAGTATCAGGACGACTCCATCCACCTGGACGAGACCCGGCGCTGTGTGGTAAAAAACGGCGTGGCCATTGAGCTGACGGTGAAGGAATACGAAATTCTACGGTTCTTCTTCCGGAACAAGGGAAAGCCCCTGGACGTCCGCGCCCTGTACGAGGGGGCCTGGGGGGACAGCTTCATGCCCGCCTCCAACAACACCGTTATGGTACATATCCTGAATCTTCGGAAAAAGCTGGAGGACGACCCTGCCAATCCCACCCTGATTCGCACGGTCTGGGGAAAGGGGTATCAGTTTGGCTAAGCGAACCAAGCCCTATCTGCGGCTGAACCTGAAGCTTCTGATTATGCTGCTGTTGGCCGCCCTGGCTGCCCTGGCTCTGGCCCTGCTGATCATCCTGGGCGGCAACCACTTTGTGGACACGGTCTACTGCTCCCCCGCCCGGCAGGCAGACCGGATTCAGTCGGCCATCACCTCCTTCCGCGCCTATGTGGAGGAGGCGTCGGTCACCTCTCTGGACGTGGAGAAAATCGGCGTCTGGAACCGGCAGCAGCCCTATGTCCGCCTCATCGTCTCCGGCAACGGAGCGGTGCTGAACTCCGACCAGTGGGGGGCGGAGCTGGTCCGGGCGGACAACGGCCTGGTGCTCCGGGCGGACACCAGCGGCTCCAGCAGCATGGTATTCCCTGTGAACTTCCGGGACGGCGCCTATCAGGTGCAGGTGCTGGAGTCCTCCGAGGAGCGGCTGTACCTGCTTCTCAACTGGATCGCCGTCACGGTGGGCGGCCTTTTGTTCCTGACCCTGGTGCTGCTGTACAACAGCCATGTGACCTCCGCCGTCACCCGGCTGGCCCGGCAGGTGCGGCAGGTGAGCCAGGGCGACCTGAGCCTGGAGATCATTCCCACCTCCCGGGACGAAATCGGAGACCTGGCGGAGGACGTGGACGCCATGCGCCTCTCCATCATTGACAAGCTCCAGCGGGAGGAGGACGCCTGGAAGGCCAACACCGGCCTCATCACCGCCATGTCCCACGACGTCCGCACCCCCCTCACCAGTCTGCTGGGCTACCTGGATCTCCTGGCGGGCAGCGGGAATCTGTCCCCGGAGCAGCAGCGGGAGTACCTGGAGGTGTGCCGCCGGAAGGCGGAAAAGCTCCGGGAGCTCACCGGGGAGCTGTTTTCCTACTTCCTGGTCTTCGGCAAGCCGGAGCCGGATATGAATCTGGAGACCTTTGACGCCCAGACCCTTCTGGATCAGCTTCTGGGAGAGCACACCGCCGAGCTCATGAGCCAGGGCTATCAGGTGCAGTTTCTGGGCCTGGACCGCCCGGGGGAGATTCAGGTGGACGTGCAGCACCTGCGGCGGGTCTTTGACAATCTGTTCTCCAACGTCCGCAAGTACGCGGACCCGGAGTGCCCCGTCACCGTCACCGCCGTGTGGGTGGCCGGCACCCTCCACGTCTCCATCACCAACGCCCTGACCCGGGACGCGGGCCGGGTGGAGAGCACCAAAATCGGCCTGCAGACCTGCGAAAAGCTCCTGACCTCCATGGGCGGCAGCTTCCAGCGCCACCAAAGCGCCACCTCCTTCACAGCGGAGGTAACCCTCCCCCAGCGGTAGTGCGTTGTAACTTTAATAATCCTTTTGTGCATTGTAGGGGAGGGTCATGACCCTCCCAGGCACTTACCGGAATCCGGGCACTTCCAATCCCTCCTGCAAGGGCTGGTGCCTCAGAACGGAGCTGCCAATCAGACTTGCTGCTGCCCGGGAGGGTCATGACCCTCCCCTACAGGCACACCACCCCGCCCTACCCGCACGCTTAAGTTCGTGACATTGATCCGGAACCCCTTCGGGGAGGCATATTGTCCCGCTCCTTTGGCTAAGATAAGATGTGATCTGATTTTTGTCTTGACACGCCCCAGGGTTTTGACTAAAATAAGATTGAATCGGATATTCGTCAGAAAGGAGTGGTTCTATGGACTATATCAAGCGGGATCTGGAGGAAAAGCTGATGGCGCTCTCCAGAGAATACGCCTGCATTCTGGTCACAGGCCCCCGGCAGGTGGGCAAGACCACCACATTAAAAAAGCGGATGGCCCCCGACCGGCAGTATGTCACCCTGGATGATCTGGAGGAGCGCAGGCTGGCCAAGACAGACCCCGCGTTGTTCCTGCAGCTGCATGAGCTCCCCATATTCATTGACGAGGTTCAGTATGCTCCGGAGCTTTTCTCCTATATCAAAATCGCCATTGACAACGGCGCTGCTCCCGGCTCCTTCTGGCTGACGGGCTCCCAGGCGTTCCGGATGATGGAGCTGGCTCAGGAATCCCTGGCCGGCCGCGTGGCGGTTTTGCATATGCCCTCCCTCTCCCAGCATGAGGTCTTTGGCTCCGGTGAAAACACACCGTTTCAGGTGGAGCTCTCCGCCCTGAAAGAGCGCAGAAGCACCGGTTCGCCTGCAGCCATGGATGACATCTATGCGCGGATTTGGCAGGGCTCTCTGCCCGGCTATGTGAGCGGGAAATTCACGGACAGAGACGTGTTCTACTCCAGCTATCTGCAGACGTACATTGACCGGGACGTCAGTGAACTGATTGCCCGGGTGGACAAGCTCCAGTTTCAGGATTTTATCCGCGCCGCAGCCTGCAGAGTGGGGCAGATGCTGAATGTTCACGACATCGCCCAGGATGTGGGCGTGTCTGACGATACCGCCAAACGCTGGCTGCAGGTTCTGGAAAAATCAGATATCATCTTCTATCTGCGGCCGTATTCCAACAACCTGCTGAAGCGCACCGTAAAAACACCCAAGCTGTATTTCTTTGACACCGGGCTGGTGGCATATCTGACCCGCTATTCCTCCCCGGAGATTCTTCGGAACGGCGCACTCAACGGCGCTGTTCTGGAGAATTATGTGGTCTCCGAAATCATCAAAAGCTACCACAATGCCGCCCGGGATTGTCTGCTGTGGTACTATCGGGACAAAGAACACAACGAGATCGATATGGTAATGGAGCACGACGGTCAGCTGCACCCCTTGGAGGTCAAGCGCTCCGTCAATCCCGGCAGCGAACTCATCGGAGCCTTCACCATTCTTGACAAGGGCTCCGTTCCCAGAGGAAAAGGAGCCATCTTGTGTATGCGTCCGGAGCTGTCCGCAATCAACAGGGATCACTACATTGTTCCGATTTGGATGATTTAGAAACGGCTGGGAGATCTGTGCGGCAGTCTTCAAAGACCACAGGGGTTTTTGTAAAGCTGCCTGCAGGCCTGCCGGTTCAGTGGCTTCCGGGATTCAGAAAAGGCCTGTCGCGGCATGGATTTGCCGTTTTTCGCCAACGGGGGGTGTCTCAAAACTCGTTTTGAGACACCCCCCGTTGTATGGGTTATTCTTCCAGCAGCGCCAGCAGCTCCTCCTGGGACATGGACAGGATGCCGCCGCCCTCGCCGTTGGCGCTGACCACGTCCATGAGCTCCCCCTTCCGGGCCTGGAGCTCCAGGATTTTTTCCTCGATGCTGCCCTCGGCAATGAGCTTGTAAACCTGGACGCAGGCCCGCTGGCCGATGCGGTGGGCCCGGTCCGTGGCCTGGCTCTGGGCGGCCAGGTTCCACCAGGGGTCGTAGTGAATCACCACGTCCGCCGCCGTGAGGTTAAGGCCGGTGCCTCCCGCCTTCAGAGAGATCAGGAACACCGAGGCCTCCCCCTGCTGGAACCGGCGCACCAGCTCCGCCCGCCGCTCCTTGGAGGTGGAGCCCTGGAGGGTGAAGCTGGAGATTCCCTGCTCCTCCAGGCCCCGGCGAATCCGCTCCAGCATGGAGGTGAACTGGGAGAACACCAGAATCTGGTGTCCGTTCTCCGTCATACCGGCGCACAGCTCCAGGCAGGCCTCCAGCTTGGAGTGGGGGCCCTCGTAATTCTCAAAGCACAGATCCGGGTCGCAGCAGATCTGCCGCAGCCGGGTGAGGGCCGCCAGAATCTGGAGCTTCTCCCCTCCGGCAAAGGCCCCCTTGGCCGCAGCCGTGGCGGCCAGGTACAGCTTCCGCTCCTCCGGGGAAAGCTGCACCCGCCGCACATGCTCCAGCTTGGGGGGCAGCTCCTTCAGAACATCGCTCTTCAGCCGGCGCAGCAGGAAGGGACGCACCAGCTTGCTCAGCTGCTGCTGGGCCTCCGGGTCCTGCTTCTGGGCAATGGGCCGCTCCAGCTTCTCCACAAACCGGTTGTGGGTGAACAGATACCCGGGCATGAGGAAATCAAAGAGATTCCACAGCTCGCTGAGCCGGTTCTCAATGGGGGTTCCCGTGAGGACGAACCGCTGGCGGCAGCGGATGAGCTTCACCGCCCGGGAGGCCTTGGTGGCCTGATTTTTGATAAACTGCCCCTCGTCCAGGGCGCAGCAGTAAAATTCCCGCTTGGCATACAGCTCCGTGTCCCGCTTCAGAAGGTCATAGGAGGTAACCCACACGTCGCTGTCCGTATCGGCGTCCATGAGGGCCGCCCGCTCCCTGGCCGGACCCAGCAGGAGCAGCACCCTGTGCTCCGGGGCAAACCGCCGGAACTCGTCCGCCCAGTTGAGCACCAGGGACGCCGGGCACACAATGAGGCTGGGAAGCCCCACCTCCCGCCGGGGGACGGTGGCCAGGAAGGTGATGAGCTGCAGGGTCTTACCCAGGCCCATCTCGTCGGCGAGAATCCCTCCGAAGCCGCAGCTCTCCAACGTCTTGAGCCACCGGAAGCCCGTCCTCTGGTAGGGCCGCAGGACGCCGTCCATGGAGGCGGGGGGATTGAAGTCACTGTCCTCCACGGTTTTGAACTTCCGGATCATGGTGCGGAACTGGCTGTCCCGGCTCACCCGGAGATCCTCCCGCTTGCCCAGGACGCTGTCCAGATACAGGGCCCGGAAGGCGGGGACGGTCACCGTTCCCTCTGTCAGTTCCTTGGGCTGGAGCTGCATCATATGAGTGGCCTCCGCCAGGGCCTCGCAGGCGGAGCCGTCCAGGGTCAGAAACCGGCCGTCCGCCAGCTTGTGGAACTTGCGCCGCTGGAGCATACTGCGGTACAGCGCCTCCAGCTCCTCCGGCGGAAAGCCGCCGGTGTCCAGCTCCAGCCGCAGAAGTCCATCGGACACGGAGATGCCTACGCTGGCCGCGGAGGGGTGGAACTGCCGGGACTGGAGCCGGTCGGACACATAGACCTCTCCCTGCTCCCGGAACCGGTCCAGCTCCTGGGAGAGGAAGTCGAAGATGGCCTCGTCTCCCTCCAGCACATGGCGCTTCTCCTCCCCGTCAAACCGGAACCGGTTCTCCAGCAGCTGCCGGGCCTGCTGCTCCCTGGGAAGATCCCGCTTGATCTCCCTGGTTTTTTCCGGCTCTTTGTCCCAGGGCACCTCCGTCTCACCGTAGCGATAGGTGAGGCGGGCGGTGAGCTTCTCGCCGGGGAGGTCAAAATAAAAGCACGGGGTGCAGGGATCGGGGGCAAACTGACTGAGGAGCCCCTCCGGGTCATCCACCTCCACATAGGGCTCAATGACCGGCATGACGCAGGCGCAGAAGCCCGGAAGCTCCTGCTTGGTAAACCAGAGCACCGGCTCCCCGCCCTCCAGCAGCGGGCCCATGTCCCGGGTGTAGGCTCTGGTGCAGCGGTGCAGGATTCCCTCCTCCACAATATAAAGGTACTCTCCGGCGCCGAAGGCCGAGAGGCCGCAGGCATTCTCCAGCTCCACCCGCACGGAGGCGCCCATGGACTGAAGATGCAGCGTAGCGGGAGGATCGGACTCCTCCAGCAAGATGGTGTCCTTGGTCTGGGTCAGCTCCACCTGCTGCCCCTGATACAAATCAAAGAAGCGGTCAAAGGTATCCCCCGAAAACTGCAAATCCGTCCTGACGCTGCTGGCGCTGTAGGACCAGCCCAGGACGCCCTGATAGGTGGCCACCGTGCTGCGCACCAGCGCAATCAGCTTCTGGGAAGTCTCGTCAAACTGTGAAATCCGGTGGCACAGGGTCAGGTTTTTCCCGTAGGACACCGTCGCTCCCTCCGCCACGGCCCGGAGAAAATTGGGGATGTTTTTGACCACATAGGTCTTGTCGTAGCCAACCAGGAAGCTGACCCGGGGATATTCCTCCATACCCGGGGTGCATTCCAGCCGTGGCACCAGGCGGGCCTTGGGCCCCGCCGTCTCCGTCCGCTGGAGATACCGGTCCAGAATTCTGGCGCCGCCGGAGCTGTCCCGGCCACCCAGCCGGTCGGCGCAGGCCAGCAGGGCCGCCACCACATGCTTGCAGCTTCCGGCGGTCTCAAACCGGGGGCAGGTACAGTTGCAGGCAATTCCCCGCTCCATGACAAGGAAGCTCACCTGATACGGACGGCTTCCCTGCACCACGCAGTCTGCCGTAAGATCCCCCCAGTCGCTGCGCTCCCGGTAATCCTGCACCCGTCCGGCCCGGTAGTACTCCATGCCCCGGTTGTAATCCTTCGCGCTGAATGCCCTCCGAATGTCTTCTCTTGTAGGTCGAATGCTCATTGTTTCTCCTCTCCTGAAAAAGGGCTGCCCCTGCAGCATGATGCTGTGGCGACAGCCCTTCAGTCTCTTTGCTTGCGGCGCAGCACCCGCGCCAGCCTGGGTCGGTTATACCGCTGAATCATGATGAACGGCAGATTGGACAGCGCGTACAAGCTGGCAACCACCGCCCCCAACGGCGTGGGCACATAGAAGTACAGAGGCACCGCCAGCAGGGTCAGCGCCCAGTGCACCAGCTCTGCCACGCAGGTCTCCTGGAGGAAGCGAACCAGACTGTCCTCCCCCTCGTGGCCCTTCATCTGCTTGGTGAAGGTGCTCTTGGTGTACTTGCTCTTGTCCGGCAGCCGGTCCTTCCACTTCCGGATTCCCAGGGACTCGTAAAAGTGCCCATCCCGCTCCCAGGAAAAGCAGCGATAGGGAAACCGGTCCCAGTGAAACCACCGCCGGGGCAGGGCCTCTCCCAGAATGTGGGCGAGAATGCCCCAGAGGGCTATGTATTTAATCGAATTCAGCACCTGTTGGAGAAGGCTCATAAAAAAAGCTCCTATACCGTCAATGGTACCTATTATAGCGAACGGACATCCCCTTGTCCAGAACCCTTATACCACAAAAAACGAAGTCTGTGGGTTCAGGCGCAGAGCGCAGGCGCTGCCCCACGTCTCTTTTTCGGAGGCAGCGCCTGGCAATCAGCAATAAAAGTCCTTGATTTTCTTGGCACGGCTGGGGTGGCGGAGCTTCCGGATGGCCTTGTTCTCAATCTGGCGAATCCGCTCCCGGGTGACGCCGAAGATCTGGCCCACCTCCTCCAGGGTGTGGGTGCGGCCGTCATACATGCCAAAGCGCATCCGCAGCACGTCGGCCTCCCGGTCGGTGAGGGTGCCCAGGATTTCCGACAGGGCCTCCGCCAGAAGGGCGTTGGATGTGGCATCGGCGGGCCCGGGGGTGTTGTCATCCTCCACGAAGGAGCCGATGGTGGTGTCCTCCTCGTCGCCCACGGGAGTGTCCAGGCTCAGGGTGTCGGCGGCGGTGCGGTTGGCCTCGATGATTTTCTCCACCGGCAGGTTCAGCTCCTTGGCGATCTCCTCCATGGTGGGCTCCCGGCCCAGCTCCTGCACCAGCTTCCGGTTGCAGCGGGTGGCCTTGTTGATCACCTCTACCATATGCACCGGAACCCGGATGGTCCGGGCCTGATCCGCAATGGCCCGGGTGATGGCCTGCCGGATCCACCAGGTGGCATATGTAGAGAATTTGTTTCCCTTTGTCCAGTCAAACTTGTCCACGGCGCGAATCAGGCCCGTGTTGCCCTCCTGAATCAGATCCAGGATGTGCAGGCCCCGGCCGGAGTATTTCTTGGCGATGGAGACCACCAGCCGGAGGTTGGCCTCCGTGAGCTTGTCCTTGGCGGCCTTGTCGCCCTCGGCCACCCGCTTGGCCAGCTCAATCTCCTCCTCGGCAGACAGGAGCTTCACCTGGCCGATCTCCTTCAGGTACATGCGAACCGGGTCGTCCAGATTGTACTCCGCGGCCAGGTCCACCGGATCAACCAGATCCTCCTCCTCCACGTCGCCCAGGTCAATGTCACCGCCCAGGTCATCGCCGATGGGGGGCAGGGCGTCGTCCAGATCCAGGTCCAGATCCGCCCCTACAATCTGAATTCCCAGAGTGTCAAATCTCTCATAAATCTCCTCAATCTTCTCCGGGGAGATATCCAGCTTTTCCAGCTCGGCGTTCAGCTCCGAGGCACGGAGCATTCCCTCTTTGCGCCCCTTGGTAATCAAGGTCTGCAACACGGCATAGGACTCGTCATTGACCTTGCCCGGCTTCTTTCCGTTGCTCATAACACACACTTCCTCCATTTTGCTGCACAGTGTACGGTACGACCCCGACACCTTGACTATAGCCCGATTTTTCTCATTTGGCAAGGGCAAAAAATCAGGTATATGATGAATTTTCTGAGATTTTAACCAACAATCGGTTTTTTCCGCAGCCCCGGCTTACGCCTCCGGGGTCTGCTTAGGAGAGTTTTCCCCAGAACCTGCCGAATCATACGCTTTTTCCGAAGGCGCAATGGGGTGGAGGGTCACCTCGCAGCGGTGGATAGGCGTTCCCAGCTGATAGAACTTCTCCTCGTAATCGGTCATAATGCCCACAGGGCCATGCTCGTGCAGGTTCCAGGTGACCTGCTCTGTGGGGAAGGACAGGGCCTGAAACTCCTCCAGGGAGAAACCAAACAGGGGCTCATTGTCGGTCTTAAAGTGAATCTTTCCGCCCTCCCGGAGCACCCGGCTGTACTTTTCCAGAAAGCCCCTGTGGGTCAGGCGGCGCTTGGCATTTTTCTTCCTGGGCCAGGGGTCGCAGAAGTTGATGTACATCCCGTCCAGCTCCCCGGGGGCGAAGCACTCCTCAATCCGGGCCACGTCAATGTCCACAAAGAACACGTTTTTCAAATCCATCTCCCGGGCCTTCTCCATGGCCACCACCATGGCGTCCGGCACCCGCTCCATGGCGATGAGCAGCATATCCGGGTTGGCCGCCGCAGTCTCCACCGTGAACCGGCCCTTGCCGCAGCCCACCTCCACCCAAATCCGGGTGCACTGGGGCGCAAGCTCCCGCCACTTTCCCTTCATGGTCTCAGGCTCCCGAATCCACCAGCCGCTGCACCGCTCCATCCGGGGTACCAGATTGGGTTTTTTCCGCATCCGCATAACATATTCCTCCTGCAAGCCGCAACATATCAATTTATTATACCAGAAAAATTCTTTTCCGTCAAAGAAAATTTCCCCGCTTTCGCGGGGAAATTTCTGTCACTTTTCGCCACGGAGCTGAATGATCTGGTCCCGGAGGACGGCGGCGTACTCGTATTCCATCATTCTGGCCGCCTGACGCATCTCCTTCTCCAGGCGGGCAATCTCCTTCTCCCGCTCGGCCCTGGTCATCTTCACCCCGTCCTTCCGCCGGACCTCGGCGGTGGACTTGGAGATCTCAATGAGATCCCGGACGGACTTCACAATGGTCTTGGGAACAATGCCGTGGGCCTTGTTGTAGGCGTCCTGAATGCCCCGGCGGCGCTCCGTCTCCCGGAGGGCCGCGTCCATGGCGGCAGTCACCGTGTCGGCGTAGAGAATCACCCGGCCGTCGGCATTCCGGGCGGCCCGGCCGATGGTCTGAATCAGGCTGGTCTCGGAGCGGAGGAAGCCCTCCTTGTCCGCGTCCAGAATGGCCACCAGACTGACCTCCGGCAAATCCAGGCCCTCCCGCAGGAGGTTGATGCCCACGAGAACATCAAATTTCGCCATGCGCAAATCCCGGATGATCTCCATCCGCTCCATGGCGGTCACGTCGGAGTGCATGTACCGCACCCGGATGCCCATTTTTTGCAGGTAGGCCGTGAGATCCTCCGCCATTTTCTTGGTGAGGGTGGTCACCAGCACCCGCTCGTTCCGGGCGGTCACCTGGTTGATCTCCCCGATGAGGTCGTCAATCTGCCCCTCCACAGGCCGCACCTCCGTTCTGGGGTCCAGCAGACCCGTGGGGCGGATCACCTGCTGGGCAATCTGACCGGAGCGGCTGCGCTCATACTCCGCCGGGGTGGCGGAGATGTAAATCACCTGATTCACCTTCTCCTGAAACTCCCCGAAGTTGAGGGGCCGGTTGTCATAGGCCGAGGGCAGGCGGAAGCCGTAATTCACCAGGCTCTCCTTCCGGGAGTGGTCCCCGGCGTACATGGCCCGAACCTGGGGAATGGTCACATGGCTCTCGTCAATGAACATGAGAAAGTCCTTGGGGAAGTAATCCAGAAGGGTGGTGGGCGGCGTCCCCGGAGCCCGGCCGGAGATCACCCGGGAGTAATTCTCGATGCCGGAGCAGAAGCCGATTTCCGACAGCATCTCCAGGTCATAGTTGGTGCGCTGGGCAATCCGCTGGGCCTCCAGGAGCTTGCCCTGGCTGCGGAACAGCTCCACCTGCTCATCGCACTCCCGGCGAATCTCCCCGATGGCCCGGTCCATCTTCTCCTTTGTGGCCACATAGTGACTGGCGGGATAGATGGCCACATGCTCCACAAACCGCTCCGGCATACCGGTGACGGCGTTGATTTCGGAAATCCGGTCAATCTCGTCCCCGAAAAACTCCACCCGGATGGCCCTGCCGTTCCAGTAGGCGGGGTAGATCTCCAGGGTGTCCCCCCGGAGGCGGAACTTGTTCCGGGAGAAATCCAGGTCGTTGCGCTCGTAGCGGATCTCCGTGAGCTTTTTGAGAATGCTGTCCAGGGGCCGCTCCTGGCCCACCCGCAGGGAGATCACCATGTTCTTGTAGTCAATGGGGTCGCCCAGGCCGTAGATGCAGGACACGGAGGCCACCACAATCACATCCCGCCGCTCAAAGAGGGAGGCGGTGGCGCTGTGCCGCAGCCGGTCAATCTCCTCGTTGATGGCGGAGTCCTTCTCAATGTAGGTGTCCGTCTGGGCGATGTAGGCCTCCGGCTGATAGTAGTCGTAATAGCTGATGAAATACTCCACCGCGTTGTTGGGAAAGAACTCCCGGAACTCGCTGCACAGCTGGGCAGCCAGGGTCTTGTTGTGGGCCAGCACCAGGGTGGGCCGGTTCAGCCGGGCGATGACATTGGCCATGGTGAAGGTCTTGCCGGAGCCGGTGACGCCCAGGAGGGTCTGCTCCTCCAGCCCCAGCTCCAGCCCCCGCACCAGGGTTTCAATGGCCTCCGGCTGGTCTCCCGTGGGCGCAAAGGGCGCGTGCAGTTCAAAATCCATATTCGTCTCCTCCCAAAATCTCAGCCCGTCTCCCCGGCTGCGGCGGAACCGGGCGCTTTTCCGGTATCGCGGACATCTTCGGGACTATTATACCACGGCTCCGGGCAAAAGGAAATCCCCATCCTCCCCGGTTACATCATCCTGCGCCGCCTCCCCATGTGCAAGGATCCAAACCCCAAAAGCACAGCGCAGAGCGGCTGCCTGTCTCCCGACATGTCATCCTGAGGCGAAGCCGAAGGATCTCGCGCAGGAGGGTTTCGACATGGAACCCCGGTGCGCGAGATCCTTCGGCTACGCCTCAGGATGACAAACAGGGGGGCCTGCGCACGAGATCCTTCGGCTTCGCCTCAGGATGACAAATGGGGGGCCTTTCGTTTATTGTGGTGCGAGAACACGCCAAGTGTTACAGGACACAAGCCGCTCCCTGAAGCTCGCGGCACAGAAAATCGCCGCCACTCCGGGCCGGTTTGGATACCGGCTCGGAAGGACGGCGATTTTTCCGGGGGCTTCCCCGCCCCCGCTGTTTATCGTTTATCCGTGGGGGGAACCATGGGGGCGGGGACGTCGTTTCGGACGCCGGAGACCGCGTAGGGCGCATCCTGCTTCACATCCACCACAAACCACGGCTTCATCAGGGCCGCCAGCTCCTCCGGCTCCGGCAGGCAGGCGTCCTTCTCCCGGGCATTGACCTGCTCCCGGCTGAGGCCGTAGGCCACCAGCAGCCGTCCCCCGGGCTTTACAAAGCCCGCCAGGCGGCGCATCAGCTGGGCATAGTCCTGAAAATGGGCCAGGGCATTGAACACAATGCAGCGGTCAAAGGGCTCGTCAAACCGGCAGGCCTGAATGTCCGCCTGAATCAAATGTACATTGGGCTTTTCAAATTTCTTCTCCGCCTGGGCAATCATGCCCCCGGAGATATCCACGCCGGTGACGCTCTTCACGCCCCGCTCCAGATAGTAGGGGAACATGGCGCCCGTCCCACAGGCCACATCCAGAATCTGCCCACCGGCGCGAATGTCCGCCAGCTCCAGAATCCGGCCTGCCTCACCGGCGCCCGGGGCATTGTCCCGGTCCCAATTCTCCGCCAGTGTGTTGAAATATGCGGCAACCGCTTTCTTATCCGCATTCATATGATCACCTCATTCTATAAGCTTGGTATATTATAGATAGTCAATGTTAAAAATTCAAGGGTATTTTTGTGCAAAAAGTGTAAACATTCTGTTATATTTTCCGTTCCCCGGACAGGAAAAGGAGGCTGACGCAGGATGTCCCACGTCAGCCTCCCGGCATCTGTTCGGTTGTCCGGCGGGGCCGGGGCGTCACTGAATGGTGAGGGGCGCGGTCTGCACCAGCTGGCCGTCGAAATAAAGCTCCAGGGTGTAGGTACCGGGCTCCGCGGGCGTCTGCTTCAGCTCGCCCACAAACAGCTTGCCCTGCCACATATCGGTCCAGGACATGGTTCTGGAGGAATAGTCCACCACGGCGCCGCTCTCATCCCGGAGCACCTCCAGGATGGTCACCTCCGTGTCCTCATCGTCCACATTGGACGGCGCCGCCAGAAGGTAGCCGATCCGGTCGTCCAGGGAGAAGGTGCCCGTCTGCACCACATTGTCCAGGTCCGTGCTGGACCAGTCCTCTCCCTCCGGCGCCGGGAAGGTGCCGATGGTGAGCTCCTCCGCCGTGAGCCCAAAGCCCTCAAAGGGCACCGCCTCGGGAGCGGCAGCCTGGAAGGTCTGCCCCTGAAAGACCGTGGTGCCGTCGGTGGTCTGGAAGCGGAAGGTGTAGGCGGTTCCCGGCATCACCTGGTCAATCACCGCCGTGGGCTCCGTGGTCTCCACGGACATGGACTCCGTCTCCCCCTCTCCAAAGGCGTACAGGAGCACCCAGCCGGCGGGGGCTTTGCCGGTGAAGCTCCAGGATACGGTCATGGTTCCGGGAACGGTGGTGTCTGTGGTCACGCTCTGGATGAACACGGGGTTCGCGGTCATGGAGAACTGGGCGCTCTCGGACATGCCCTGGGCGGTGACCCGGATGGAGTGGCTCACGGACAGGTCCACGTTTTCAAAGGTGGCGGAGCAGCCGCTCACCGTCTGGGTCTCGTTGGTCTCGCCGCCGGAGCAGTTGACCGTCCAGACGTCCACGGGAGACTCCGGCTCGTCCCAGCTGACGGTGAAGCCGGTTTCCGTCATCCCCGTGATGGTGAGATTCTGGGCCATCACCACCGCGCCGGCGGTAAAGGTCACGGACTGGGTTCCCGTCAGGTAATACTCCTCTCCCGCAGTCAGGCGGAAGGTATAGCTCTGCCCGGTGGTCAGACCCGTGAGGGTGATGGTGTGGCCCGTAAAGCTGCGGGTCTGGAGGGAACCGTCACCAGCCTCATATTCCAGGGTCCAGGCGGCGGGCTCCGGGCCATTTACCTCGAAGCTCAGATTCACGGAGCCGTCCTCCCCGCCGGTGACGGCGGTGAAGTTCTGGATTTCCGTGAGGACGCCGGTGGTATAGCTCACCTGGGTAGTTCCCGTGAGCTTGTGGAAGCCCTCGATGGACACGGTCACCGTGTACTGGGTGTTGGGGTTCAGGCCCGTAAAGGTGGCCCGGCCATTTTCCAGGCTGCCGGAGTAGGTGTTGCCATAGGTGTCCTGGCAGCTGAGGCGCAGGGACTGGGGGTCCGCCTGGGTGGACAGCTCCACGGTCATGGAGTCCACGCTGCCCTCGGCCACGGTGAAGGATTCCACCGGGACACAGTAATAGCCGGAGTAGAACCAATATCCGCCCCCGGCCAGCACCGCCAGAATGGCCAGCACCGCCAGGACAATCAGGGGCTTTTTAAAGGAGGGCTTCTGAACGGGGAAGAGCCCACTCTCCCCTTCCTGCCTGCCGGGGTCCTCCTCCGGAGTCTCCGGCTCCCGGGGCGGCTCCTCCGCCGGGGTCTCCAGCTCCAGGAAGGCCTCCGCCCGCTGCAGAATGTCCGCCAGCTCCTGATCCGCCACGCCGTCGCCCAGGTCCTCCTCCCCGGGCAGCGTCTCGTCTGCATAGAGTTCGGCCGAAGCCTCCCGGGCTTCCTCATCCGGCTCCTCATGGGGCGCTTCCGGCGCGCTCTCCACAGGCTCCTCCCGGGCGGGCTCCTCCCGGATCTCCTCCTGAGGCTCCTCTCCGGGCAGGTCCGTCTCCTGAGGCGCGGCCTCCTCCGGTGCCTGCTCCCGGGACTCCTCCGGCGCATCCTCCCGGGCAGCCCGGTCGTCAATGGCTGCCGCCGCAGCGTCCAGCACCGGGTCGGTCACAATGGGCGGGGCAATCATGGCGTCGTTCACCGGATTGCGCTGCATGTAGCTCACCAGGGCCTGGCCCATCTCCTCGGGGCTCTGCCACCGGTCGGCGGGCTTGAAGGCGGCGGCCTTCAGCAGAATCTCCGCCATTTCATAGTCCGCGTACTTGGGCGGGGGCAGCTGCTCCCCGGCCAGCCGCCGGGCCTCCGCCTCCTGGGGCTCCAGGTCGTCAAAGGGGCCCTGGCCGCCGTTGTAAATCCGGTACAGCACCATGCCAAGGGCATAGATGTCCATGGTGGCATTGAGCTCCGCGAAATCGTCAAAGAGCTCCGGGGCGGTGTAAACGCTGCGGTACCGCTCCGGGAAGGTGGCATAGGACAGCTCCTCCAGAGAGAGGAAGCCCAGATCCCCCAGCTGATACTGCCGCTGGGAGGTGATAAAAATATTCTCCGGCTTCAGGTCCTGATACAGATAGCCCGCCTTCCGGCAGATGGTCAGGGCGGCGCACAGGTCAATGCCCAGGTTCACGGCGCCTAGGTGGGTCATGGTGTTCCGCTTCATGTAGGAAGCCAGGGTGGTGCCATAGGCGCTCAGCACCCACAGATCCATGCCCACCTCCCCATTCTCCTTGGGGGTGGACTGGTAGCCGAACACAGGGGCAAAGCCCCGGGAGCGGGACAGGGATTTTTGCAGCTCGATTTCCCGCTCCAATCCCTTGGTGATATCCTCATAGTAAGCCTGGGCAGCCTCCCGGTTGGCGCAGGCGCCGGTCAGGAGCATGGCGTCCACCTGAATCTGGGATTCCGGGACAGAAATTTTCTTTAAGATAAACTTCTCTTTTGTGACAGTGTGAATTGCGGGGCAGCAAGTGATACCATTGTGGCTGCTGAAGGGCTTTCCCAATGAGAATTCGTCCAGCAGGGGAGATACGGTCTTGGCATCCGACAAATCCATCGCCTCCTTAGAATCAGTCACTACCCTATATGATAAGCGAAAAAACCGAAAAAAGCAACAGGATTGTAGTTGTTTTATGGGAAAGAAAATGATATGATAGTGTCGAAGCAGGGCAGGCACCCGGCCTGCCAAAAAACGGAGGGAACCCAGTTGAGCAGAATGATTTGTCAATATTGTGGAACATATTACGATTCCGCAGACGGAAAGTGCCCCATCTGCGGAGCCTGCGTCGAAGCAGGCCCCACGCCCACGCCCCAGCCGGAGAAAAAGAAGCCAGCCGTCAAGGACGATACCATCATCGTCATGGGGAAGCTGATGTCGAAAATGGCCCAGGAGCCCCAGACTCCTGCTGCGGAGACCACCCAGGCCCCGGAAGGCGCAGTGGAGCCGAAGAATCCGCCGGAGCAGCCCGCCCCGGAGGAGGCCCCAAAGCCTGCCGTCCAGGAGAAGGCCCCCGCTCCGGAGGAGCCCCCCAGATTTACCCGGACTCCGGAGCTGATGAAGGAGGCCCAGAAGGCCGCCCCGGCGCCCCGGACTCCTGCCAGGCAGGAGCCGCCGAAGGCTGCCGCTCCCAGCGCTTCTCCGGAGCAGCCGCCCAAAAAGGCTGCGCCCGCCGAAAGGAAGCCCATCAAAAAGAAGCCGCCTGTCTCCACCAGGGACAAGGTGATCTGCATCGTTCTTGGTGTGATCGCCGCCCTGCTGGCCCTGTATATCGCATACCGATTCCTGCGGCCGGGCTGGGCCACCGGCAAGGCTCCCGAAACCACTGCCTCCACCACGGAGGGCACCCAGGCCACCGTTCCATGCGCTGGTGTGACCGTGGATTCCTCCGTCACCTTCACCGCCCAGGGCCAGGCACAGCTGCTGAATGTGACCCTCTCCCCGGCGGACACCACCGATTCTCTCACCTTCCAGTCGGATAACACCGCCGTGGCCACCGTCACAGCCGAGGGCCTTGTGACCGCCGTGGCGCCGGGCCGGGCAACCGTCACCGTCACCTGCGGCAGCGCCACCGCCCTGTGCTCCGTGGACTGCGACTTCACCGTGGACACCTCCGAGACCACAGAGCCCTCCGGCATCACGGAGGAAACCACCGAGCCCACCGAGGAACCCACCGAAGCCCTGGAGCTGGACCGCACGGACATCACCTTCTTCTCCAAGGGCGAGACCACCCGCCTGAAGGTGGGCAGCCTCTCCCCCGCCGAGGTTCAGTGGTCCAGTGACAATTCCTCCGTGGCCAGCGTGGACAACGGCTGGGTCACCGCAGAGGGCTCCGGCACCACCCGGGTTCGGGCCGTGTATCAGGGCCAGGAGCTGGTGTGCATCGTCCGGTGCAATTTTGACGACGGGGATGAGACCGATCCCCCTGCCACGGAGGACTCCGACGGCGGCGTCACCATCAGCCACACCGACGTCACCCTGTCCGTGGATGAGACCTTCACCCTGCGCCTGCGGGATGCCGACGGAAACACCCTGAATGTGAGCTGGTCTGCGGGCAACTCCAGCGTGTGCACCGTCAGCGGCAACACCGTCACCGCCGTGGGCAGCGGCTATACCGAGGTCTCCTGCACCTACGACGGCGAGACCTACACCTGCATCGTCCGCGTCCGCTGAACCCCATAAGGCAGGATTGTAAAGAAAACAGAGCGGCAGCTTCCCCGGCAGACAATCTGCCGGGGAAGCTGCCGCTCCGGTGCGTTTCGGACGGATCTCCCTCCGGAACAAACCGGAATGGGCAAATCAGTCGGAAATCCCCGCCTGACTGCGGCGGCGGAACAAAAGACTGATACACCAGAGGCCCGCCAGGCCCACCAGGGTATAAATAACCCGGCTGACCACCGCCGTCTGGCCCCCAAAAAGCCAGGCCACCAGATCGAACCGGCAGATTCCCACCAGCCCCCAGTTCAGTGCGCCGATGATAGAGAGCAGCAGTGCAAGTGTGTCCATGAATGCAACCTTCCTTTCTTCGTGGATTTGAGGTTAGTATTTCCCCCGGAGCTTCCTCCTATTCCGGGGCCGGCATTTGAGTTTAACTTTCGATTAAGAATCCTGTATTTTGTTGAATTTCCCCTGGAATTCTGATATACTTTTCATTATGGACAAACGAATTCGCTTCTACGTCAGCCGGAAAAATCCGCTGACATGGCTGATGGCGCTGTGCATGATTGCTTCCGCAGTGGTCCGAATCATTTTCGCCTGTGTGAGAGGAACAGGCGATGCCGGATTCATCTGGGGCCAAACGGTCCTCCCTGTGGCGGCCTGTCTGCTCTATGCGCTCATCTGCCTCATGAATGGTCAGGAACGGTACTTCAAAACCGCCATTCCCGTTTTTATGATGGCCCTGTATCTGTGTTTTTATACCAAAACGGTGCTGGCGGGGTTCAGCAGCTGGCTGCTGTTTCTGTACTGCTTCCTGTATCTCACCCTGGCAACCATTTACGCCCTCACGGTAGACGGCCGCATCCGCCATTTCTGGGTGCTGCTTCTGGTGTACATGGTGCCCCTGGCCGTTCGCGCCGCAGACAACTGGAGCCAACTGGAGGTCCGGTTTGTGCTGCACTCCGTCTGGGAGCTGGCCCCGGACGGGCTGTTCCTCCTGGGTCTGATTCTGGGCGTTTTCGCCACATGGATTCAGAATGACGGGAAATATCATTCCACCTGGGGCGACCGGTCCGATGGCCGCCGTCTGCGCACCCTGTACCCCATGGCTCAGATCTCCCCCTACATCATGGTCACCCGGAACTCCTCGGACAATCACTTCGCGGACACCGTGGAGATCTCCAATGTGGAGCGGTACATCCGCCAAAAGCGCCGGGAGGGCATGACCAACTTCGGCCTGACCCATGTGATTCTGGCCGCCTATGTCCGCACCGTGGCCAAGTACCCCGGACTGAACCGCTTCCTGTCCGGCCAGAAGGTCTACTCCCGGGGAGGCGACGTTCAGGTCTGCATGACCATCAAAAAGGAAATGAGCTCCGATTCTCCGGACTCCGTCATCAAACTCCACCTGAAGCCCACAGACACCGCCCAGGATGTGTACCGCCAGTTTGACAAAATGGTGGAAGAGGTGAAAAACGCCCCTCTGAACAGCGACTTTGACAACACCGCCCGGGCCCTGAGCCTGATTCCCGGGGTGTTTCTGAAGTTCGTGGTCTGGCTCCTGCGGGCCCTGGACTACTTCGGTCTGCTTCCCAGATTCCTCCTGGAGGTCAGCCCCTTCCACGGCTCCATGTTCATCACCTCCATGGGCTCTCTGGGCATCGCCCCCATTTACCACCACCTGTATGACTTCGGCAACCTGCCCGTGTTCTGCGCCTTCGGCTGCAAGCGCCGGGCCAACGAGGTCACCGCCGAGGGCGAAGTGGTCCAGCGCAAATACCTGGACATGAAATTCGTCCTGGACGAGCGGATCGTGGACGGCTTCTATTACGCCACCGTCATCAAGTACATGAACCGCATCTTCCAGCACCCCGAAATCCTGGACGAGCCCCCCACGGAGGTCAATCAGGACATCGACTAATCCCCCAGGCCGCCCCACCGGGGCGGCCTGCTTTTCACCGCAAAACTCCTTGACGTTCCCATAAAAAGGTGATAAAATAACACACGCAATTCCAATACCCGCCGCTGTGGTGGAATCGGTAGACACAGGGGACTTAAAATCCCCCGGTAGCGATACTGTACGGGTTCGAGTCCCGTCAGCGGCACCAA
>JALETK010000001.1 GCA_022781505.1 Clostridiales bacterium | reverse complement strand
CTCTGCCCGGGGTTCCGGGCTTCGGTGGAGTACCGGGTAGCCCCCCACATCCGCAAGCAGGTGGTTCTCTTTCTGGGAGAAATCCAGGGGACGCCCTGCCTCCAGGAATCCGAGATCAAGCGCTGCTGCTGGGTGAGTCTGGCAGAGGCAAAAAAACTGCTCCATCCCGGGTACGGCCCGGTTCTGGAGCAGGCAGAGGATGCAGCCGGACATATGTAAGAGAGATTGCGGCGGTTTTCTTTTCTCCAAGGGCTGCCGCATATTGCGCTTATCAGGCAGACAGGAACGCCTCGTAGGCTTCCTTCATCCGGAGCGGCAGGGCCTCCGGAGAGATGGGCTTCACAAGAACCGTGGGGATATGCTCATGGGCCAGGGAAGGTTGCAATTTCCCCGGCGTGTCTCTGAATTCGGGGATTCTCCCACGGCCTAACGAAGTGTCCACCGGACACTTCGTTACCTCCGCTTCGCTCCGGCCGGCCTTTCGAATCCCTCCTTCTCCGCCAATAAAAACGCCGCCTTTGCAGGCGGCGTTTTTATTGGCGGAGAAGGAGGGATTCGAACCCTCGATACCCTTTTGGGGTATACACGATTTCCAATCGTGCGCGCTCGACCAGCTACGCGACTTCTCCATTCAGTTGTCCCCGCGGCCCGGTCAAGGGAGGTGGCGGAGGCTGACTCAGTCAGCTCGCTTATCATACACGAGATGGGGGAAAATGTCAAGAGCTTTTTTCAAAAATCGGGAAATTTTTTCTGGCCGAACCGCTCCGCAGCAAAGGCGGCGATTGCCTCCAGGTCGCATTGGCGCTCCTTCAGGCAGTACAGTACATACCCGTGCCACAGGCCCGGGGCGATCTCCAGGGTGCTTTGACAGCCGGAGGACAGGAGTTTTTTATGGAGACTCCGGCTGTCGTCCAGCATGACCTCATTGCCTCCCACAAAAATCAGGCTGGGGGGAAATCCCTCCAGATTTCCCAGGAGGGGCGAGGCCAGTGGATTCTGAGGATCATCGGTGTAGCACGACGCGAAGAAGCCCAGGCGCTCCGGGGTCATGGAGGGGTCTTTCTCCAGGTTCTCTTTGTAGGATGCCCCGGAGGCGGTGAGATCCGTCCAGGGGGAGATGGCGATGAAGCCCAGGGGCGGCTGGGAGCCGCTGTCCAGGAGACTGCGGCACACCGCGTAGATGAGGCCCCCTCCTGCGGACTCGCCGCAGAGCACGGGGCGCTCCGGCAGGGCCCGGTAGGCGGCCAGAGCGTCCTCCAGAGCCGCCGGAAAGGGGTACTCCGGGGCCAGGCGGTAGGCGGGGCAGTAGACGGCGGCTCCCGTGGCGGCAGCCAGGACGGAGCCGAAGCCCTTGGCATAGTCCAGGCCGCCGCAGGTGTATCCGCCACCGTGAAGGTACAAAATGGTTCCCACCGGCTCCCGATCCGCCGGGAGGATCCTGCAGCAGGGAACGGGGTAATCCGGCAGGCTCTCCGTATGCACCCGGCTGCGGCAGCTGCGGCTGAGGAGCAGTCCCAAAGCCTCCTGACCCTTTCGGGCCACCTCCAGGGAGCAGCCGGTGAGCAGGGGCTTCAGCCGCTGCAGGTGGCGCTCCATTTTCTCCTGGGTCAGTTCCATGGCGGTCTCCCCTTCCTCCGGTTTTATAAGGAATGCGGCCGGCAGGCCGCATTCCTTGTGATTTCAAAAGTGATTTCAAAATGTTGCGCACGCTGGCGCTTTTCCAGGTATTCTCCGGAAATTCCTGGAGAATACTGGAAAGAATCCGAATTCGCCCAATATTTTCAAAGATTATCTCTGATACTGCGGGCGGACACATGGGTCCGCCCCTACGAATGGTCAGGAAAGGCTTTCGCTTTCGTTTGTTACATTGGGCTATGGCCAAGCTCTACCGACACGAATCAGGGCATCGACGGAGATCATTCACCCTGCTTGCCGCCCTCCTGGGGCTTTTTGGGGCGGCGGCGGCGATTGTTGTAGTGATTGCGCTTGGGGCGGGACTCTCCGGTGGCCTCTCCCTGGGCTGCGGGCTTGGGCTCCCCTCCTTTGGGCTCCGCCTTGGGCTTGGGGGGGCGGGGGGCCTTCGGCTCCTGGGTCTGGGGCTCCTGGGGCTTCTTTCCCCGGTTACGGGGTCGGCGGCGGTTCTTCCCCTCCTCCGGCTCGGTTTTTCCCTCCTGGGCGGGCTCCGCCGGTCTGGCAGGCTTCTTCTTGCGGCGGGTCTCCTCGGGCTCCTCCTCCACAATGTCATCGGGACGGTAGCGGAAGCGGATGGGGTCCAGCTGCATAGGGGGCTCCTCCTCGGCCATGGGCGCCTTGGGGCGCTTGCCGTTTCCGGAGATGGGGGCCAGGTCATCGGGGATGGGCGGGTCGTTTTTCTTGGCCTTGCCGTTCCGAAGGACGCAGATATCGCAGTTCTTATAGCAGCCGATGGTCTCCGGCTGATCCTCCATGCGCACCTTCACGCTCTGGCGCAGGAGATTCACATCCACCACGGTGCCCCGTCCGTCGGGGGTGTCCACAAAGGACTCCGCCTTGGGGCTGGTCTTCAAAAGATCTTCATATGCCTCCTGCTCGTACTTGAGGCAGCACATAAGCCGCCCGCAGGTGCCGGAGATCTTGGTGGGGTTCAGGCTCAGGTTCTGGGTTTTCGCCATCTTGATGGACACCGGCTGGAAATCATCCAAGAACTGGGCGCAGCAGAAGGGCCTGCCGCAGATTCCAAGGCCGCCCACCATCTTGGCCTTGTCCCGGACGCCGATTTGCCGCAGCTCGATGCGGGTGCGGAAGATGCCGGCCAGGTTCTTCACCAGCTCCCGGAAGTCCACCCGGTCGTCCGCGGTGAAGAAGAAGAGAATCTTGCTGCCGTCAAAGGCGTACTCCGCAGAGACCAGCTGCATGTCCAGGCCGTGCTCCTGAATCTTCTGCTGGCAGATGTCAAAGGCCCGCTTCTCCTTGGCCCGGTTGGAGGCCAGGGTTCTCTCGTCGGCCTCGGTGGCCAGGCGAAGCACCTTCCGCAGCGGGGGCACAATGTCCCGGAAGGGCACCTGATGGTTCCCGGCGGTGCAGACGCCGTACTCCGGGCCCCGGGCGGTCTCAATGATCACATGGTCCCCGGAGGAGACGGTTAAGCTGCCGGGGTCAAAATAGTATACCTTTGCGCCGGTGCGGAACTGGACGTCCACCACATCCACGGGAGCGTCCTGATCCGGCGCCATGGGCCCGCCCACAATGGCGGAATTCTGATTTTTCTCGTCGTTCATGAAATAAATGCTCCTTCTTGCCCGGTTGGGGCAATGCATAATTGGAAAGAAAGGCAGGTCAGCGGAGCTTCCAGGTGAGATTCCCGCAGACCGCGCCGGGTGAGACATTGCCCTGGAGATACTCCAGGCTGAGGCTCAGAACCTCCACCCCCTGGGACAGCTCCCGGGCGGTTCGCCCGGCGGCAATGGAGCGGCTGAGACCGTCCATAGGCGGAAGGCCAGCCCGGCAGGTCAGGGCGGAGGAGAGAAGCTCCCGCCACTGGGTGAGCACGGGAATCAGCTGCTCCCGCTTCAGCTTCTCCATGGGCACAAGCACCCGGAGAAGCCCCAGGGAATCCTTCCGGCTGTAGGCCTCCGCAAAGCCCAGGGTCTGGGGAAGCCAGCCGCCCCCTTCGGAGAGAAGGGCCTTGGCCTGGCCCAGCCAGCCGCCGCTTCGGGCTACGGCAGCGGCAATCTCCTCCGCCCCGGCCTGGGGAAACTCCCGGCGCAGCGCCCCGGTGAGCTCCGCACGGTTGAGGGGCTGGAGCTTCAGCTCCACGCAGCGGGAGCGCACCGTGGGAAGAAGCCGGTCGGGATTGTCCGTGAGGAGGAGAAACACACCGTAGGCGGGGGGCTCCTCCAGCACCTTCAGAAGGGCGTTCTGCCCGGACAGGTTCAGATCCTGAGCCCGGGGGATATAGTAAATCTTCCGCTCCGCCTCATTGGGCCGGATGAACAAATCCTCCCTGGCCTGGCGCACCAGCTCCACAGGGACGGTCTTTCTCTCCGGGTCGTCCACGGTGATGAGATCCGGATGGGCCCAGGCCAGAGCCTTCCGGCACTGGCTGCACTGGCCGCAGGGCTTCTTCCCGCCGCTCCTGCACAAAAGAGCCGCCGACAGAAGCCTTGCCAGGGTGTGCTTCCCGGACCCGGCAGGCCCGGAGATCAGATAAAAGTGGGCAGCCCGCTGCCGGTCCAGAGCTGCGGAGAGATTCTCCTTCAGCTGCTCATTGCCCAAAAAGCCGGGAAACTCCATACCTGCCTCCTGCTTGTAAAAGTCCTGTCTTTTTATTATAACACAAGATTTCCTTATTGAAAAGCACGAAATCAGGAGAAGGGGCGGATTGCCAGATATTTTTCCGCCAGGGTCTCCACCATATGGGTGTAGATGCTCTGACAGGTCTCATGTTCTCCCCGGGAAAGGGCATCATAGCAGGGGGCGAGGTAGGTCTCCCAAAGGCTTGGGTAGACCGTGTCCGGGTCGTCCATCAGGTCAATGGCCGTGACAATGCCGGGGGCCAGGCGGTAGTATTCCCCAATCAGCTTTTGCCCCTGGGGCTGGGCCTGAAGGTAGCCGTCCCGGAAGGCCCGGAAGGCGGTGAGCTCCGGGCAGTCGTCCGGCTTTCCCTCCTGACGGCAGACGGCGGTGGTGATGAAGCACAGCTTCCGTCTCCGGAAGCCCTGGGCAATCTGCTGGTAGGTTGCCAGCTGGAACAGCTTCTTCGGGTACCGCTCCAGCCACTTCTCCCGGAAAATCTGGCAGAATGCCTCCCCTGCCGGTTCGTCCAGGGAGCGGATGGCGGGAATCATCACAAGGCACACCGTGGCCTTGGCGTCCTCCAGCATGGCGTCCGACGTGGTGAGACCCCGCCGGGCCCTCTTGCTCCAGGCGCCCAGACCATCAATCAGGCTCTGGGCCAGAAGGGGCAGAGGCTCCCCCTCCCCGGGCTTCGCCTGGGCAGCCAGGGGCAGCAGCTCCAGAACGGGGCGGCAGCTGTCCAGATAGCCTTGAAAATAGGCGGGATATGCCTTGGCCGTCAGATTCTGAAAGGCCCCCAGATGCTCCGTGACACAGGGCAGCAGCCCCTCCCGGAGGCTGCGGAAGGCCTCCATGGCCGCATCCTGGGACACCGGAGCCTCCTGCTCCGGCAGCAGGGCCTCCGGGCCCATTCTCTCCCCGCAGTACATGCAGGAAAAGGCCTCCAGCTCCCCGGGAATCTGGAGCCGCTTGCCGCATTTGGGACACAGGCCGGTGCGGATGTTCTCTACCATCCGAATTTCCCCCTTTGCGTTTTTTGTTATTCTTTCACATTTTTCCCCTTCTGTCAACCGGCTTTTGGACTTCGATAAAATTTCATTTTCACACATGTTTTCCCGCCTCGCGGAAATACTAGCTTTGAAACATTGGAAAGGGGTGGTGGGCTTGCAGAGTTTCTTCTGCAGGACAAAAATTGTAGCCGGGCCCGGGGCCAGGCAGTACCTGAGAGAGCTGGGGGCGAAGCGGGTCTTTCTGGTGACGGACCGGTTTTTTTCCGAGAGCGGCACGGCCTCCGAGACGGCCCGGATGGCCTCGGAAACCTTTGAAATCTTTGACGGGGTGCAGCCGGACCCCTCGGCGGAGCTGGTGGCCCGGGGGACTGCCAGGCTCCGGGACTTTGGGCCGGATCTGGTGGTGGCCCTGGGGGGCGGCAGCCCCATGGACTGCGCCAAGGCCATGGTCTACTTCTCCGGCGCGGAGATTCCCATCGCTGCCATTCCCACCACCTCCGGCTCCGGCTCAGAGGTGACGGACTTCGCCATCATCACCCACAACGAGGTCAAGCACCCCCTGGTGAGCGAGTCCCTCCGGCCCCAAGTGGCAATTCTGGACAGCGATCTGCTGGAAAAGCTCCCCAGAAGCCTCATTGCGGACGCGGGCTTTGATGTGCTGTCCCACGCTCTGGAGGCCCTGGCTGCCACCGGAGCCGGGGGAATTACAGACGCCCTGGCAACGGAATCCTTCCGCACCGCCCTGGCCCTGCTCCCGGCCTCCTACGGCGGGGACACCACCGTGCGGCTGCGGATTCATGTGGCGGCCTCCATGGCGGCCATGGCCTTCTCCCAGGCGGGGCTGGGCATCTGTCACGCGTTGTCTCACAGTCTGGGAGGGCAGTTCCACGTGCCCCACGGGCGGCTGAACGCCATTTTGCTGCCGGCGGTGCTCTCTGTCAACGCACGGGCGGCGGGGCCCCAATACGCCGCAGCGGCCCGGGCGGCGGGGCTGGGAGGCTCCGCGGAGACCATCGCCCTGCGGAATCTGAAAAACGCCCTGGTTCGTCTGCGAAAGGAGCTGAAGCTCCCCGCCACACTGTCCGGGGCGGGAGTGGCTCCGGGGGACTTGAAGCGGAACATGGCCTCCCTGGTAGAGGCGACTCTGGCGGACCCCTGCTGCAAGACCAATCCCGTGACCCCCACGGCGGGGATGCTGGAGGAAGTTCTCTGGGAGGTGGCCGGGCATGATTCTTCACTCCGTTGGGATTGACGTAGGCACCTCCACCACCCAGCTGATTTTCTCCCGGCTCACCGTGGAAAACCGGGCCAACGCCTACAGCGTGCCGGACTTTGAGATCAGCGGACGGGAGATTCTCTACCGCAGCCCCGTCTCCTTCACCCCCCTCCTCTCCCCCACCCAGCTGGACGCTTCGGGAATCCGGGAGATTGTGGCCCGGGAATATCAGAACGCGGGCATGGAGCCGGGGGATATTGCCACAGGAGCCATCATCATCACCGGGGAGACCGCCCGGAAGGAGAATGCCGGGGCGGTGCTGGAGAGCCTCAAGGCCTTCGCCGGACAGTTTGTGGTGGCCACCGCCGGGCCGGATCTGGAGAGCGTCCTGGCCGCCAAGGGCTCCGGAGCGGTGGCCTACTCCAGGCAGACCGGGAAGACCGTCCTCCACATGGACATCGGCGGCGGCACCAGCAACCTGGCCCTGATTCAGGGGGGTGAAATCACGGAAACCGGCTGCCTCAACGTGGGCGGGCGGCTCATCCGGACAGAGCAGGGCAGAGTGATTTATGTCTCTCCCGTGCTCTCCGGCCTCTGTGGGCTCCGGCCGGGAGACCCGGTGAGCCCGGCGTCCCTGGCTCCCGTGACGGAGCTGCTGGTCGCGGCGCTGGAGCGGGCCGCCGGTCTCAGCAGCCGGCCCATACCGGAGGAGCTTGTGACCAACCGGCTTCCCCAGCTTCCGCCGGAGCCTCCGGTCATCTCCTTCTCCGGGGGCGTGGCGGATCTCATTGAGGACGTCTCCTCCGATTCCTTCGCCTACGGGGACATCGGGGTTCTCCTGGGCAGGGCCATCCGAAAAAGCGCCCTGTGCAAAGGCCCCTATCTACTGGGCCGGGAGACCATCCGGGCCACGGTCATCGGCGCAGGCTGCCACGCCACCCAGCTCTCCGGGAGCACGGTCTTTGCCCGGGAGGTGTCCTTTCCCCTGCAGAACCTCCCGGTGATCTCCCTGACCCCGGAGGATCTGGCCTCCGACCGGCTTTCGGAGCGGATGGAGGTACAGCGGGCCCGCTGGGAGGAAGGGCCGGTGGCGGTGTTTCTGGCAAATCAGGGAGGGTTGAACTTCGACGGGCTCCAACGCCTTGCACAGATACTGGCCCCGCCGCTGGAGCGCCTGCCAGAGCCCCGGGTGGTGGTCACCCGGGCAGACATGGGAAAGGCCCTGGGCCACGCCCTGGCCACCCGCCTCTCCGGCCCCCTCCTGTGCCTGGACGGGCTGGAGCTTCCCACGGAGACCTTCCTGGACGTTGCAGCCCCGGTGGGCGAGGGAGCGGCCTATCCGGTGGTGAAGAAGACGCTGGTTTTGGGATAGCCGAAGATTTACCACGACTACGTTGTAACCTTTAACAATTAACTTTTGATGCATTGTAGGGGAGGGTCATGACCCTCCCGGAACAAAACAGGGCCACCCGGGCCTGTTTTGTTCCAGGGCCAAAGGATTCTGCGGATTCGCCCGGGTGCGCCGGGAAAGGAAGTCCTGTACTGCGGGAGGGTCATGACCCTCCCCTACGGTTCGTAGAATCACGACCCTTATAGCGATCTGTAGTCGGTTTTTAGAAGTTACAACGCACTACGGACGTTCCAAAGACCTTTTCCTGAATTTCATGACATTGCTGCCGGGGAGGACCTTTCCCGGTGCAAATCCATCAAAAAGGAGCATTTCCATGATTCTGAAAACGAGGCTTCTGGGTAAGACCTATGCCTTTCGGGACATTAAGGACGCCCTGGCCAAGGCCAACGAGGAGAAAACCGGCGACAAGCTGGCCGGTCTCGGGGCGGAAAGCGCCCAGGAGCGGGTGGCGGCCAAGGTGGTGGTGGCGAACCTGCTGCTGTCCGACCTGCGGGAGAACCCGGCGGTTCCCTACGAGTCCGACGAGGTGACCCGGATCATCCAGGACGATCTGAACGAACCCCAATACGAAAAAATCCGGAACTGGACGGTCTCTGACCTGCGGGAGTACCTGCTGGCGGAGGAGACCACCGGGGACGACATCCGCAGGCTCAGCCGGGGCCTCACCTCGGAGATGATTGCGGCGGTGGCAAAGCTCATGAGCAACCTGGATCTGATCTACGCCGCCCAGAAAATCCGCGTCACCGCCCACTGCAACACCACCATCGGCCTGCCCGGCACCCTGTCCTGCCGGCTCCAGCCCAACCACACCACCGACGACCTGGACGGCATTCTGGCCTCCACCCTGGAGGGCCTCACCCTGGGCGCCGGGGACGCGGTCATCGGCCTCAACCCGGTGACGGACTCCGCCCAGCGGGTGAAGGAGGTGCTGGAGCGGTTCCGGGAGGTGAAGGAGCGGTGGAGCATTCCCACCCAGACCTGCGTGCTGGCCCACGTCACCACCCAGATGGCGGCCCTCAGCCAGGGCGCCCCCGCCGACCTCATCTTCCAGTCCATCGCCGGAAGCCAGAAGGGCAACGAGGCCTTTGGCTTCTCCGCCAAAACCCTGGAGGACGCCCGGGCCATGGCCCTGTCCCAGGGCACCGCCGAGGGGCCAAACGTCATGTACTTCGAGACGGGCCAGGGCTCAGAGCTCTCCTCCGAGGCACACTTTGGAACCGACCAGGTGACCATGGAGGCCCGGTGCTATGGCTTTGCCCGCCGCTTTGCCCCCTTCCTCGTAAACACCGTGGTGGGCTTCATCGGCCCGGAGTATCTGTACGACGCCCGGCAGGTGACCCGGGCGGGTCTGGAGGATCACTTCATGGGCAAGCTCACAGGCGTCCCCATGGGCTGCGACGCATGCTACACCAACCACATGAAGGCAGACCAGAACGACATTGAAAATCTGGCCACCCTCCTCACCGCCGCCGGGTGCAACTACTTCATGGGCATTCCCCACGGGGACGACATTATGCTGAACTATCAGACCACCGGCTTCCGGGAGACCGCCGCGCTGCGGGAGATCTTTCACCTCACCGCCATCCCTCCCTTCCAGGCCTGGCTGGAGAAAATGGGCTTTGTGGAAAACGGCCGCCTGACCCCCAAGGCCGGAGACGGCTCTGTGCTGCTATAAGGAGGTTACCATGAATCAGGACGAAATCAAAACCCTGGTGGCCCAGATTCTCCGGGAAATGACCCCGGGGACGGAGCCCCAGGTGAAGGGCAGCGAGTACCGCCCCACGGTGCCGGAGCCCAGCCAAACCAAGGGCCCGGAGCAGCCGGAGGCCCTTCTGGAGGACATCTCGGAGATCAACCTCCGGGAGCTGTACCTGGTGGAGAACCCCGCCAATGGGCCGGATTTTCAGCGGCTGAAGCGGAAGACCCCCGCCCGGCTGGGGGTGGGCCGGGCGGGGCCCCGGTACAAAACCTTGACCCAGCTCCGCTTCCGGGCGGATCACGCCGCCGCCCAGGACAGCGTGTTCACGGAAATCGGCCCGGAGTTTGCCCGGGAGAACGGGCTCATTCCCGTGGAGACCTGCTGCGAAAGCCGGGAACAATATCTGACCCGGCCTGACCTGGGCCGCCGGTTTGACCGGGAAAACAGCGAGATCATCCGCAAGAGCCTCCCCCAGGGGGCGGAAATTCAGCTGGTCATCGGAGACGGCCTCTCCTCCGCCGCCATTCTGGCAAACGCCATGGACTGCGCCAAGGCCATTCAGCAGGGCCTCCAGGCCCAGGGCATGAAAACCGGGCCCATCCTCTATGTGAAAAACGCCCGGGTGGGGGCCGGAGACTTTGTGGGCGACCTCACGGGCTGTCAGGTGGTGTGCATTCTGGTGGGAGAGCGGCCGGGGCTTGTAACGGCGGAGTCCATGTCCGCCTATATCACCTACGGGCCCCACACGGGCATCTCCGAATCCAAGCGCACGGTGGTATCCAACATCCACCGCCAGGGCACTCCCGCCGTGGAGGCCGGGGCCCACATCGCCCAGCTCCTGCGGAAGATTCTGAACGCACGGGCCTCCGGGGTGGATTTGCTGCGGGGGGATGCGTCGTGAAGCCGATTTTACCTGTAACCGTTCTGGCCGTGCGGTATCTGCCCAACGCGGACCCCGCCCTGTGCCGGGCCCTGGGGGTTCCGGAGCCCTGGCGCTGCCTGGGGCTTCTCTCCACGGACTCGGACGACGCCACCTATATTGCCCTGGACGAGGCCACCAAGGCCTCCACCGTCCGGGTGTCCTACGCCCGGAGCCTGTACGCCGGAGCCGCCAACGCCTCTACCCCTCTGGCGGGGGAGGTCATCGGCGTCCTCTCCGGCCCCACCCCCTCGGAGGTGCGCAGCGGCATGGAAGCGGCCCTGTCTCTTCTGGCCTCCGGCCAGGTGGGCTTCCGGGAGACCGCCGCCCGGGAGAACCTGGTATACCTGGCCTATACCGTCAGCCGCACCGGCTCCTTCCTCTCCCGGGAGGCGGAAATCCGGGAGGGAGAGCCCCTGGCCTACCTCATCGCTCCCCCTCTGGAGGCCATGACCGCCCTGGACAAGGCTCTGAAAGCGGCGGATGTGACCCTGGCAAAGCTCTTTGCGCCCCCCTCGGAGACCAACTTCGGCGGGGCACTGCTCACCGGCGCTCAGTCCGCCTGCTCCGCTGCCTGCGAGGCCTTTGCCCAGGCGGTGGAGGAGATCGGGGAAGCGCCCATAGAATAAAACGAATGGGAGGAACCCCTATGGACAAAGATTTGGCCGCCCGTCAGGAGGCCCGGGAGCTGGCCCGGCAGGCGGAGGCCGCACAGCAGACCCTGAAAGCCTGTTCCCAGGAGCAGCTGGATCGGATGGCCCAGGCCATAAGCCGGGCCTTTATGGAACAGGCGGAGTCCCTGGGCCGGATGGCCTGTGAGGAAACGGGCTTCGGTAATCCGGCGGACAAGGCGGAAAAGAACCGCTTTGCCGCCGGGCGGGTCTGGGAGGCCATCCGGGATCTGAAAACCGTGGGCCTTTTGCGGGAGGACCGGGAGAAAAAGCTCTGGGAGCTGGGGGTGCCCGTGGGGGTCATCGCCGCCATTGTCCCCTCCACCAATCCCACCTCCACCGTCTGCTACAAGGCCATGATCGCCCTCAAGGCCGGGTGCGCCATTGTATTCTCTCCCCATCCTTCAGCCGCCCGGTGTACCCAGGAGGCGGTGCGCATTGCCGCCCGGGCCGCCCGGGAGGCGGGATGCCCCGCAGGGGCCGTGAGCTGTCTGGAGAACGTCACCATGGAGGCCACCAACGAGCTTATGACCTGCCCCCAGGTGCGGCTGATTCTCGCCACCGGCGGGCCGGGGATGGTGAAGGCCGCCTATTCCTCGGGTAAGCCGGCCATTGGGGTGGGCGCGGGAAACGGCCCTGCCTATATTCACCCATCCGCAGACCTTCCCAAGGCGGTTTCGGACATTCTCCGATCCAAGACCTTTGACAACGGCACCATCTGCGCCTCGGAGCAGAGCATCATTGTGGAAACCTCCAACGCCCGGGCCTTCCAGGAGGAGGCCGCCCGGCAGGGGGCCTATTTCCTCAGCCGGGAGGAGGCCGGGAAGGTGGCCCGGGTGCTCTTCCGGCCCGACGGGCGGATGAATCCCAAGGTGGTGGGGCGCACCGCCCAGACCATCGGGGCGCTGGCAGGCATCCAGATTCCCCAAAGCGCCCGGGTGCTGGTGGCGAGAGAGACCGAAGCCGGGCCCACCCGCCCCTATTCCATGGAAAAGCTCTGCCCGGTGCTGGCATACTATGTAGAGGAGAATCAGGACAGCGTCCTCCGGAAGGCCATCGCCGTGCTGAGCCACGAGGGAGCCGGACACAGCTTCATGCTCCACGCCAGGGACGAATCGGTGATTCGCCGCTTTGCCCAGGAGATTCCCGTGTCCCGGTTCCTGGTGAACACTCCCGGCGCCCTGGGGGGCATCGGGGCAACCACCAACCTGTTCCCGGCCCTGACCCTGGGCTGCGGCGCCGTGGGGGGAAGCTCCTCCTCCAACAATATCGGCCCCACGGATCTCATCAACATCCGCCGGGTGGCCTGGGGCGTTCGGGATATGGCCCCGGCCAGGACCGCAGAGGTCAGCGAGGACATGATCAACGCCCTCACGGCGGAGATCATGCGAAAGCTGATGTAAATGCCATTCCATCTTAATAACAAAGGAGAATGAACAATGTCTGATTTGAGCAACACCAACGCCCTGGGCATGGTGGAGACCAAAGGCCTGGTAGGGGCCATTGAGGCGGCGGACGCCATGGTGAAGTCCGCCAATGTGCTGCTGGTGGGCAAGGAGCAGGTGGGCGGCGGCCTTGTCACCGTCATGGTTCGGGGTGACGTGGGCGCCGTGAAGGCAGCCACTGACGCCGGCGCCTCCGCCGCGGAGAAGGTGGGAGAGCTGGTCTCCGTCCATGTGATTCCCCGGCCCCACGCCGAGGTGGCCGCCATTCTGCCCAAGGGCAGAGAGGCGCAGGAAGGCTAACCCATGGCCCTTTTTACCGAGGCGGCGGTTCGGGCCAATCTCCGGAACCGGGAGGGACAGCGGGTATTTTACCTGAGCCCGGAGGACCGGCTGACCCCCGGGGCCAGGGACTTCCTCCGGGAAAACCGCATCCCCATCCTTCCGGCGGAAAAGGCGAAGCCCCAGGGCTACCGCACCCTCCAGGGGGCGGAGCTGCGGGAGAAGCCGGAGCATATGACCCACCTCAACGCCCAGGTTCTGGTTCCCAAGGATCACCCCCGGATTGTCTTTCGGGGGCAGGTGGATCTGCTGGAGGCGGAGCTGCTCCTGGCCCAGCGCCAGGCAGCGGATGAGGGCTACACCGCCATCCAAAAGGATCTGGGGGACGCCCTGGAATTCACCCGCCAGTCCATCCGCCGGGACGTGCTGGAGGAGCCTATGCCCCCCTTCCCCCTGGGCGGGCTGTCGGAGTCGGAGCTTCGGGCAAGGAGCCAAAATCCCCAGAAATATTACGACCAACCCCATTTCATGCCGGCGCACACCCAGTGCAGGACGCTCCTCCAGGTCAACCGGGCCCGGGCCGTGGCCCGGCTGGCAGAGCTGGCCTGCTACCGGGCCTTTCAGGACCGGGAGGGACTGTGTAGCCGCCCGGATCTTCTCCAGGGCTACAACCGCCTCAGCAGCTTCCTCTGGATTCTGGAAATTCGCCTGGCATCGGGAAAGGAGACACAATGGAACAAGCCTTGACCCTGGCCGCCGAAGCGGTGATGCGGCGGCTGTTTATTGAAGTGGAGGCCTCCGGCCGGCACGTTCACCTGACCAAGGAGCAGGCCTGCCGCCTCTTTGGCCACGGACTCACCCCGGACCGGCCCCTCTCCCAGCCCGGGCAGTTCGCCTGCAAGGAGCGGGTGGAGGTGGTGGGCCCCAAGGGAACTCTCTCCCGGGTGGCGGTGCTGGGCCCGGAGCGGAAGGCGGGGCAGGTGGAAATCTCCCTCACCGACGCCGTGGCCCTGGGCCTGCGGCCTCCCGTGCGGCAGTCCGGCCAGGTGGCAGATACTCCGGGGGTGACCCTCCGGGGCCCCCAGGGGGAGATCACCCTGGAGCATGGGGTGATTGTTGCCCGGCGGCACATGCATCTGCCCCCGGAGGATGCGGCCCTCCGGGGCCTTGCCGACGGCGAGACGGTGCGTCTTAAAATGTTCTCCGTCCGCCCTCTGATCTTTGAGGATGTGGTGGTTCGGGTAGACCCCAGCTTTGCCCCCCGGGTGCACATTGATTTTGACGAGGCCAACGCCTGCGCCTTTCAAAAGGGGGACTATGGGATGATTCTGAAGTGAACGAAGGGCTGATTGACGCCGTGACCAGCAGGGTTCTGGAGGCCCTGTCCGGCAGCCTCCCCCCTGCCCTGCTGATTGGACAGGAGCCGCCGGAGTCCCTGGGCTACCGGTATGTGGAGGCTCCGCCTTATGAGGCGGTGGTCATCGGCAGCCTCACTCCGGGGGAGCTTCTCTTCTTCCGGCGGGAGCCGGTGCTCCAGGCTCTGCTGGAGGGGATGCCCGTATACCTGTACACCCCGGGGCTTCCCGGGAAGGGCAGCAAGAACCGAGCCCTCCTGGCCCGGCTGGGAAGCGCCCAACGGGAGCTGAAGGCCTGGGGCGTCGTATTCACCGACGGGCAGCCCCATCGCCGCCTGATCTCCGCAGAGGTCGCCCGGCAGCTCCGGGCCCAAAACGCCCCGCCACCCCCCGGGGCCACCCTCACCCCCCTGGCACGGGACATCCTCCAGGGTCCGGGAGAGCCTCCTGGTGGGGCATAGGAAGACGCCGCCCCGGGGCGCAAGGGGAGGCGGGAATCAATTTATCCGAGGATGTGATGGATTATGGAAATCGGAACCGTGACAGGCTCCGTCTGGGCCACCCGGAAGGCCCGGGAGATGGGAGGTCATGCCCTTTTGGTGGTGCGTACCGACCAGGGGCGGCGGGTGGCGGCGGACTTTGTGGGGGCAGGAGCCGGAGACCGGGTGCTGCTGGTGAACGGCTCCACCGCCCGGGTCTACTGCTCAGAGTCCCCGGTGGACACCGCCATTGTGGCAATCCTGGATCAGACGGAGGCAGACTATGTCCGCACATGAGATACTCATCGCCATCATGGCAGTCTTCGCCGTGCTGGGCGCCCTGGACCGGATCTTCGGCAACCGGGTGGGCCTGGGCGCGGAATTTGAAAACGGCATTCTGGCTCTAGGCTCCCTGGCTCTGTCCATGGTGGGCATCATCAGCCTTGCCCCGGTGCTGGCCAACCTTCTCCGGCCGGTGGTGGTGCCGGTGTACCGCTTTCTGGGGGCGGACCCTGCCATGTTCGCCGGAACCATCCTGGCCAACGACATGGGCGGCGCGCCCCTGGCCCGGGAGCTGGCAGGCTCTCCCCAGGCTGCTCAACTGGGTGGTCTTCTGGTGGGGGCCATGCTGGGGGCCACGGTGGTGTTCACCATCCCCGTGGCCCTGGGGATTCTGGAGCCCCAGGATCGGGCAAGCCTCGCCAAGGGCGTCCTGGCCGGCATCGTCACTATCCCCCTGGGGGTTCTGGCCGGAGGGCTCACGGCGGGCTTTCCCCTTGGAATGATTCTTAAAAACCTGATTCCCATTGTCCTCATTGCCCTCCTCATCGCCCTGGGCCTGTGGCGCTGGGAGGGGGCCATGATTCGGGGCTTTCAGGTCTTTGGAAAAATCATCATTGCCATCATCACCGTGGGCCTGGCCGCCGCTCTGGTGGAAGCCCTCACGGGCTTTGTGATCATCCCCGGTATGGCCCCCGTCTCCGACGGGCTGGAGATTGTGGGAGAGATCGCCCTGGTTCTGGCGGGAGCCTTTCCCCTGGTGTGGACCATTACCAAGGTGTTTCACAAGCCACTTATGAAGCTGGGCCACCTTCTGGGAATGAATGACCGGGCCGCCGCAGGGCTCATCGCCAGCCTGGCCAACTCCATCGCCATGTTCGGCATGGTGAAGGACATGGACGGCCGGGGGAAGGTGATCAACATCGCCTTTGCCGTGTCCGCCGCCTTTGTCTTCGGCGACCATCTGGGCTTCACGGCGGGCTATGCCCCGGAGATGCTGGTGCCGGTGATTGTGGGAAAGCTGGTAGGCGGCGTCACCGCCATATTCGTGGCAATGGCCATGACAGGAGGATGGAAGCATGAACAGGCAGGAGCTTGAGGAACTGATACGGTCTGTCATCCAGGAGCGGCTGGAGGGGCCCCGGGTGCTGGGGGCCGACCTGACGAGCCTTCCCGTGACGGAGGCAAACCGGCTGGACACGGGAAATCCCCAGGACCGGGTCTGGACCCGGGATCTGTTCACCCTGGCCCAGAGCCCCCGCCTGGGGGCGGGGCTGATGGTTATGGAGAAAACCACCTTCCCCTGGGAGCTCTCCTATGACGAGATTGACTGCGTTCTGGAGGGGCAGCTCACAGTGGAGGCCCCCATGGGCTCCGTCACCGCCGGGCCTGGTCAGGTGATTCTCATCCCCAAGGGGAGCAAAATCCGCTTCTCCGCCCCGGACCGGGCCCGGTTCCTCTATGTGACCTATCCCGCCGATTGGCAGAACCAGGCGGCCCATTCGCCCTGAGAGCCCAGGGGGGGCAGCCCCAAAGGCAAAAGGCCCCTGGGCACATCGTTACCGAAACCGTGTGCACAGGGGCCTTTGCGCCCAGATGAAGCCCGGCGCCGGATATGGAGCAGGATCTCTCTCTTGCTCCATATCCGGCTGGCGTCTCAGGGCAAATTAGCGGGTAAAGGGATTCTCCGTGGGATAGGGCAGGCTGGCGGGCTGGTTATAGGCGATGTCCTGAACGCCCAGATACTTGAAGACCTCGAACATGGCCTTGCCGCAGTGTGCGAAGGCCACGGCGCCGTGGTGGGGATAGCGCTTCTGGATCAGCACATGGCGGTAGAACCGGCCCATGTCGCGGATGGCGAACACGCCAATGCCGCCGAAGGAGCGGGTGGCCACAGGCAGAACCTCGCCCTGGGCAATGTAGGAACGCAGGATGCCGTCGGAATCGCACTGGAGGCGATAGAAGGTGATGGGGCTGGGAGCGATGTCGCCCTCCAGGGTGCCCCGGGTGAAGTCAGGCTCGCCGCCGTCCTCCAGGAGGCGGTTCTGAATCAGCTGGTACTTCACAGCCCGGTCGGCGCACATCTTGCAGGAGGGGGTATTGCCGCAGTGGAAGCCCATGAAGGTGTCGGTGAGCTTGTAATCAAACTTGCCGGCGATGTCCTCGTCATAGATGTACTTGGGCACGGAGTTGTTGATGTCCAGCAGGGTCACGGCGTCGCCGGTGACGCAGGCGCCGATGTACTCGGACAGAGCGCCGTAGATGTCCACCTCGCAGGCCACGGGAATGCCCCGGGCGGCCAGGCGGGAGTTCACATAGCAGGGCTCAAAGCCGAACTGCTCAGGGAAGGCAGGCCAGCACTTGTCCGCGAAGGCCACATACTTCCGGTCACCCTTGTGCTTCTCCGCCCAATCCAGGAGGGTCAGCTCAAACTGGGCCATGCGGGGTAGCAGCTCGGGATACTGGTTGCCCTTGACGCCCAGCTCCTGGGCCATGTCCTGGCAGACCTCCTCAATCCGGGGATCCCCGGCGTGGGCCTTGTAGGACACCAGAAGATCCAGCTCGGAGTTCTCCTCCACCTCCACGCCGATCTCATACAGGCCCTTGATGGGGGCGTTGCAGGCGAAGAAGTCCTGGGGACGGGGGCCGAAGGTGATGATCTTCAGATTCTTCACACCGATAATGGCCCGGGCAATGGGCACGAACTCACGGATCATGCCGGCAACCTCCTGGGCGGTGCCCACGGGGTACTCGGGGAGATAGGCCTTCAGGTGGCGCATACCCAGGTTGTAGGAGCAGTTCAGCACGCCGCAGTAGGCGTCGCCCCGGCCATTGATCATGTCCCCGTCGCCCTCGGCGGCGGCCACATACATCACAGGGCCGTGGAACTTTTTGGCAAGCAATGTCTCGGGGGTCTCGGGGCCGAAGTTGCCCAGGTAGACCACCAGAGCGTTGCAGCCGGCCTGGCGCACGTCCGCAAGGGCCTTGCTCACGTCTGCCTCATTCTCCACGGTGATGGGGCAGTTGTACAGGCCCTCGCCGTAGGCCTCCGCCACGGCGTTCCGCCGGGAGGTGGACAGGGAGATGGGGAAGCAGTCACGGGATACGGCGATAATGCCAAGTTTCACTTCGGGGATGTTGGAAACAATCATAGTATATTCCTCTTTTCTATCGTTTTTTAACGTTTTTCATTGCCTGGCCGAAGGCGGCAATCACCGGGGGAAGGGCTTCCGCCAGGGCTTTTCCTTCGTCAGGGCCATAAAAATCAGCGTGGTCGCACCAGCAGCACAGCATACCGGCGGCGGGGTCGGAGATGAAGGTCTCCTTGTCAAACATCCGGCAGTCAATGGATTCCGCCACACGCCTGCGCTCCTCCCAGTCCCGGCAGCCTGCGCCGCAGTACCACAGGTGGCAGGCATTGACCAGGGGGAAGCCCTGCTCCTCCAGGGTTTTGGCCGAGGCGGGGCTGTAGCCGTTCCAGCCTGCAATCCAGTACTGCACCCAGATGCGGTTGTCGATGGAGCCGTAGGTTGTGGTGTCGTTGTTGTAATAGATACCGTCGTTGAAGGCCATGGGGGTCATGCCCAGGCCGCAGACCATGGCCGCCAGGTCGTTAAGGAAGGGAACAAAATACTGCATGGTACCGTCTTTATAAATGACGTCAAAGCCCATGCTCCCCAGGTCGTTGGCAAATTCATCCGCCCCCAGGTTGAAAAAGCGGCAGCCGAGACCGGCAAAATACGAGGCGTATTTGTAAGCCAGGGCCTTTGCAAAGGCCACGGCCTCCGGGTTCCGGAGGTCAATGGAGCTGCGGGAGCCGGGATAGCGGAGGTGGGGGAAGGCCTCCAGAATGGCGCCCATGTGCCCCGGCATATTGAGGGCGGGAATCAGCTCCACCCCCAGCCGCCGGGCATAGGCCAGGATTTCCTCCATGTCATCCTGACGCCAGAACCTGCCGGAGCCGTCGGGGGCCTTGTCCTCCTGAGCGTACCCGTCCCCCAGGGCAGGGGTCAGATCATAGGTTCCGAACTCTGTGGTGAGGCGCATGTCCTCCAGAGCCAGGCGGAAGCCCTGGTTGTCGGAGAAGTACAGCTGCATCATGTCCAGCCCGGCCTTCGCGGCACAGTCCAGCAGGGATTTCACCGCAGGGACGCCAAAGAACTTTCTTCCCGCATCCAGGAAGAAGATGGAAAGGGGCCCGGACATGTCAGATCAGCTCCCCGATGTCCACATTCACCCCGTCCAGCAGAACCGGCGCGCCGCCCTTGGCCTCGGCGCTCTCGGCGTGGGCCAGGAGCCACTTGTTGCAGGCGGCCAGGCACTTGTCCTCCTTGTTCCGGACGGTGACAGAGGGCTTGGGGCCGTTGGTGCCCTTGGGCAGCACAATCAGCACCTTGAAGCCCTCCCCGGCCTTTGCGGAGCAGGGGGCATAGTGGAGCGTGGTGGCATAGACCTCCACCAGGACACCGGCGGGGACATAATAGGCAGCTACTTTTTCCGTGTTCAGGCGGCCGTTTTCCATCTCCTCCCGCTTTGCCAGGAGAAGAATAAAGTCCCGGGTGCCAAGATTCAGCTCACTGTCCCGGTGATACTCCAGGCAGTTGAGCTTGGTGTTGTGGCCGTTGCACCAGCCCAGCTGGATGGGCATACCTCCATAGGCGCCCACAGACAGCTCCTGGGCCGCAGGCAGCGCCATAAGCTCCGGCTGCTCCGGCACATAGGAAACGCCCTCGGGGAGGGGGGTCACCGCCTCCAGGGTATCCAGCAGCGCTCCCAGATCATAGCCGGTCAGCACCTGACCGTAATTCTGAAAGGATGGATGAGATACAGGCAAAATATTCATATGGATTCGCTCCTTTTTACTCCACCAGCAGCTGGGGGAACAGCTCCCGGCAGGTGGGATAGATTTTCCGGAACTGCTGATACCGGGCCTCATACAGGGCGGTGAGCTCCGGATCGGGCTTCACCGTCTCGGACACCTCCACCAGCTTGCCGCAGGCCTCGGCCACGGAGCCATAGGCCCCGCAGGCCACCATGGCCAGCATGGCGCCGCCCATACCGGGGCCCTGCTCGGAGGCAACACAGTCCAGCTCGATTCCCAGGACATTGGCCATGATGGTCTTCCACAGGGGGCTCTTGGCGCCGCCTCCACAGATCTTGCTCCGGGAGACGTTGATGCCCAGCTGCTTTGCCACCTCAAAGGAGTCCCGGATGGCAAAGGCCACGCCTTCCAGAACCGCCTGGGTCATGTCCTCCCGGCGGGTGTCCATGGTCATGCCCATAAAGGTGCCACGGGCGTTGGTGTCGTTGATGGGGCTCCGCTCCCCCATGAGGTAGGGCAGGAAGAACACCCGGTTCCGGCCCAGGCGCTCCCGGGTAATGCCGGTCTGCTCTGCGGCATAGTCTGAGGTCTTGTAAATCTCATCCATCAGCCACTTGTTGCAGGAGGCGGCGGAGAGCATACAGCCCATAAGATGGTAGCCCCCGTCGGCATGGGCAAAGGCGTGAAGGGCGTTGTTCTCATCCACCCGGAACGCTTCGGAGGAGATGAAAACCGTGCCGGAGGTGCCCAGGGAGATGTTACAGCCACCCTCCCCCACGGTTCCGGTGCCCACGGCGGCAGCGGCGTTGTCCCCCGCGCCGGCGGCAACCTTCACGGTCTCGGGAAGGCCCAGCTCTCTGGCGATGGCGGGCAGCAGGGTGCCCACGGTCTTGTAGCTCTCGTACAGCCGGGGCATCTGCTCCTCCCGCAGGCCACACAGCTCCAGCATCTCCCGGGACCAGGCCTTGTGCTCCACGTCCAGCAGGAGCATACCGGAGGCGTCAGAGTAGTCCGTGCAGTGTACGCCGGTGAGGATGTAATTGATGTAGTCCTTGGGGAGCATGATTTTCTCGATTCTCCCAAAGTTCTCCGGCTCATTCTCCCGCATCCACAGGAGCTTGGGCGCGGTGAATCCTGCAAAGGCGATGTTGGCGGTCCACCGGGAGAGCTTGTCCTTTCCCACCACCTGGTTGAGATAATCCACCTGGGTGGCGGTCCGCCCGTCGTTCCACAAAATGGCAGGGCGAATCACCCGGTCATCCTTATCCAGCACCACAAGACCATGCATCTGGCCACCGGCGCCGATCCCGGCCACCTGGGACCGGTCAAAGCCCGTGAGCAGCTGGTCAATTCCCCCCAGAACCGCCTGCCGCCAGTCTTCCGGGTTCTGCTGGCTCCAGCCGGGCTTGGGGAACGCCAGAGGGTACTCTCTGGAGACGATGTTGCGGATACCCCCCTGCTCATCCATCAGCAGGAGCTTCACCGCAGAGGTTCCAAGATCAATTCCAATATAAAGCATTGCAGCTTCACACCTTTCCGCAGGCCAGAGGCCCGCATATGCTTTTATTATACAACATTGAACCAAAAACGCAACAGAAATCTACCATTTAAAACTACAAACCATCTGCTTTCAGGTACACCTGACATTCCTTCAGGCAGGGGCTTCTCCCGGCGGATCTTTTCCATGGTTCGCCGGGAGAAGGCTCCGCCCAATCCCGTTATAACCCCGTATTGGGCCAGCCAGTTTCTCAACTGGCTGGCCCAACGGGCTATGCTATGGAAATGGATTCAGGAAGGAGCGCTTATTCGGCGGTGAGATACCGCATGATGATGGTGGCGATCTGGGCCCGGGTGGCGGTGGTGTTGGGGCTCAGGGGGGTCTCGCTGAGGCCGGTGATGAGGCCCTGGGACACGGCCCAGTTCATGGCGTTCACGGCGTACCTGGAGACCTTGCCGCTGTCCTCGAACTTCGCCAGGTTGCCGCCCTCCACCTCAGGCTCTCCGCTGTAGCGGTACAGGAAGGTGGCAATCTGCTCCCGGGTGACAGGCTGGTTGGGGGCGAAGGTGGTGTCGGTGACACCGTTCACGATGCCCTCGCTGGCGCCCCAGATGACCGCATTGGTGTAATACCGGTTCT
>JALETK010000180.1 GCA_022781505.1 Clostridiales bacterium | reverse complement strand
ACTCTATCAGGTGATTCTCTCCACCGACGAGCCCCGCTTTGGCGGCCAGGACCGGATCTCCACCACCCAGCTCTACGAAGCCCGCCGGGAGCCCAACGGCCAGCTTGGCTTCCGCATCTACCTCCCCAGCCGCTGCGCCATAGTGCTGAAGCTGAAAAAGAAGAAGAAATAATCCGGTTTCCGGCACCTTCGGGAGCGGAAGCCGCAGCAAAGGGGCGCCTCGTTTGAGGTGCCCCTTTGCTGCGGTTTTTTCCTCCACAGGAAGACACGAAAGGCTCTGCCACTGCAGTTCACCCGGCAGGCATGGGGATGACAATTTTCCCGGCGAGAACCAGGTGATCCACTTCCTCAAGGCTGATGGGAGTCTCATGGGTGTAGGTGCAATAGCAGATCGGCGGCTCTTCCTCATTGGGGTGAATGCAGCTGCCCTCTTTGGGGTAGGAGTTCACAACGCTTCCGTCCTTCATGACGATTTCCACGCACCGAAAATCCAGGGCCTCCGGCCGCTCTCCCTCGGGGAAGCGGTAGTGGTACACGGCTCCCAGGCTGTCCAGGCGGAGGGAGGTGATCTCCACCTCCACAATGTCCCCCATGAGCCGCTCGGCGGGGCAGGTCACCGGGTCGGAAATCACCTCCACCTCCCCGGGAGCCTGAGAAAAGGTAACGGCAAAGCTCCATTCCCCCGGGGCAATGAGCACCCGCCCGTCCGTGCCCGGGTCGTCCGTATAAGCGGTGAGGTCTCTCAGGCAGAGAACTCTCTCCTGGCCGTCTGCCAGAGAGAATTCCGAACCGGCCCGGGCGGCGTTTTGCTGGGTGAGGACCAAGACCATGGAGGCGGTGTTCTCTTTCCCGTCCCCGTCGTCCAGGGGACGCCACTCCGCCCCACAGCCGCCGGAGCCCTCTTCCGTCCCGGCACAGGTCAGGTTGAGATCAAAATACAGGCTCCCGATGCCAAGATCGGTGTCCTCCGGGGCTTCGATGTCCAGCCGGATATAGGCCGTTGTGTTGTCCGCAACGGCGGAGCGAAGGGTTACGGTGATGCCCTCCCAGGTCGCACTCTGGCTCAAGGCTACGGCGGTGCCGTCAATATACTGCTGCTGTCCCCCGGTGAGCTTCTGACCTGTAATCCCGCCGAAGAAGCTCTTGAACCAATCCGCGGCCCCCAGGCCCACGGCCACGGCGTAGCAGACGCCGCACATGCCGATGATGATTGCGGCGGCGGTGAACCCGGTGACAATGCGGCGGTGGGTTCTGCGCTTTTTCTCCGTGAAATACGCCTCTCTCCGGCGAAAGACGTCCCGGGCTACCTCGTCATAGGGCTTCATACACAAATCCCTCCCGTTCCAGCTCCTCCCTCAGCGACTTCCTGGCCCGGCAGGTCAGATTCTCCATCTGACGCTTGCCCTTGTGCAGAACGGCAGCCGCCTGGGCGTTGGTGAATTCCTCAAAATAGATCAGATGGAGCACCTGGGCGTACTCCGGCCTCAGCTTCTGCATGGCTCTGTGCAGGATGACAGCCCGCTCCTCCAGGAGCAGGCTCCGCTCCAGGGAGGCCTCCTCCGCCAGGCTGTCCCCCAGTTCCTCCATGGAGACGGTTCTTCCCTTTGGATTCTTCCGCAGCCAGTCCATGGCCACGTTTCGCGCAATGGCGTACAGCCAGGTCTTGAAGGCGGATCCGCCGGAAAACCTGGGCCTGCGGATGGCCAGCTTCACAAAGGTCTCCTCCATCAGCTCCTCCGCCGTGTGGATGCTGCCGGTGATGCTGCTCAGGTAAAAGATCAGGCCGTCCTTGTAGTCCCGGATCAGCTCCACCATGCCCCCGTCGTCCCCCTCCAGGAAACGGCGGTAGCTGCTTGCGCCTTGATCCATCTGCTCACTCCCCCTCTCGCCGTTTTAACTGTGCTTCGGACATTCTACCTATTAGACGGGGCAAACGGAAAAAACGCTCACCAAAAATGCCCCTGCCGGACGTTGGCAGCTGTCCGGCAGAGGCGTTTTTTCCGGTTTCTATTCCTCCATATACCCAATGGCCTCCATGCCGCACCGGTCCATGAGGGCCTCGTCGTAGAGGAGGGTTTTGGGGTCTCCCTGGGCGGCGATTTGGCCGTGCTGGAGGATGACCACCCGGGTGCAGACCTCGCAGGCGAAGGGGAGGTCGTGG
>JALETK010000132.1 GCA_022781505.1 Clostridiales bacterium | reverse complement strand
CCCCGGCCATGCACCCGTAGGGCGGGGGCTCGCCCCCGCCGCACGCTTTCGGGACGCTACGCACCCCATCCAAACCCGCCGCACCCCCAAGTCTGTCATTGCGAACCAGCGCGCACGCTGGTGTGGCAATCCGTTCCCCTGCAAGCCGCAGGCTTACGCGCCCCGGCAGGGGCGCAATGGGGGCCGGGCGATTGACCGGCCTGGCGGCCGGTGCAATGCATTCGCATTGCGGGGGGACGGATTGCCACGTCGCTGCGCTCCTCGCAATGACAGGTTCGGGAGCCTGGTGGGTTTGGAGGGAACTGCCAAGCAAATTTGCAGGTGCCCGGCGGGGGCGAGCCCCCGCCCTACGGTACAGGGTATCGACAGTGCACCCGGCCCCGGCCATGCACCCGTAGGGCGGGGGTCTTGCCCCCGCCGCACGCTTTTGGGAAGCTACGCACCCCATCCAAACCCGCCGCACCCCCAAGTCTGTCATTGCGAACCAGCGCGCACGCTGGTGTGGCAAGCCGTTCCCCTGCAAGCCGTAAGGCTTGCGCGCCCCGGCAGGGGCGCAATGGGGGCCCGGGCCTATGACCGGCCTCACGGCCGGTGCAATGCTGCGCATTGCTTAGGAACGGATTGCCACGTCGCTGCGCTCCTCGCAATGACAGGTTCGGGGGCCTGGTGGGTTTGGATGGAACTGCCAAATGAATTTGCAAGTGCCCGGGAGGGTCATGACCCTCCCCTACAGACGCACCCCGGAACCTGCCCGTAGGGGAGGGTCATGACCCTCCCGGGCACCTACCGGAGCCTCCGCACCCGCCTCCAAACCCACTGCACCCCCAAGTCTGTCATTGCGAACCAGCGCGCACGCTGGTGTGGCAATCCGTTCCCCTGTAAGCCGCAAGGCTGCAGCGCCCCGGCTGGGGCGCAATGGGGGCCCGGGCCTATGACCGGCCTCACGGCCGGTGCAATGCTTTGCATTGCGGGAAACGGATTGCCACGTCGCTGCGCTCCTCGCAATGACAGGTTCGGGGGCCGGTTCCTCGGGACGGGGGTGCCGGGGAAAGCTGCTATTGCCCGGGAGGGGCGCAACAGATTTCTCCCATTGGCCGCAAAAATATCTCCGGGAACGGCGGGGGTTGGCCGTCTTCCCGGGGATATGTTTTACGCTTTATGCTTCCGGTTGTCCCTTACACATGGGAGTAGATGAGCTCCAGCTCGCCCTCCAGGTCCATGGGGCCGTAGCCGGCGGGGATGATCAGGTGGTCGCCCTTCTTGACCTGCTGGCCGTCCAGGGTGCCCTCACCCGACAGGATGCTCACGTTCACAAAGGGCTGGTTCCAGTCCATGTGGGCCTTGCCGGAGAGCACCATGCGGCACACGGTGTAGTAGGGGCAGGTGACCAGGCGGGTGACGGTGGCGTCGCCCACGGAGAAGGTCTCCTGCTTGGGAGGCTCCGCCTGGTGGGGCACCTGGGTCACGGCCAGGCTCTGGGCGATGTGCAGGGTGCGGGGCTTGCCGTCCTGGAGCCGGTCGTAGTCATAGAACCGGTAGGTCACGTCGCTGGACTGCTGGGTCTCCAGAATCAGGGTGCCGCCCTTGATGGCGTGAAGGCAGCCGGGGTCAATCTGGAAGAAGTCCCCCTTCTGAATGGGCACCTGGCGGATCAGCTCCATCCAGCGCTTGTCCTCCACCATCCGGGCCATTTCCTCCCGGGTCTTGGCGTTGTGGCCGATGACAATGGAGGTGCCGGGGTCGCAGTCCAGCACATACCAGCACTCGGTCTTGCCCAAAGAGCCGTTCTCGTTGACCTTGGCGTAGGCGTCGTCGGGATGCACCTGAATGCTCAGGTCGTCCTTGGCGTCGATGATTTTAATGAGCAGGGGGAAGGTGTCCCCGGGGAGATTCCCGAAGAGGTCGGGACGCTTTTTCCACAGGGAGCCCACGGTCTCCCCGGCGAACTCCGGGTTTTCCAGGGTGCAGTCCCCATTGGGGTGGCCGCTGATGGCCCAGCACTCGCCGGTCTTGTCGCTGGGGGTGTCGTACCCGAAGACGGTACGCAGCCGGTCGCCGCCCCAGATCTTCTCCTGGAACACCGGCTTCATTCTGAGAAGCGTTTTCATAAGGTTCCTCCTTCTGCCAGATAGGCGTCAATGGCCAGCTGCACCGCGCCCATGACGCCCTGGTTGTCGTTCAGGCTCACGGGGACAATGTACTCGTCCAGCTTTTCCATCTGCTTGGTCTGAATGTAGCCGTGCATCTGACGGCGCACCTCCTGACGGATGAGAGGCAGCATCTGCTCCTGGTGCATGACGCCGCCGCCCACGATCACCCGCTCCGGGGAGAGGGTGCAGATGTAGGTGCAGATGGCCTGGCCGATGTAGTAGGCCTCCAGCTCCCACACCGCCGGGATGTCCGACAGCTCGATGCCCTTCCGGCCCCAGCGCTGCTCAATGGCCGGGCCGCTGGCCAGACCCTCCAGGCAGTTGCCGTGGTAGGGGCAGATGCCCCGGGGCATGGGATCGTCCGCCCGGCGCTCCACGAAGATGTGGCCGCCCTCGGGGTGGAGCATTCCATGGTAGGGACGGCCCCCCAGGATGACGCCCACGCCCACGCCGGTGCCAACGGTGATGTAGATGCTGTTCTCCACATCCCGGGTGCAGCCCCACACGGCCTCGCCCAGGGCGGCGGCGTTCACGTCGGTGTCAAAGCCCACGGGGACGCCCAGCTCCTCCCGGAACCGGCGGACAATGGGATAATTCCGCCAGCTGAGCTTGGGGGTGGAGGTGATGTAGCCATAGGTGGGGGACTGGGGGGTGAGATCCACCGGGCCGAAGCAGCCGATGCCCACGGCGGCAAGGCCCTTGTCCCGGAAGAAGTCCAGAAGCTCCGGCATGGTCCCGGCCGGGTCTCTGGTGGGAATGCTGACGCGCTCCAAAATTTCGCCCTTCTCATTGCCAACGGCACAGACCATCTTGGTACCGCCAGCCTCCAGGGCTCCGAACAGTGGCATAGGGGACAGCTCCTTTCAGGTTATAAAATAAGAGGTATGACAATCAATATGCTTGCAGACAGGGCAGCCCGCCGGGGCGGGGGGCGTTGGGATGGAACTGCCAAACGGATTTGCAAGTGCCCGGGAGGGTCATGACCCTCCCCTACAGACGCACCCCGGAACCTGCCCGTAGGGGAGGGTCATGACCCTCCCGGGCACCTACCGGAAGCTCTGCACCCGCCTCCAAACCCACTGCACTCCCAAGTCTGTCATTGTGAGACCCCGCCGGGGTCGTGGCAATCCGTTCCCCTGCAAGCCGCAGGCTTGCGCGCCCCGGCAGGGGCGCAATGGGGGCCGGGTCTATGACCGGCCTCACGGCCGGTGCAATGCTGCGCATTGCGGGAGAACGGATTGCCACGTCGCTGCGCTCCTCGCAATGACGGGTTCGGGGGCCTGGTGGGTTTGGATGGAACTGCCAAACGGATTTGCAAGTACCCGGGAGGGTCATGCCCCTCCCCTACAGACGCGCCCCGGAACCTGCCCGTAGGGGAGGGTCATGACCCTCCCGGGCACTTGCCGGAAGCTCCGCACCCGCCTCCAACCCCACTGCACTCCCAAGCCTGTCATTGCGAGACCCCGCAGGGGTCGTGGCAATCCGTTCCCCTGCAAGCCGCAGGCTTGCGCGCCCCGGCAGGGGCGCAATGGGGGCCGGGTCTATGACCGGCCTCACGGCCGGTGCAATGCTGCGCATTGCGGGAG
>JALETK010000052.1 GCA_022781505.1 Clostridiales bacterium | reverse complement strand
GACTTCGTCCTCTGGTTCACCAAGTCCAAGTTTGAGGATCAGGCCCTGAAGTGGGACTCCCCCTGGGGCGTGGGCTACCCCGGCTGGCACATTGAGTGCTCCGGCATCTCCATGAAGCACCTGGGGGATGACCTGGATCTCCACTGCGGCGGCATTGACAACGCCTTCCCCCACCACACCAACGAAATCGCCCAGAGCGAGGCGTTCCTGGGCCACAAGTGGTGCAATTACTGGTTCCATGTCCACCACCTGAACACCGAGTCCGGCAAAATGTCCAAGTCCAAGGGTGAGTTCCTGACGGTCTCTTTGCTGGAGAGCAAGGGCTATGACCCGGTGGTATACCGCTTCTTCTGCCTCCAGTCCCACTACCGCCGGAACCTGGTGTTCAGCTATGAGAACCTGGACAACGCTGCGGCAGCCTACGAAAAGCTCATTGCCAAAATCGCCGCCCTCGACCCGGAGCAGCCCGGCCAGGTGGAGGAGGCCGCCTTTGGCGCTCTGAAGGCCCGGTTTGAAAAGGCTATGGATGCCGACCTCAACACCTCCCTGGCCATCACCGCCCTGTACGACGTGCTCAAGGCCAAGACCAACGACCAAACCAAGCTGGCCGCCCTTGCCGATTTTGACCGGGTGCTGAGCCTGGGCCTCCTGGAACACGCCGATAAGGCCCGCCAGGCCCAAAGGGAAGCGGAAGCCCAGGAGGAGCGGGACCCGGAGATTGACGCTCTGGTGGAGCAGCGCACCCAGGCCAAGAAGGCCAAGAACTGGGCCGAGGCGGATCGCATCCGGGACGAGCTGAAGGCCCGGGGCATCACCATCATTGACACCCCCCAGGGGGCCAAGTGGAGAAGAGACTGATATGAAGCTGATGATTTTGGATGGGAACAGCGTGGTCAACCGGGCCTTCTTCGGGGTCCGTCCCCTGACCACTCGGGAGGGTCTGTACACCAACGCTATCTACGGATTCCTGAACATTCTCCAGAAGATGGAGGCTGAGGAGGTTCCCGATGGGGTCTGCGTGGCCTTTGACCTCCACGGCCCCACCTTCCGGCACCTGCAGTACGAGGGCTACAAGGCCACCCGCCACGGGATGCCCGAGGAGCTGGCCCAGCAGATGCCCATTTTGAAGGACGTCCTCCGGGCCATGGGGATTCCCATTTTTGAGTGCCAGGGCTGGGAGGCCGACGATGTGATCGGCACCGTGGGCAAGCGATGCGGCGCGGAGGACTGGGACTGCGTGGTGATCACCGGGGACCGGGACAGCCTCCAGCTGGTGGACGAGCATGTGGCGGTGAAGCTGGTTGTCACCAAGGGCGGCCAGACCACCTCCACCCGCTATGACCCGGAGGTGTTCCGGGGGGAGTACGGCTTTGACCCGCCCATTCTGGTGGATCTCAAGAGCCTCATGGGAGACAGCTCCGACAATATCCCCGGAGTTCCCGGGGTGGGGCCCAAGACCGCCAAAGACCTGCTGCTGAAATTCGGCACCATGGAGGGGGTCTACGCCAACCTGCAGGACGCCTCCATCCGCCCCAAGCTCCGGGAAAAGCTGGAGGCCGGGCGGGAGAGCGCCAAGCTGTCCTACGACCTTGCCACCATCCGGTGCAATGCTCCCATTGACTTCTCCCCGGAGGATTGCCGGAACCGGGAGCCGGATAAAAAAGCCCTTTACGACCTGTTCCAGAAGCTGGAGTTTGTGAAGCTCATAGACCGGTACCATCTCCGCTCCGCCGCCCTGGAGCCGGAGAGAGCCCCAGAGGCAGCGAAGCTGTCCCATTGTGACACCCTTCCCCCGGTGGGCACCCCCTGCGCCCTTGCCCTGGGGGAGGACGGCGCCGTGGCCCTGGCCTGGGCCGGGGGCATGACCTCCGTCGCCCCCCTGGAGCGCACCGAGGCCCTGGAGGCGCTCCTGGGCGCCGGTACTCCCAAGATCTGCCATGATATTAAAACCACCCTCCACCGCCTGGAGGAGCTGAGCCTCCCGGCGGAGGAGCTGGTGTTTGACACCGCCCTGGCGGCCTATGACCTGAACCCCTCCCAGGGGGACTATGATCTTCTGAAGCTGGCCACCACCTATCTGAACGCCGCCCCCCAGAGCCTGGAGGAGCAGGCGGAGGCCATCTGGAATCTCCGCCCCCTGCTGGAGGATAAGCTCCGGGAGCAGGGCATGGAGAAGCTGTACCGGGAGATAGAGCTGCCCCTGTGCTTTACCCTGTACCGCATGGAGCGGGAGGGCGTGGCCATCGACCGGGGTACCCTCTCCCAGTTCGGGGACATGCTGGCTAAAAGAATTGACGGCCTGGAAAAGGCCATCTATGACTATGCCGGGGGTCCCTTCAACATCAACTCCACCAAGCAGCTGGGGGAGGTGCTCTTTGACCGCCTGGCCCTGCCTGTGGTGAAGAAGACCAAAACCGGCTACTCCACCAACGCCGACGTGCTGGAGAAGCTGAAGGACAAGCATCCTATCATCCCCGCCATTATGGATTACCGGATGCTCACCAAGCTGAAGTCCACCTATGCGGACGGCCTTTTGAAGGTGATTGACGCCGACGGCAGAATCCGCACCACCTTCCAGAACATGGTCACCGCCACAGGCCGCCTGTCCTCCACGGACCCCAACCTCCAGAACATCCCCGTCCGCACGGAGCTGGGGGCGGAGATTCGCAAGATGTTTGTGCCCCGGGAGGGCTGGGTGTTTGTGGACGCGGACTACAGCCAGATTGAGCTTCGGGTTCTGGCCCATATGGCGGAGGATACCCTGATGCAGGCATCCTTCCGCTCCGGTATGGACATTCACACCGCCACGGCCTCCCAGGTCTTCGGAGTTTCCCCGGAGGAGGTGACCCCCCTCCAGCGCCGCCACGCCAAGGCGGTGAACTTCGGCATTGTCTACGGCATCTCCGAGTTCTCCCTGGCGGAGGACATCGGGGTGTCCCGGTATGAGGCCAAGGATTATATTGACTCCTATCTGAACCGCTATTCCGGGGTCAAGGCCTATATGCACGACATCGTAGCCTCTGCCCGGGAGCAGGGCTATGTGACCACTCTCTTTGGCCGCCGCCGGTATATCCCAGAGCTGAAGAGCAGCAACTTCAACCTCCGCCAGGGGGCGGAGCGAATCGCTCTGAATACCCCCATCCAGGGCACCGCCGCCGACCTCATCAAGCTGGCCATGGTTCGGGTGGACGGGGCTCTCCGGGAGTCGGGCCTCCGGGCAAAGCTCATTTTGCAGGTGCACGATGAGCTGATTGTGGAGTGTCCCCCGGAGGAGGAGCTTCAGGTGAAGGAAATTGTCACCCGGGAGATGGAGGGCGTGGCCCAGCTCTCCGTGCCCCTGGTGGCCGAGGCAAAGGCGGGGAAGACCTGGTATGATGCAAAATAAAACCTTTGAAATCGGGCCCATGACCCCGGCCCAGGTGCCGGCGGTGGCGGCTCTGGAGGAGCGCTGCTTCCCCGACCCCTGGAGCGAGGCCTCCGTGGCCTCAGAGCTGGAGAATCCCCTGAGCCTGTGGCTCACCGCCGCCCGGGGGGAGGCGGTTCTGGGCTATGTGGGAAGCCAGTCGGTGCTGGGAGAGGCGGATATGATGAATCTGGCCGTGTCCCCGGAGGCCCGGCGGCAGGGAATCGGACGGGCTCTGGTTCTGACCCTCGCGGAGCGGCTGAGGGAGAATGGGGTGCACAGCCTGACCCTGGAGGTGCGGGCCTCCAATGCCCCGGCCCGGAAGCTCTATGAGAGCCTGGGCTTTGCCCAGGTGGGCCGCCGCCCCGGCTATTATCTGAAGCCCAGGGAGGATGCGCTCATCCTCCGAAAGGAGTGGGACGTATGATTGTTTTGGCAGTGGAGTCCTCCTGCGACGAGACCGCCGTGGCCCTGGTGGAAGACGGCCGCCGGGTGCTCACGGACTGCATCTCCTCCCAGGTGGACTTACACAGAATTTACGGCGGCGTGGTGCCGGAGATTGCCTCCCGGAAGCACATTGAGGCCATCTACGGTCTGGCGGATCAGGCTCTTCGGGAGGCTGGGCTCACCCGGGGGCAGATTGACGCCGTGGCGGTGACCTATGCCCCGGGCCTCATCGGCGCGGTGCTGGTGGGCGTGAACTTTGCCAAGGCCGCCGCCCTTTCTCTGGGGGTGCCCCTCATCCCCGTGCACCACATCCGGGGGCACATCGCCGCCAACTACCTGGCATACCCGGAGCTGGAGCCTCCCTTTTTGTGCCTGGTGGTCTCCGGAGGTCACACCATGCTGGTAGATGTGGCGGACTATACCAAAATGAAAATCCTCGGGACCACCCTGGACGACGCAGCAGGGGAGTGCTTTGACAAGGTGGCCCGGGTGCTGGATATGCCATACCCCGGGGGCGCCGCTCTGGACCGGCGGGCCCAGGCGGGAAGGGAGGGCCGCTACCCACTTCCCAGAGCCAGAGCCGGGGCCAATCCCCTGGACATGTCCTTCTCCGGCCTCAAGACCGCCGCCATCAACCTCATCCACAACGCCCGGCAGAAGGGGGAGGAGATTGTGGTGGAGGATCTGTGCGCGGACTTCTCCGCCGCCGTGTCGGACACCCTGGTGCCCCGGGCCATGGAGGCGCTGAAGGGCACCGGCTACAAAAAGCTCGCCGTGGCCGGAGGCGTGGCGGCCAACTCCCGCATCCGCCGGGACATCCTGGCCGCGGCGGAGCAGGCGGGCGCCGCCGTTTACATGCCACCTCTGAAGCTCTGTGGAGACAATGGGGCCATGATCGGCGCCCAGGGGTACTATGAATATCTGGCAGGCCATGTGGCGGACATGAGCCTCAACGCCTATGCCACCAAATCCATCCTGGGAGAGGCCCTGTGAGCCATTTTCGGGAGAATATGAAATAATGCCTGAAAGCTCGGTAAAAACCCTGTTTTCAGGCATTTTTTCCGGATAAGTCCCTGAAATTTATGCGGGATTTGTCCTGCCGTGCCGTATAAGGCGGATTGAATGTATAGAGATTATGTCAAACGGAGGCGGTGTGGGGAATTGAAACGGAAATGTTAACACTCTGTTACCAAATCCGGAAAACTTCCAACCTCCGGCCGGTGGAGTCCCTGTGAACAACTGTGGAAAACCCTGTGGAGAATGTGGAAAACTCCCTGTGCAAAGGAAGGATTTCCACATTATCGTAAACCGAAACGGGCCGAATATACGGGAATTTTCAGACACGCCGTCGAATTTTCCACCAGGCCCAAGGAGTTTTCCACAGGCCAAACATCACACACAACCAGGGAGCAGAGCTATGACCGGATGTGCCGGTCCCGTGGGTGAAAGCCGGATGCCCATTGTTATGAAACAACTGCTGCACTCCCGGCTTGTCATCCTGAGCCTACAGCGAAGGCTTTCGACGGGGGTGGCCGGTGCGTGAGATCCTTCGGCTTCGCCTCAGGATGACAAGTGAGGACCTTCATTCATTGTGGCGAAAAACGCATGATGATTGCGGGGCGGAAAAAACTGCCGCCGCACCTCTTCCCCAAGGTGCGGCGGCATACAGAAGGAATCCGTGTGTAACTGACATGCTCATTCTACCAGAGCCAAAACCATCCCGCAAGCCTCCCCGGGGGATATTTTTTTCGGGAAAATGGTCAGGCGCGGCAGAGTGGGGGAAGGCGGAGCCTGTTCAGCTGCGGACTACCAGCAGGTCGTGCTCGTTGGATTCCAGGGCGTGGAGCCCGTCTTTGGCCTGGCTCAGGTTGGGGAGGAGCTCAATGACGTACCGGGATTCCAGGTAGCCTGCGCACTGGGTGCGGAAGTTGGTCTCCCACTTGTTGTTGCACAGCCAGGAGTAAACCGGCCCCTGGGTGTCTGCCCTGGTGGTATAGTCCCACAGCTTCAGGCCGTTGATGGTGACCAGGGGGCTGTCCAGGGTGCTGATGGCAAGGCCGGTTCGGGCCCCGGCCAGAACCAGACCCCGGTTCACGGCATAGTAATCGTAGCAGCCCAGGGGAAGCTGCTCACCCGGCCGGAAGAAGGCCCCGGCCTTGTCCAGGAACCAGGTTCCCTCCTCTGCCTGGAAGGGGAGGCAGATGTACATTCCCTCCGGGTCCCGAACCAGCTCCTTGGAGATCTCTGCAGTGATCTGGATTTTGGGAAGTCCCTCGTACAGGTAGAAGTGCGTGGCGGCTTCCACTGCCCCCTGGATGCGGTAAACCGCCTTCAGGTGGGTGAACACCGGGCCGCGCTCCACCAGGGTAAAGGAGAGAAGCTCGGGGTGGTGAATTTCCATCTGAGGCTTCACCCGCTTGCTGTATCCGAAGCCTGCGGCATCCCACCGGCTTGCCCCCGGGAAAATCTGATACACCGGCGCGCCCAGGCCCGGGGCATTGGGGTCCAAAAGCTCCTCCCCGGTGGCCTTGCAGCGCACTGACGTGATGCCGTCGGGCCCATACTGAATCTCATAGGAGGCGTTTTCAAACGTGCCCGGCTGGGTGACCGCCTGATTCACGGCAGGATGCTCCTCCGGCAGCTCCGGGTCGAAGACCAGGCGGAGCACCTTCTTCTCCTGGGGCTTCAGCCGGACTGTGCAGGCAATCATGGAGCCCCGCATGGTGAAGGTGCGCTGGGAGGGAAGGACGTTCCCTGCCTCGTCCACAACCCGGAAGCCCTGCCGGGAGAAATGGATGTCCTCCCAGAAATCCGAGGGCAGATAGACCACATCCTTCTTCTCAAAGGGATGGGGATTGATCACATGGTAGATCCAGGGCCGCCAGGTGGCAAATTCCCCCTCACCCAGGGCCCGGGAGACCTTGTCCAGGGCTGTGGAGGCCATGACGTCCGCGTCAATGGCCAGCTTTGCCTTCCGCAGATCCAGCTGGGTGACCAGGAGATTGTAGGGGCATTCCAGGGAGTGGGAGTGGCCCCAGGTGTGCTCCGCGTAGGTGATCAGGGTGTTCTGAATGGCCTCGTGCTCCGCCGGGGTTACAACGGACATCTGGGGGTCCAGCTTGCAGACCAGGGCTTCCGTGCGCTGGGCGTTCCGGAACAGCCGGGTCTCGTTGGGGGTGGAGAGGACTCCGTCCGTCCACCAGTCATTCCAGTCGGCGGAATAGGTGGGGAATTCCAGGCCCTGTCCCGTGAGGTACTGGAAGAACTCCTTCATGGTTACGGTCTGGACTTCGATCTCGCCGCTGTGCTTTTCGTTGAACTCGGCAATCAGGTCGCAGTGGGCGTCGCCCACGGGGCTGTTGTCGGTGCACAGGCCGGAGCCCATCAGGGGGACGAAATCATAGGGATATCCCCCGTCCTTCAGTACCTGAACCATTTCCCTGAGACGGGAATAGGCGAAGTCGCTGTTTTCGATTTTTACATAGGGCTCGTCAATCCACTTCATGCCGGGTATGCCGGGATTTCCCCCCGGGGCCACATCCGGAAGGAGGCCCAGGCAGTTGGCCCGGTGATAGGTCAGGCCGTTCCAGACCAGGAGCTTTTCTCCCTTGGGGCTCTCCCACCAGAAGGGAATCAGGGGCTTTCTGAAGGGCGCTCCGCCGTGGTGGGTGTTGATGTTGGTGGAAAGGAAGCGGATGCCGTGCTCGTACAGGGCGTCCGCAAAGCCCCAGGAGAAGCCGTTGACGTCGCAGGAAACGGCCACGTCCACCGGGGTCAGGCCGTTCTCCTTAATAAAATCGGAGGCATAGTCCAGGGAGTGGGAGAGGTTGCGGTAGTCCAGAAGCTCCGCCATGTGGAAATAGCCCCCGGTGAGCTCAAAGTAACCGCTCTGAACCGCCTGAATCAGCCGCTGCTTTCCCTCCTGGCCGTAGCGCTTGAGGTACTGCTCCACGGCTCAGAAGCCCTCCGCCGTAAACTTGAATTTGCTCCGGGCATCCCGGCCCGCCTGGCGGGGGGACAGAGCGCAGTCCACCGCCTGCCGGATGAAATCCGCCTGATAAATGGCCATCTTCTCCTGCCGCTCGGTGTAGCCGATGTCAATGTGACTGTGATAGATCAGAAAAACTTTGAATGGATTCATAAATACCAATCTCCTGTTCAGGCAACGCCTGTTTTCGGAGCCCACCCATCAGCAGGCCCTCCGGTGCCATTCTAGCATATCCCTTTTGGTTGTCAATCTCCTTTTGGAGGCGGTTGGCGGCGGAAATCGATTTTGGACAAAAGAATCGCAATTGTGGGAGGGGGAGAATATCATCAATGTCACGAACTTAAGCGTGCTTGGTAGGGGAGTGTGCCGCTATGGAGCAAGCGAGGTTGTGCCTACACCGATCGTGAGGCATTGCGCTTTACAAACAAAGGGTATGCCCGGAGAAAAAGGGACTCTCCCACGGCCTAAAAACACTCCACCGGACTGTTTTTTTAGCCTCAATGAAAAAGTTTGTGCGATACAGGGTTCCTGACATACCCACGTCTACTAGAATCAATCAACTTGAGGAAGAAATACTCATCATCAGGAAATCCATAAGCCTGGCGGCGTAGGGTTTTGATTTTGTTGTTGATCCCCTCCATCCTGCCGGACGAGATC
>JALETK010000044.1 GCA_022781505.1 Clostridiales bacterium | reverse complement strand
GGCCTACCCCATGTACATCCGGGGCATGGGCAAAAAGGCGGCAGACGGGCTGGCGAGGCAAAACCTTCTGGCCGTTGGGCTCCGGGAGGAGCAGTTCCGGCGGCTTCCCAACATGCTCTCCGGGGGCGAGCAGCAGCGGGTAGCCATCGCCCGGGCCCTCACCATGGGAAGTGATATCATTCTGGCCGACGAGCCCACCGGCAACCTGGACAGCGAGAACAGCCGGAACATTGTGGAGATTCTCCACCGGCTGGCCCACGAGGAAAACCGCTGCGTGATCATCGTCACCCACGACCCGGCAGTGGCGGAGGCGGCGGACTGGATTTTTAAAATGCGGGATGGGCATCTGTCAGAGGAGCAGACCCGGTAATGTCGGGCAGGCGGCAATGATAAAGCATGGGCTCACGCAAAGCAAAGTTTTGCGTGAGCCCATGCTTTTTTGCCCATGCGGTTCAGGGCGCAGTAAGGACATTGCCTTTGGATGAACGGTTTCCCGTCTTTTTCAATGGGCACCTGCCCCCGGGTCAGTGACCCATATATGCCGTAGGGAACGGCCTTGACCGTTCCGAAAGTCCCCGGAATTACGCTGCTCTTTCAGCAAGTCGCACCACAGGTTTCTCCGCCCCGCCATCCTCCTGCCGGCCTTTCAGCCCGGCGGAACGGTCAAGACAATTCCCTGCGGTACAAAAGCTTTTTATCCCAGGCAGGGGCTGGCGTTTTAACCTATGACAGTTGATTCAGGAGCGCCTGGAGGCCGTCGGTCTCCGGCCAGGCCTTTGCCACGGCCAGCTCTGACAGGCCGGCCAACCAATCCTCCAGGGCGGTGTAGGGCTCTGTCTTTCCGTTGATGGTTGCGCTGCTGTCCTCATAGATGATTTTATCCTCGTTGTTCTCCCAGTTGGTATGGAACCGATAACCGATGGTTTCCTCCAACGTAAGCTCCGCTCCCTGGAGGGAATACAAATACCAATTCCCGCCCCGGAGAAGACCGGTCTCATCCGCGCCTCCGTTCTCCTCGTTAACCGCCAGGAACACCTTTCCGCCCTTTTCCACAACGGAAACAGAACCTGTGGGGCCACCTGCGTCAATAAAGAGCAGCTCTTTCTCCACCACCGGCGCCACAGCGCCGCCGGACATGGTATAGACGCTGTACACGGCAGCCGGGATATCCGGCATGTCATTGTAGGTTACTTTGGCAAAGTACACCACGATCAGCTCCTGGATTCCGTCGCCGTCAAGGTCGTAGAGGACACCATCTCCCTTGGCGAAGCTGTACACGTTGTACATCTCCTCCATTGCCTGCTCCACGGCATCGGCATAGCCCTCCAGGGTTGTTTCCTCCTTCGGCTCCCGCAGCCGCTCCAGAAGCTCTTGGGCGGAAATGGCATAAGTATCCTCGCTTGTATAGGGAATCACCACCTCGACCCGGGGCGCAGCGTCTCCCACATTATAGTAGAAGCAAAGGCCATTTCCGGAGAGAGTGAAGGCCGTATACTCCCTCAGAGAGGAGATTTCATTGTCCGACGGCTCCCAAAGGGCCTCCGCAAAATAAAATCTCAGAACACTGTTGACCTGGTCCTCCTCTCCCTGGAGGATATCCGAAAGGGTCAGCTCCGCTCCCGTGCGGATATCATAGTTGAGTCCCGTCTCGTAATAGTAGACATGGGCTCCGCCGGACCACATAGCGTAGACCTCCTTCACAGAAAGCACGCCTCTTTCATTGCAGACCACTTCCGCCGTGATATCATCATAGAACGGCAAATACTGGGAGGGATCTCCCCATTCCTGGGCGGTCCGATAGGCCTCGTCAAAATCGGTGTCGTTGGATTTGCAGCTTTTGATGGTGTCGGAATACCGCCGGTTCAGCTTCGCCTCCGCCTCGGAAGCTCCGGTAAAATAGGGATATTGGATGGTATTGGAATAGTACAGCGTGCCGTCAGAAAGGCGGAACTCAATGGTCTCCTCCTGCATTTCAAACTCCGGCACGGAGATCTTCGGTGCTCCCGTCTCCTGCGGCTCCGTCGTCTCCTCCGGGATGGTCTCCGAAGGGAGCGTCTCCTGTGGCTCCGAGGTCACGGTGGTGGGCTCTTTCCGGGCACCGTCCCTGCCGGTGAGAAGGAGGATTGCCGCAACTGCGGCGGCAATGATTCCAAGGGCAACCAGAATCCCAATCAGAACCGTTTTCTTCTGCTTTGGCCGGGGCGCTTCCGTCTCCGCGCCAAACTGGTACCCGCAATTTCCGCAAAAGCGGGCTCCGTCTTCACATTGCAATCCGCAAAATGGGCAGTATTTCATTTTCTTCCTCCTGCTCCCCGGAGCGCTTCCCGGGGTGTTTCTCTCTCAATGGCAAATTCAGGCAGTGATTGGCCGTCAGAATTCCGGCCCCTGGGGACTCCAGCCCGGCTGCGGAATCTGCTCCCGGCGTGGTGGCATCCCCCAATCCCGCTTTCTGTTGCTGAACAGAAGGAAGGGCTCCGTAACGGAGATCAGGATGGACAGCACCAAAAAGCCCGAAGCATTCCGGGGGTTGCTGGAACGAAACAGATTGTACAGGCAGATATAGTGAAATACCGCCGTGGCAATGGAAATTCCAATCAACGCCACCTGATAAAGGACGCTGATCAGGTTCTCCGAATACCCATAGGAATAGCGGTAGAGCGATTCGCTCCCTCCGCTCACAACCACCGACGTCCTGGAAAAAGCAGCAAATCCAATGGACAGGACCATGGAAGCAATTCCCAGGCCCAGAAGAACCTTCCGGCGGCTTTGGAAGCGGCCCCATCTCACAAACTGATACTGGTCAGAAATGCTCCCCAAAATCCAGGCCTGCCCCAGGGGAATCCAGGCCAGCCAGGGATTAGCAATCTCCCGGCGCTTGGCAATGGTGTAAAGGGCCAGGGCGGACAGCACCGCAAGAATCAGACCAGCCACCAGCACAAGCGCCAGAATCATCAGCACAATCCCCGCAACTACCATCTCCATGTCATGATTCTGATATAACATCGCTCTCCTCCTCTGAAGGCTTATCCGGCATCTCTTCCCGCTCCGGCTGCTCCATCTCCGGGACAGGCACCTCTGTGGCAGACTCCCGCTCCGGGACGGGTTCCTCCGTGGCAGTTCCCTGCTCCGGGGCAGGCTCCTCTTCGGAAGTCTCCTGCCCTGGGACAGACTCCTCCGTGGGAAGTTCCTGGTTCTCCTGGGGCGTCTCCGGGCGGTACACGGGAATTGCATAGGGCGCCTCCCGGCGGTGCATTCCGAAGCTGCTCTTGCGGTCTGCCAGAAGGAAGAAGGGAATGAGCAGTGGTATCACCGCGGACCAGATCAAAAACGCCACGCTGGAGTCCGGGCTGCAGGACTCATAGACGTCATACAGGCAGCGCAGGCGGTAAATCTGCCACAGAAGCAGCAGCACCAGGAGCTGAGTGGCGCAAATCGCAACCGTAATGTGCCGGGCCCAAAAGCCCAGGAGCCAGTCCAGAATCTTCTCACTGGCCAGGAGCGTAAAGGCGATGGCCCCCTCCAGGGCAGGCAGTACCCGCCGCTTATGACGGATTTTTTTGCGGACTTTTTTCTGATAATCGTCCGACAGATTTCCCAGAACCCAGCCGCTGGCAATGGGAAACCAGGCCAGCCACGGGCAGGAAAGCCGACGTCTTCGGGCAATGGAACACAGGCTCACGGCCTGCAGCAGAAAGGAACCAATCAGAAGCGCTTTCATGAAACCATTGTCAGAGGTAAACCACTCCAGAAACTTGGTGCGCCCTCCTTTTCAAAAACCGGCTTATTCTCCGGGGCTCATGTGAATGACCTTGCCCCGATTCCAGATGGAGGCCACCTGCCGCTCTGCGGCCTCTTTTTCCGCCTCATTGGCGTATTCCACATAGACCGTGTGGGCCCCGCAGTCCACGCACTCCACATAGACGCACCAGCCGCCCTCATGGGAGAGTACGCCCATGCCCCGGCAATCGGGGCAGTCTTCCAGTTCAATCAGCTTTTTTTCATCCATGGGTAATCCCTCATTTCTTCTTTTGTTCTTCCATCCAGGCCAGGTACTCGTCGTAGGTGCCCAGGCGGTCAATGATGGTGCCGTTGGGCTGGAAGGCGATGACCCGGTTACAGACGGTCTGCAGCAGCTCATGGTCGTGGCTGGCCAGGAGCACCACCCCGGGGAAGGCCATGAGGCCCTTGTTCACCGCCTGGATGGACTCCATGTCCAGATGGTTGGTGGGCTGATCCAGCAGCACCACATTGGCTCCGGAGAGCATCATTTTCGACAGCATACAGCGAACCTTCTCGCCGCCGGACAGGACGTTCACAGGCTTGAACGCGTCCTCCCCGGAGAAGAGCATCCGCCCCAGGAAGCCCCGGAGATACACATCGTCCTTCTTGGCGGAGTACTGGCGAATCCAGTCCACCAGCTCCATGGTGCAGCCCTCAAAATACTCGGAGTTGTCCTTGGGGAGGTAGCTGCGGGAGGTGGACACGCCCCACTTGACGCTGCCCTCGTCGGGCTCCAGCTCCCCCATGAGAATCTTGAACAATGTGGTCTGGGCCAGCTCGTTCTCGCCCACCAGGGCCACCTTGTCGGTTCTTCCCAGGGAGAAATACACATCGTCCAGGAGCTTCACTCCGTCCACGGTCTTGGAGACGTTCTTCACCGTGAGGATATCCTTGCCCAGCTCCCGCTCCGGCTGGAAGCCCACAAAGGGATACCGGCGGGTGGAGCAGGGAATCTCCTCCACAGAGAGCTTGTCCAGGAGCTTTCGCCGGGAGGTGGCCTGCTTGCTCTTGGACTTATTGGCGGCGAACCGGGCGATGAAGGCCTGGAGCTCTTCAATCTTCTCCTGGTTCCGCTTGTTCTTGTTCTTCAGCAGGGACTGCACCAGCTGGGAGGACTCGTACCAGAAATCGTAGTTGCCCACATACATCTTGATCTTGCCGTAGTCAATATCCACAATGTGGGTGCAGACAGTGTTCAGGAAGTGGCGGTCGTGGGAGACCACGATCACCGTGCCAGGGAAGTCCAGGAGGAAGTCCTCCAGCCAGTTGATGGACTCGATGTCCAGGTTGTTGGTGGGCTCGTCCAGCATGACGATGTCGGGGTTGCCGAAGAGCGCCTGGGCCAGGAGCACCTTCACCTTCAGCCGGGGGTCTGTGTCTGCCATGAGATCGTTGTGCAGCTCCGTGGGAACCCCCAGGCCCTGGAGAATCTGGCTGGCGTCGGACTCCGCCTCCCAGCCTCCCAGCTCCGCGAATTCCGCCTCCAGCTCCGAGGCCCGGAGACCGTCCTCGTCGGAGAAGTCCGGCTTTTCATAGAGGGCGTCCTTCTCCTTCCCCACGCTGTAAAGCCGCTCATTGCCCATGATGACCGTGTCCAGCACCGTAAATTCATCGTAGGCAAACTGGTTCTGCTTCAGAACCGACATACGAACCCCGGGCTTCATGGTGACGGCTCCCGAGGTGGAGTCCAGCTCCCCGGACAAAATCCGCAGGAAGGTGGACTTTCCGGCGCCGTTGGCGCCGATGATGCCGTAGCAGTTCCCGGAGGTGAACTGAAGATCCACATGCTGGAACAGCCATTGGCCGCCGAACTGCATACTTAAATTGTTGACTGTAATCATGTCAAATTCCTTTCCCAATCATACTCTTTCTAAGTCTACCACAAATTCCCCGGGAAATAAATATAAATTTTTTCATAACCCCCTTGAAATTTTCTGAAATGGGGCTATAATATGGTTTAGCACTCTTACATTGCGAGTGCTAACTCCGTAAAAATCATCAAAGGATGTGTTATATTACATGGAAAAGCAACAATTCAAAGCGGAATCCCAGCGGCTTCTGGATCTGATGATCAACTCGATTTACACCCACAAGGAAATTTTCCTGCGGGAGATCATCTCCAACGCCTCCGACGCCATGGACAAGCTGGCCTATCAGGCCCTCACCGATGAAAAGGTGGGCCTGAACCGGGACGACTTCGCCATCACCATCAAGCGGGAGCCCAAGTACGGCATCCTCACCGTCTCCGACAACGGCATCGGCATGAGCCGGGAGGAGATGGAGGAGAACCTGGGCACCATCTGCAAGTCCGGCTCCCTGGACTTCAAGGAGCACATGGACAAGAGCGAGGATGTGGACATCATCGGTCAGTTCGGCGTGGGCTTCTACTCCGCCTTCATGGCCGCGGACACCGTCACCGTGATCTCCCGGAAGTACGGCTCTGAGGAGGCCTGGATGTGGCAGTCCAGCGGCGCCGACGGCTACACCATCGAGCCCGCCCAGAGAGAGACCCCCGGCACCGATGTGATTATGAAGCTGAAGGCCGACACGGAGGATGAGAAGTACAGCCGCTTCCTGGAGGAGTACGAGCTGCGGGATCTCATTAAGAAGTATTCCGACTATATCCGCTACCCCATCCGCATGGAGGTCACCAAGTCCCGTCAGAAGGAGCAGACCCAGGAGGAGAAGGACGCCAAGAAGGAGCCGGAGTACGAGGAGTACACGGAGGTGGAGACCCTCAACTCCATGATTCCTCTGTGGCAACGGAACAAGAAGGACGTCACCGATGAGGAGTACGACACCTTCTACCGGGAAAAGTTCTATGATTACGAAAAGCCCACCGCCCATCTCCACCTGAGCGTGGAGGGCGCGGTCACCTACAAGGCCCTTCTGTACATCCCCGGCCGGGCTCCTTATGATTTCTACAGCAAGGACTTTAAGAAGGGACTGCAGCTGTATTCCTCCGGTGTGCTCATTATGGAAAACTGCGAGGATCTGCTGCCCGACCACTTCCGCTTTGTCCGGGGCATCGTGGACTCCCAGGATCTGTCTCTCAACATCAGCCGTGAGATGCTCCAGCATGACCGCCAGCTCACCTTCATCGCCAAGAACCTGGAGAAGAAGGTCAAGTCCCTGCTGGTGGATCTCATGAAGGATGACCGGGAGACCTATGAGAAGTTCTACGCCGCCTTTGGCCGTCAGCTGAAGTATGGCACCGTCTCCGACTACGGCGCCCACAAGGAGGCCTGCCAGGATCTGCTGCTGTTCTGGTCCCACAAGGAGGGCAAACTCATCAGCCTCCAGGAGTATGTGGACGCCATGGCCGAGGGCCAGGAGAAGATTTACTTCGCCCCCGGCGAGAGCAAGGACCGCCTGGCCAAGCTCCCCCAGGTGGAGACCCTCAGCGGCAAAGGCTACGACGTGCTGCTCTTTACCGAGGATGTGGATGAGTTCATCCCCCAGACCCTTATGAAGTACGCGGACAAGGACTTCTGCAACGTCACCACCGATGACCTGGGACTGGAGACCGAGGAGGAGAAAAAGCAGACCCAGGAGAAGGCCGAGAGCCTGAAGGACGTGCTGAGCTTCGTAAAGGACGCCCTGGGAGACAAGGTGAAGGAGGTTCGCCTGTCCGGCTCCCTGGGCAGCTACCCTGTGAGCCTGACCCCCGACGCCGGCATGAGCTTCGAGATGGAGAAGTATATGAAGCGGGTGAACCCGGAGTTCGCCTTCACCCCCGGCCGGATTCTGGAGCTGAACGCCGACCATCCCGCCTTCAAGGCCCTGGAGGCCGCCGTCACCGGTGAGCCGGAGAAGGCCAAGGATTACGCCCAGCTGCTGTACGGCCAGGCCCTCCTTATGGCAGACCTGCCTCTGGAAGACCCCATGGCTTACTCCGAGCTGGTTTGCAAGCTGATGAAATAACCCCCCGTATAAGACCGGGCTGGCCCCAGGGTCAGCCCGGTCTCAGAAAAAATGGAAAATTTCCAAAACAGGGTTGACAAATCGGGAATAAGCCAGTATAATAACCAAGCGTCAAGAACGCAGGAGTGTTGGAATAGGTAGACAAGCACGTTTGAGGTGCGTGTGGCGACCGCCGTGTGGGTTCGAGTCCCATCTCCTGCACCATGAAAAAAGTCACTTTTGTCCGCCGGACAAAAGTGACTTTTTTTCAATGATATCCGTTCCCTGCGGAAACGGATGATATACCTGACGGTATGATATCTGCTTCGCAGATGATATACGCTTCGCGTATGGAGGGAACGGATATTATATCATGCTTGCGCAGCAAGTATATCATGCGGCGTCAGCCGTATATCATATCGCGTAAGCGATATATCATTAAAATGATATCCGTTCCCTGCGGAAACAGGCGATCTACCTGACGGTATGATATCTGCTTCGCAGATGATATACGCTTCGCGTATGGAGGGAACGGATATTATATCACACTTGCGCAGCAAGTATATCATGCGGCGTCAGCCGTATATCATATCGCGTAAGCGATGTATCATACCGCGTAAGCGATATATCATTGAAATGATATCCGTTCCCTGCGGAAGCAGGCGATATACCTGACGGTATGATATCTGCTTCGCAGATGATATACGCTTCGCGTATGATGGGAACGGATATTATATCATGCTTGCGCAGCAAGTATATCATGCGGCGTCAGCCGTATATCATATCGTGCAAGCGATATATCATTGAAATGATATCCGTTCCCTGGGGAAACAGGCGATATACGCTTCGCGTGTGAAGGAAAGCGTTTGAATCCATCCTTGCGCAAGCAAGGATTTTATTGTACACT
>JALETK010000017.1 GCA_022781505.1 Clostridiales bacterium | reverse complement strand
TCTGCCCGGTCCGGGTCCAGTATATCCTACCACAGGCCGGGGAGGAAAATCAATTTCTTTCAGGGGAACTTAAAAGAATATTAAGGCAGGGGCGCCCCTTCCGCAGCTCCCTGTCCGGTGACGAAAAAAGGATACACCCGTTTTCCACACCGTAAAGAACGGTCTTGACCAAGCCTGTTGATTCGGGTTACAGATTGTCATACGTTACGCCAAGCTACCCTGCAACCCGCTGGCGCGGGAGCGCCCAATGGCTTCTCCCGGGGAGAAGCTGTCAGCCTGTGGCTGACGGATGAGGAACGGTGAAATGTTGCGACTGGAAGGCACCTGCGAAAATCAGGAAGAGGCTTTCCCCGACTGAGAAACTGCATTCCGACTTGGAAGCTGTCGCCATCCCTCATCTGCCCCAGTGCGCGCACTGAGGCACCTTCCCCCCGGGGGAAGGCTTGGGCGCTCCCACGCCAGCGCAACTTTTGTAACCAATTTGTAACCGCAATCAACACCCCTGGTCAAGACTGTTCCCTACGGCGTATATTGGGTAATTGTCCGGCCAGGCTCCGGACTGACCGCCGCCTGAATAACGGTACTACAGATTCCCCGCCCTGTCAATATCTCCCCCTCTTCTGCCGTTACCCAAGTTTTTGAAACTGAGGCATGGTGAATCAAACGCCACGGGAGAATTGCCGAAAGCGGAATGATAAAAAGGACTACACAATTCCACTTGGGTGTGGTACAATCAGGAAAAACCCCGGAAGGAGGGCTGCGGATGAAGAGAAGATGGACTTTGGCCCTGCTCCTGGCGCTGGCGCTGCTGGCAGGCTGCGTGAGAGAACCGGCTCCGGAGACTGTCCCCTCCACCACCCAGGCCACAACCGCTCCCACGGAAGGAACGGCCCCGGCGCCGGACCCGGCGTACCTGACCCAGGTGGCCGGGGACTGGATTGAGGACATGTCCGGCATTTCGGACCGAGTTCTGGTGCTGGCTGGCTTTGAGAAGGGCTGGCAGGAGCTGACGGTTCGCAGCCTCCCGGAGGGCGCCCTTCTGGGCGTCATGCGCCTGGAGGGGATTGACAACCAGGCCCGGCTCCTGGACAGCGGGGCCGTGGTGGTGCAGACCGGGGAGGGGTCCTGCCTGGAGTGCTTTGACGGCAGCCTGGCCCGGAGCCTCTGGCGCTGGGAGGACCCGGAGGTTCTCTGGGGCCAGTTCGGCACCGACGGGGACTATTACGCGTTCTACGGCGGGGGCCTGGTGTGCCGGGTGAGCCTCTCCGACGGCAGCGCTGCCCCCCTGGAGACGGGGCTGGCGGCCTCCTCCCTGCTGGCAAGCCACGAAGGCCGGGCGCTGCTGTCCTACACGGACGATGGCGGAACGAGCCGCCAGGCCTGGGTGGACTGGGCCACCGGCGAGGCGGAGCCCCGGGAGGACAGTGGCTTCTCCCTCCTGTCCCGCTTCGGCCTGGAGCAGGTGACGCAGGATGAGACCCGGCTTCTCCGGCGGCTTGGGGGCCAGGAGGTGTACACCCTGGAGGGCTGGCCCGATGGATGGATTGCCGACGAGCGGGACGGAATGGCCCTCATGACCCGGGAGGGCGGGCTGCTCCTCTGGGATCTGCGCTGGAGCAAAACCTGGAGCCTGGCGGCGGAGAGCACCTGCGCCGCCGTCTGCGGAGATACGGTGGTCTATTGTGACGGCACCGGGGCCCTGTACCTCTGGGCCTATGACCGGGAGGAGCCGGACACAACCCTGGCCGGAACCTGGAGCCCCTCGGAGCTGGAGACCCAAAACCGGGCGGAGGCAGCTGCCGTCCACCTGGAGACGGGGATGAAGGTTCTTTACGGGGAGGCGGGGGCCTCCTTCCAGGATTTGGGCAGCTTCGGATACCGGGGCGAGGCCCAGACGGACCCTCTGGTGATTCATCTGGCTCTGGAGGAGCTGCTGGAATTTACCCGGCAGTATCCCCGGGGAATCTTCCGGGAGATGCTCACGGAGCCGGTGGAGGAGATTCGGATTTTCCTCAGCGGCTCCCTCTCTCCGGTGGACGGGGAGGGGCTGGCCTCCGCCTCGGGCTTCACCGGGACGGGGGAGGAGGTTCAGGTGCTGGTGATGAACCTGGACTATGCCGCAGACGGCCCCTATTTCCGTCAGACCCTGGCCCATGAGTTCATGCACATCATGGAGGGCCGGATTGACGCCTGTTCGCAGGAGGACGGCATTTCCTACCTGAGCTATTGGGAGAGCTTCGAGCCGGCGGAGGACGCCTATTATTACTCCTACTTCGACGAAACCGGCCAGGAGCTCAGCGACCCCACCTACACGGCGGCCTCCGGGCTGCTGCCCACGGAGGTCTCCTTCCTGGACAGCTACTCCCGCTCCTACCCCCACGAGGACCGGGCCCGGATTCTGGAGTATCTCTACGCCGGGCAGGACAGCCCCTACGCCTATCTCTTCCAGGGCGGAGAGATTCAGGCCAAGGCCCTGTACCTGTGCGCTGTCATCCGGCAGTGCTTCCCCAGCTGTGGGGCGGCTTCGGAGCTTCCCTGGGAGAGCCTGGTGGACCCGGTGCCCTTCCAGACCTATGAGGCGGCGGTGGAGGCCTACGTTCCCCAGGCCAAGGGCTGAATTGTCACAGGGAATTTTGTAATTATTCACAAATTGTTCACGATTGGCGCCCAGCCCCGTGGTACAATATAACCAACAGAAATGAGGCGATGCCAATGGGCTAGAATTCGATGGTGTTTTTACATAGACTGTGATAAGCTAACGGATGCGTGGCGTATGTATTCCTCAGGGTTTCGGGTGCCGATGCCGTGGAGGATTCTGCGGATAACCCGACGGCGCTCGCATGAAACCCGACCAAATAGAGAACGAGGCCACAGCCTGCCGACAAAGGGCTGTGGCCTCCATTTTTTATACCCAGCGGTACCGGACCCGGGGGCTCCCGAACAGGGTCCCGGAGAGCCGGTCATAGGCAAAGATGGCGGCCAGGCTCACGGGAATCCACAGAAGGGTGAAGGGCAGGCAGATCTGCCCCAGGAAGTTTCCGGGAAGGTGCCGGTAATCCCAGACCCGGAACTGCCGGTTCACCAGCAGCCCCGCCCCCAGCTCCACGGCGGTGATGATTCCGGCCCCCAGAACGGCCCGGGGGAGCAAGGGCATGGGCCGGGGCAGCTCTCCCAGGTGGCCGATGAGCACAAAGCACAGCCCCCCGGCGGCAAACATGCTCCCATGGCTCCACCCCCGCCACAGAAGCTCCAGCCCGGTGTACAGCATTCCCCCCACATACCACATCACACTATACCGCCAAGCCCGCACAAAGCATCCCTCCGAAACCGACATACCACAGTATTCCCCCGGACAGGCCCCTCTATACCCGAAAGGAGGCCGCAGCGCCGGTCAGAAACCCAGCCCATGGGCCAGATGCAGCACACTCCCCGAAGGGGCCGTGTGCGTCTGGACAATGCCGCCCGGCTCCCGAAGCCTCCGCACTTCCCTCCAAACCCACCGCACCCCCGAATCTGTCATTGCGAACCAGCGCGCACGCTGGTGTGGCAATCCGTCCCCCCGCACCCCCCAAACGCGCCGTCCCCCACGCAATCACCCCGCGTTTTCCCGCCGCCATAAAGAAACGGCCTCCATGATTATGGGGGAGGATGCAGCCGCATCCTCCCCCATATTTTTAATCCTTCCGTTTCCGGGCCAGGTACTCGTCCAGCTTTTCCTTCATGTTGTCCGGCATCTTCCGGGCCACGGGACAGCTGACGGCGTTGGCCATGCGGGTCACAAAGGCGGTGATGAAATCCATGTCCTGCACCATCTGGGCCGGGGACATGACCGCCAGGGTGTCATAGCTGTTGTGAATGGTGGCCGTGTTCTGGGGCGCGGCCCGGGCAAAGGACACGGCGGGAATTCCCTGATCCGCAAAGGGGGTGGAGTCACTGGAGTAGACGTCCTGATTCACCTTGCAGCCGAAGCCCAGCTCCCGGGAGAAATACTCAATGTAGTGCACCAGCTTCTCCTCCGACGTGCAGCAGGCCAGGAAGTGGCCCATGATGCAGCCGATCATGTCCAGATTCACATTGAGGACAATGTCCTTCAGGGAGTGGTCCCGGCAGTAGGCCTTGGAGCCCAGGAGGCCCCGCTCCTCGCTGCCGCACCAGACAAACCGCAGACCGTAGCGGTGGGGCTCCCGGGAAAACCGCTCCGCCATGGCCAGAAGCCCCACGCAGCCGGACATGTTGTCATAGGCTCCCTGGGACAGGGAGGTGGAGTCATAGTGGGCCGTGAGGACGATGTACTCCGGAACCTGGCCGGGCAAATCCAGCACCACATTCCGGGACTCTCCCGTGTACTCCTCCTGCTCCAGGAGGATTTTGGCGGTCTTCCCCCCGTCCCGCACCAGAGCGATGGCGTCCTTGGCGTTGATGTTCACCCCGGGGATCTTTCTGCCCTGGGAGACGTAGCTCCGCAGCTCCCGCCGGTCGATGTCGCAGTCTTGGTAGTTTGCGTTGCCGTCATAGGTGATGAAGCCCAGAGCCCCGTTCTCCAGAAGGTCCTGATACTTCCAGTAGCCCAGGTAGCCATCCAGAAGGACGATCTTCCCCCGGCACCGGGCCAGGGAGCAGGGGCTGGTGTCCCGGAGGTAGTACAGCTCCCCCTCCACCGTGGCGGAACCGGCGCACAGATACCCCTTACAGGGAATCTCCCGCCCGTCCACCCAGAGCCCTTCCGCCCGGATGGTGGCCATATCCACCGGGAAGGGCTCCAGCACCGCCTCACAGCCGAAGCGGCGGCACTCCCCCTGGAGATACTCCGCCGCCCGCAGCTCCTGGGAGCTACCCCCGGTGCGAACCCATGCCGTCTCCTCAAAAATCCGTTCAATTGTCTTTATTTCCACAAAAACGTCCTCCTTGTCTATTTTTCTGCGGTTCATCCGGTATATTTTTCAGGGGTGCACACAGCCACCGCCGGAACCTCAGCCCTTTTCCTCCCCCATGGCATTCAAAAAGCGCACCACAATTGTGGCCGTCTGGGCGCGGGTGGCGCTGGAGCGGGGCATCAGTTTTCCGTCTGCGCCCAGAATCAGCTCTGTGCCAACCGCCCACTCCATGGCTTCTTTCGCGTAGGGGCTCACCTGGCCCTGGTCGGGGAATCCGCTCAGGTCTCCCCGCTGGGAGCGGTCCGCGCCCAGGACACCGGTATACCGGTACAGGATTGCGGCCAGCTGTTCTCTGGTGATGGGCGAATTGGGGTCAAACCGGTCGGCGCTGACGCCCCGGACGATGCCCTGCTCCGCAGACCAGGCCACGGCCTTTGCATAGTAGCTGTTCTGGGGAACATCCACAAAGGTGGCCTCCTGCTCCGGCTCCGGAGCGCCTGCGCTGCGCCACAGCACCGCGACCAGCATGGCCCGGCTCATGGTACCGTTGGGCGCAAAGCGGTGGGTCTCCACACCGTGGAACAGATTCCACTCCGTGGCGGTTTTGATGGTGTCAAAGTACCATGTGTGGGGCA
>JALETK010000006.1 GCA_022781505.1 Clostridiales bacterium | reverse complement strand
TGCGGCTTGCAGGGGAACGGATTGCCACACCAGCGTGCGCGCTGGTTCGCAATGACAGGCTTGGGGGTGCGGTGGGTTTGATCGAAAGTGCCAGGGTTCCGGCAGGTGCCCGGGAGGGTCATGACCCTCCCCTACGGGCAGGTTCCGGGGCGCGTCTGTAGGGGAGGGTCATGACCCTCCCGGGCAGTTGCAAATCTGTTTGGCAGCTCCGTCCCAACGCACCCGCCCCCAAACCCGTCATTGCGAGGAGCGCAGCGACGTGGCAATCCGTTCCCCCGCAATGCGAACGCATTGCACCGGCCGTGAGGCCGGTCATACCCCAGGGCCTGTATGGCGCCCCTGGCGGGGCGCGCAAGCCTTGCGGCTTGCAGGGAGAACGGATTGCCACACCAGCGTGCGCGCTGGTTCGCAATGACAGGCTTGGGGGTGCGGTGGGTTTGATCGAAAGTGCCAGGGTTCCGGCAGGTGCCCGGGAGGGTCATGACCCTCCCCTACGGGCAGGTTCCGGGGCCCGTCTGTAGGGGAGGGTCATGACCCTCCCGGGCAGCAGCAGGTCTGATTGGTAGCTCCGTCCCAACGCATCAGGCTCCCGAAACCGTCATTGCGAGGAGCGCAGCGACGTGGCAATCCGTACCCTGCAATGCGGCAGCATTGCATCGGCCCGGGCTGGCGGGCAATAAAAGGTGTCCCTTCGGGACGGTTGAAACGCAAACCGCCCCGGAGGGACACCTCTTTTATATTCTGTTTACTTCTTCCCGCACAGCTCTCTTGCCACCTGGGCCACATGCTCGGCGGAGAGGCCGAACTGCTTCAGCAGCGCCCCGGCGGGGCCGGAGTGACCAAACTCGTCGTTGACGCCGATGCGGCGCACGGGGGTGGGGAGCTTCTCGGACAGGAGGCTGCACACCGCCTCGCCCAGGCCGCCGATGACGGAGTGCTCCTCGCAGGTGATGACCCTGCCGCAGTCCTTCGCCGCCTGGAGCACCAGCGCCTCGTCCAGGGGCTTGATGGTGGGCATATTGATCACCCGGGCGGAGATACCCTCGGCCTCCAGGGCCCCGGCGGCGGTCAGGGCCTCGTAGCTCATGAGGCCTGTGGCGATGATGGCCACGTCGGAGCCGTCCTTCAGCACCTCGCCCTTGCCGATCCGGAATTCATAGTCCTCCTCATGGAACACGGGCACCGCCAGCCGGCCGAAGCGCAGGTACACGGGGCCCTGGTGCTCATAGGCGGCCTTCACGGCGGCTCTGGCCTCCACATCGTCGGCGGGGCAGATGACCACCATGCCGGGGATGGTGCGCATGAGGGCGAAGTCCTCGCAGCACTGGTGGCTGGCTCCGTCCTCGCCCACGGAGATGCCCCCGTGGGTGGCGCCGATCTTCACGTTCAGATGGGGGTAGCCGATGGAGTTGCGGATCTGCTCAAAGGCCCGGCCCGCCGCGAACATGGCGAAGCTGGAGGCGAAGGGCACGAGGCCCGCGGCGGCCATGCCGGCGGCCACGGTGACCATGTTTCCCTCGGCGATGCCGCAGTCAAAGTGCCGGTCGGGGAAGGCCTTCTGGAAGGTGGCGGTCTTGGTGGCCCCTGCCAGGTCGGCGTCCAGAACCACCAGGTCGGGATGCTCCGCGCCCAGCTGGGCCAGGGCCTTGCCGTAGCTGTCCCGGGTGGCGATTTTCTTCATGTCAGCCATATTACTTCCCCTCCAGTTCTGCCAGCCGGGCGTTCAGCTCGGCCATGGCGATGGCGTATTCCTCGTCGTTGGGCGCCTTGCCGTGCCAGCCGGCCTTGTCCTCCATGAAGGACACGCCCTTGCCCTTGGTGGTCTTGAGAATGATGGCCGAGGGAACCCCCTTCGTCTCCCGGGCGGCGGCGAAGGCGGACTCCAGGGCCTCGAAATCGTGACCGTCCACCACCTGGGTGAAGAAGCCGAAGGCCTCCAGCTTCCGGTCGATGGGGTAGGGGCTCATGACGTCCGCCACCCGGCCGTCGATCTGCAGGCCGTTGTTGTCAATGATGGCGCAGAAATTGTCCAGCTTGTAGTGATGGGCCAGCATGAAGGCCTCCCACACCTGGCCCTCCTGAATCTCACCGTCACCCAGGAGGGTGTACACCCGGTGGGACTCCTTCTTGTACTTGGCGGCCAGGGCCATACCGGCTGCGGCGGAGACCCCCTGGCCCAGAGAGCCGGTGGACATGTCCACGCCGGGAACGGTGTTCATATTGGGGTGGCCCTGGAGATAGCTGTCAATGTGGCGCAAGGTGGGGAGATCCTCCCAGGGGAAGAAGCCCCGCAGGGCCAGGGCGGCGTAAAGACCCGGGGCGGTGTGGCCCTTGCTGAGGACAAAGCGGTCCCGCTCCTCCCACCGGGGGTTGGCGGGGTCAACCTTCATTTCCTGGAAGTAGAGATAGGTAAACACATCCGCAGCGGACAGGCTGCCGCCGGGATGCCCGGCCTTGGCCCCATGGGTGCCCTCGATCACCCCCATGCGAACCTTGCAGGCCGCAATCTGCAGCTGCTTGATTTCGTTTGCAGTCATGGTATGCCTCCTTTGTATACAATCGGTATCCATATCATACCGCAAAACAGGCCGGAAGTCTACCGAAAAAATAAATTTTCCACAGGGGAGGGATTGCCACGTCGCTGCGCTCCTCGCAATGACGGTTTTGGAGGCCGGTACCTTGGGACGGGGCTGCCAGGGAAAGCTGCCATTGCCCGGGAGGGTCATGACCCTCCCGGGTACCTGCCGGAACCCTGGCGCTCCCGATCAAGCTGCACAGGCTCCCCCCTTGTCATTGCGAGACCCCGCAGGGGTCGTGGCAATCCGTCCCCCCGCAAGCCGCAGGCTTGCGCGCCCCGCCAGGGGCGCAAGAGACCTTCCCCCTTCGGGGCAAGGTTTAGGGTGCACCCACCAAGCCCTCTGCAAGACGCAGGCTTGCGCGCCCCGCCAGGGGCGCAAGAGACCTTCCCCCTTCGGGGGAAGGTGGCCGCCAAAGGCGGCCGGATGAGGGGCGGCACCCGCCCCGGCCTGAAAGCCCCCAGCCAAACGCACAAGTCCACCCCTGCCCTCTCCGGACGAGGCTGCCCATCATATCGCCAGTGCTCCCCAACCCTCATCCGACCCGGCTTCGCCGGGCCACCTGGAATTGTGGTATCCCTTGCCACCGGCAAGGGATCATTTCCATTGGCGCTTCGCGCTTGCCCCACCGGGGGAAGGTCATGGGCGCACCCACCAAGCCCGCGTCCTCACCGGAACCGCCGCACCCCCTGCACCCGCACCCGCCTTCCTATCCCACCACTCAAATCCAATCCGGCGCGAAGCGCCA
>JALETK010000002.1 GCA_022781505.1 Clostridiales bacterium | reverse complement strand
CTTTTTCAACCATATATCATAATCAGGAATCCCTGAGGAAGCAGCGCTTCTCTGGGGATATCTCTATTTTGGAGGTTATGAATATGGAACCTATTCTAACTTGCGGGCTCTGCGGCAGGGAGATTTCGCCACCTGAGCAGTACGAGGTGGGCGGGAAGGTGATCTGTCCCGACTGCGCGGAGGAGCACACGGTGGTCTGCCGGCACTGTGGGGAGCGAATCTGGCGGGAGCAGAACCAGGGAGACGAGGATTTGCCCCTTTGCTCTGACTGCTATTATGATTACTACAGCCAGTGCTGCCGCTGTGGGCGAATCATGCTGTCCGGTGACATGCTGTGCCTGGACGATGAGGATGACTGCTATTGCCCCAGCTGCTACGCCGCTGTGTCAGACGAGGTGATTCACAGCTACTCCTACAAGCCGGAGCCTGTGTTTCACGGCGCGGATTCCCGCTACTATGGCGTGGAGTTGGAGCTGGACGGAGCGGGGGAGAGAACCGACAGAGCTGCCATTCTTCTGGAGATTGGCAATCAGGGGGAGGACAGGCTCTATGCCAAGCATGACGGCTCTCTGAACGATGGCTTTGAGCTGGTGAGCCATCCTATGACCTTATCCTATCATCGGGAGGAAATGCCCTGGCGGCAGGTGCTGGAGCGGGCGGTGCGCTTTGGATATCTCAGCCATAAGGCCAACACCTGCGGCCTGCACATCCATGTGAACCGTTCGGCCTTTGGAGATACCCGACAGCAGCAGGAGGCGTCCATTGGCCGGGCCCTGTTCTTTGTGGAGACCCACTGGAACGAGCTGCTTCGCTTCAGCCGCCGCACCCAGAGGCAGATGGAGCGGTGGGCGGCACGGTACGGACGGAAGGATGACCCCAAGCAGATGCTGGATCACGCCAAATCCTGCCACGCCGGGCGGTACGCCTGTGTCAACCTCACCAATGAGGAAACTGTGGAATTCCGAATGTTTCGGGGAACCCTTCGGCACGGTACTCTGATCGCCGCCTTGCAGCTGGTGGATGCCATCTGTGAGGCGGCGACGTCTCTTACCGATGAGGAGATTCAGGATCTGTCCTGGTCAGGCTTTGTGGCGTCCCTGGACGGGGCAGATGTGCCGGAGCTGATTACCTATCTCAAAGAGCGCCGCCTCTATGTGAACGCCCCTGTAGGCCAGCAGGAGGAGGTGTGAGCCATGTGTGCCATCTTTGGACTGCTGGATTATAAGGGAGTACTGCGTCACAAAAAGCGGCTGGCTCTGTTCCGTGCTCTGTCTCTGGCGGCGCAGGTGCGTGGGACGGATGCCACAGGGGCTGCCTGGCTTGAGCGGGGAGAGATTCACATTCGGAAAGCGCCAAAGCCTGCCCAGAGAATGCGATTCCGCTTCCCGGACGAGGCCAGAGCCGTCATTGGCCACACTCGAATGACCACCCAGGGGCCGGCGGAGAAGAATTGTAACAACCATCCGTTCCTGGGATCCGCCGGGAAGCACCAGTTTGCCCTGGCTCACAACGGGGTTATCAGCAACGAAAAGACTCTCGGGTGGAAATATCATTTCCCTGTGACGCAGATTGAAACGGATTCCTATGTAGCGGTGCAGCTGCTTCAGCAGCAAGGAAGCCTGGGGCTTCAATCTGTTTCGGCCATGGCCGAGGAGCTGGAGGGGAGCTTCACCATCACCATTCTGGATGACAGAGGGAGGATTTGCTTTGTCAAGGGAAACAACCCTCTGAGCATCTACCACTTTCCGGAACAGGGAATATATCTCTATGCCTCCACTCCAGAGATTCTGAACAGGGCTTTGCGCACTGCAGGTATCTCCTGGAACAGACAGGCGGTGTGGGTAAATCAGGGGGAGCTTCTCCGCATTGACTGCACCGGAGAGGTCACCAGAGGCCGCTTCAATGACAGCCGGATTCAGCCCAATTGGAACCGCTGTTGGGCGCCGTATCCAATGCCTGCAGCGGATGAGGCATACCTATCCGTCCTGGGCCGCCAGGCAGAGCAGATGGGCATCCCCGCTGAGGAAATCCAGGAGTTGTACCAGGAGAGCTATGACCTGCTGGATTTGAAGGACATGATCTATGGTGGGGAATATCCGTAATTGAGCCCGCTCCGCTTAAATCAAAGATCATCAAAATGAAAGAATCCCCATATTGGGGTGTGAAAGGAGTGTGAAGAGAATATGCATTGGTTTGTGATTGGCTTTGTGGCAACGCTGTCTTTGCTGTGCGTGACAGAGGCTGTCATGCAAAAAGAAGGAAAATGATTTCCCTGGCTGCAGCTGCAGCCCTGGAGCTGTTCGCCAAGGGCGCAGCCCTGGCGCTGACGGTATATCTGGCAAAAAATCAGCATGATCAAAAGAAATAAAATGGGCCTCGGTATTGCGGCTAGCTTATCCAAGATTATTTTGAATGACTAAAGATTTTTTCATGCCAAAGAAATTTTAAAATGATATGCAGAACGCAATTGGGGTCAAATTGGGGTCAAAGTGACTTGACTTCAAAAAACTTCGAACTTTTTGACAGAGAAAACCCGCCTGATTTCTTTAAATCAGGCGGGTTTATGGTTGCGGAGGCAGGATTTGAACCTACGACCTTTGGGTTATGAGCCCAACGAGCTACCGGACTGCTCCACTCCGCGATATTTGGTCCGCACATCCTCAGTGCCTGATTATAATAGCACAGATGATGGGCTGTGTCAAGTGCTTTTTTTGAAAAAATAGAATTCAAGAAAGCATTCTTTCCGAATGTGCGGTGCGGCGTTCTCAATGAATATTGGAGGCTGCTTGGGGGTGGGCGGGATGTGAGAGGCTACAGGAGGAAAGGGGGAGTGGGATGGTGTGATGTGGGGAGTATAGCACATTTGGGGGTAAGTGTAAAAATTAAGGGAGCTCTGAACCTGACCTGGTTCATTGCAGAAGGAATTATGTGTTATGTTAGTATGAATGAATGGTGCTGAATATAAAGTAACAGAATTTCTTCGATATCGAATTCGGTTTCTGCGGGAGGAGATCTATGCTGGAAGCTTTTTTGAAAATTGCGGACGGGTGCATTCTTGGGGAGTGAGGGGAGGAGCCATTAAGTTCTGAGAGGAAGCACCGCTGTCCGCTAATGATGGTTGTATTTGCTCTGGGGGACTGGTTTGAGGGGAATTGGCAGAATTCGGTACGAATTGGTGCCGGGCGCTACCTGGCATCTTTGTCAGGAATGTGGAAAGTACCGGTGTTGTAAATCTCATGAAATACTTTTTCCTTGTGCTCCAGCAGGTAAAGAAATGCCTCCTTGTTTTCCAGCGGTATGGAAAATTGGTTGACAGCGGCAATGGCTTCCGGGGTCAGGGGAATAAAAACAGAGTTTAAAGGCTCTGTCCCAAACTGCAGTGCAAGCCAAATTCGATTAAAATAATTGGAGGTTGCCAGCTTTGGTGATACATGGTTATACCAGTAAAACTGCTCATTCACCTCTATCCCATACTGGCTCAGCTTCAGGCGAACCCCTTCATCATCCACCGTCCAGGAATCCTCCGGCAGGGAGGGGGCAGGGGTCAGATCATAGCGTTTCAATTCCTCCGCGATTTCCAGCTTTCTCATTTTTGGTACGATGGCCAAAAGCGTCACACAGGAGGCCACAAGAATAGCAAAGAGAAGAATCGCGGTGGCACTGTACTTTTCTTCGTCAATGTTTACAAGAATCATGGCAACGGCAATCAACAGGCCACAAAGAACCATGAAGCCGGGTACAATGCAGTAATTTGTCAGAAATCGTGTGCGGTTCATATAGTGGCGTTCCACGCGGGGTGGAAATCCACCTTCAATAAATGGAACCTGGGAATCCCGCGCGTAAAAGCCGGTTTCATTATTGTATACAGCCATGTGGTTTCCTCCCTGCCAATGTCATAACGCTTATCCGTGTGCCCCCGGCGTATCAAACAGCGGAGGGAAAGCTATGTCCGGCCAGAAGGCCTTCCTTTTGTACTATATCACAAAATGCGACAGGGGACAACGCCCTGCCACATAAGAAGATACAATGCTCGTGGAATTTCCCACTATACGGGAGCATTAAAAAATGAATTTCCCCAGCCTTTCGGCTGGGGAAACCCATTGCAAACGAAATCAGAGAGAGAAAAAGGAAGTAGAGGAAGAAATAAAGAGGAGGTGGTATGTAAGGGAAGGATACGGCTCACGGCTTCCGTATCTCCTTTACGCCTATATCTTATCCTGCTATTTTGAACACAGTATGAACAAGAAGGAAACAAATCTCGACGGATTTGTGAATAAGTTGTATCAAACAGAGGGTTTTTGCGGTTTTTTGTGATCTGCTTTTGGCTAGCAAGAAATGCGCATACAATCGGAGCACAGGCGGCACAAAGGCATCGGCAACAACCTGAAAGAAGGGTCACAGCGCCTTCAGCAGAGCGGACACAGCTTCGTCCGGGGTGGCCCAGGAGGTGACGAGACGGATGGCGTCATGGGAGCCGTCAATGGGAGCGGTCAGCTCAAAGGTGAATTCCCGTTCCAGCTCCCGGATCTTTGCTTTGGATACAACTGGGAACACCTGGTTGGTCGGGGAGGGGGCATAGAGGGGATAGCCTTTTTCCAGAAGCCCCTGGGTCAGGCGGGCAGCCTGGCGGTTGGCGTGACGGCCCAGCTCCAGCCACAGGTCATTTTCCAGGACGGCTGCGAACTGAACCCCCAGAAGACGTCCCTTTGCCAACATGCCGCCGCACTGCTTCAGGCAGTACCGGAAGTTGGGCATCAGGGCAGGATTGGTGATGACCAGACACTCCCCGAACAGCAGGCCGTTTTTGGTTCCGCCAACGGTAAACGCATCGCACAGGCCGGGCAAATCTTCTGGCGACAAATCATTTCCGGGAGCGGTGAGGGCGGAGGCAAGGCGTGCCCCGTCCAGGTACAGATACATCCCCAGAGAATCACAGAGCCTGCGCAGAGCGGTGAGCTCCGCTTTCGTATAGATGGTGCCCAGCTCTGTGGAGTCGGAGAGATAGAGGAGCTTGGGGAGAACCATGTGTCCCGGGTCTCCGGCGGCGTGGGCATCCCACAGGGTCTGCAGGGCCCCGGGAGTCATTTTCCCGTTTTCATGGGGTGTGGTGAGCACCTTATGGCCCCGGGCCTCTACGGCGCCGGTCTCGTGAACGGCAATGTGTCCGGTATCCACGGCCACGGCGGCCTCCCAGGGGCGCAGGAACGCAGAGATGGCGGTGAAGTTGGCCTGGGTGCCGCCGACCAGGAAGTGCACGGCAGCCTCCGGGCAGCCAAATCGCTCCCGCACCAGCCGGGCGGCCCTGGCGCAGTATTCGTCCTGACCATAGCCGGGGGTGGAGAGCAGATTGGTTTCCACCAGGGCGGAGAGAACCTTCGGGTGAGCGCCTTCGGAATAATCGTTTCGGAAATGATACATATAGAATACATCCTTTGTTTGTATTTGCTTCCATTATAGCGCTGCCGGGGCATTCTTGTCAACGGGATGAATGAGGCCACGAAGCCAGTGAAGATCCTCGGCGCCCCAGACGCCCATGAGGTTTGAGATCAGGCCGAATACGACGAGAAAGCTGCCGCCCAGAAACAATACGCCTCCCAGGCCCTGGGGTCCAGGCAGGAGAGAGCAGACCCAGAGGGCCATGCCCCAGGCGCCCAGGGCCCGAAGGGCGTGAGGCAGCTCCGGACGGACGCCGGTGACCTTGATGAGACGGCGGATGCTCAGGAAAAAGTTCAGGGCGTGGGTGATGAGAAAGCTGGCGAAATAGCCCTCCAGCCCAAAACGGGGCAGGAGACTCCACAAAAACGCCACATCCAGAAAGGAGGTCAGGGTATTATACCGGACACAGGCCACCTGTTGCCCCATTCCCTTGACCGTGGCATCGGTGACGGCGTCCAGATAGAGCATGGGAACCAGCAGGGAGAACCGGCGAAGAAGCTCTCCTACCCGGGCGCTGTGATAGAGCAGTTGCCCCAGGGGGATTGCGGCGGTGAAAATCATGCCCCCCGCCGCAAGGCCGTACAGGAGAGCCACCCTTAGGCTTCTGGAGGTGAGATAGCGGATTCGCCTGGTGCGCTCCCCGGCGGCACATTGGGAGAGCTCTGGAATCAGCAGCTCCGCCAGGGAGAACAAAATGGCGGCTGGGAACATCATGGCGGGAAATACCATGCCGCAGACCTGACCGTAATCTGCCAGGGGCTCGGAGCCGGGGTAGTGTGCCAGACGGCGGGGCACAATCAGGTTTTCCACGGTGGAGATGCCCATGCGGAGATTATCCGCCAGGGCCAGGGGCACTGCCACCCGCAGGAGCCTGGAGGCCACTGGCCCGGTGCTCTTGGGGGAACCCGGGTCCCGCCTCCGAAGGAGCATCAGGCTTATAAGGGTGACGAGGGAGGCGGCGCTGCTGCCGCCGACCACGGCACACAGGGCCCGCCCGGGCTCCCCCTGTGCCCAGCGGGCCAGCAGTGCCACGGTAATGGTCATGGATGTGAGCTGCTCCAGAACCTCCACGGCAACCAGCTCCCGGATTCGCTGGGCAGCGGTGAAGTAGCCGGTCATGACGCCCCCCAGACAGACCACAGGCAGAAAGGCGGCAAAAATCCGGAGCGCCGCAGCGGTTCGCACATCGCCAATCCACTGCTCCGCAATCATGGGCGCGAAGCCGTAAACAGCCAGAGCCACAGCCAGGCTGCACAGAAAGCTGTAACAAAAGCAGGCGGACAGTACCCGATCCACTCCCCGGCGGCCCTTGCCGATTTCCTCGGCGGTGAGGTACATGGCGGTGGTGCGGATTCCTGCCATTGCCGCGGTCATGGCCAGGGTGGCCACAGACATGGTCAGCTGCAGCAGCCCCACCCCGGCAGCCCCCAGCTGGCCGGAGAGATAGACCTGAAAGCCCATGGATACCATCCTGAGGGCCAGGTTGGAGCCCGTCAGCAAAAGGGCACTGTAAAACATGGAGTTTTTCTTCGGCATGTCCCCACCTCCTGAGAGCATCCTATGCGGGGGAGGGGGAAAACACCCCAGATATAAATGTGAATAAATTGTAAATGAGAAACGGAGTATCTCCTGCGTGGGAGATCGCTTGCCTGAGGTTCCTGCTGGAATCATATGGAAATGAGAATGTCTAATCATGATGCTGCGCCCTTAAAAATAACCTGCGCTCACCGGGATGGTTTGCCCTCTCCGGTAAGCGCAGGTTGTTTTATAAAAAATGGGGTTAATCTGCGGGGAATCGTTGCAGGGCGGCGGAGAAGGCTGGGGAAATCCGCCTTTCCGGCGGCTCCGTACAGGTCATGAATCCTGCAGCAGGGCAGTCTGAAGGCCGGTCAGGAAGATCTGCAGACCCTCTCTGCACAGGCTGTACTGGATTCGGACCCCCTCTTTTTTGACGGTGACATACCCCTCGCCCACAAGGAGACTCATGTGATGGGTGATGGTCCCGGGGGAGAGGGAGAGCCGTTCCCGCAGCTCCTGGCTGAACATAGGCCCCTGGCCCAGCGCCTTGAGGATCTCAATACGGCTGGGGTCGGAGAGAATCTTCAGCTTCCAGTCTGCCATCTCGCATATGCCAGGTCTCATCGGCCTTCGCGGCGATGTCCATATCGTGGGTAACCACAATAACACAGCGGTTTTCCTGGTGCGCCAGACGCAGGAGGATTTCCATTACTTGGTTGCCATTGGCGGTGTCCAGGTTGCCGGTGGGCTCGTCGGCCAGGAGAATGCCTGCCCCGGAGGACAGCGCCCGGGCAATAGCAACCCGCTGCTGCTCGCCGCCGGAGAGGTTGGTTGGGTATCGTCTGTATTTCTCTTCCGAGATTCCGACGGAGGCAAGAAGCTGTTTCGCTATCACAACAGCCTCCTTCTTTTTTACGGCATTGGATTCCATAGGGAAGCACACGTTTTCCAACACGGTCAGCAACGGGAACAGCTGGAATGCCTGAAAAATCATTGCCAGGTTCTTCCGGCGGCAGCGGTCCAGGTCTAAATTCCACATATCCTCACCATCTAACGTAATACTTCCTGCTGTAGGATGATCAAGCCCAGCCAAAAGGCTTAACAGCGTACTTTTACCGCTGCCAGATGGACCTACAATGGCATACAGGCTTCCTGCCTCAAATTGGCATGACACACCATGCAGCACATCCTGAGAGCTTCCTTTGTAGCGGTAATAGACGTCCTTCAAACACAACTCAGACATAGATATGGAATCCGAAATCTCCTGGTTTCTCCCTGCCTTGCATCATTTAATCAGATATTTGACCGGTTGTATCAAATAACGCTATTTTCTAATCGAATGCCAAATGTGCCTATCGTCATTTTTTACAAAATTGCATATGCAAACTACAAAAAACTTGATTTGAGCTGTAAGCTGTGCTATACTCCGGATATAGGAAGCTTTGCAACCGGTCTGACGCAAAGCTTTACAAGAATAACGAAAGGAAGTAGACAAGATGAAACAACGGCCATGGACAAGGATTTTATCCCTGGTGCTGGTACTGACCATGGTATTGGGCCTGGTTCCGGCTGCCTACGCTACCGGCAGTTCCGAGAGGACTGTCACCTTTGAGGAAATTTCTCCGGATGAAGTGACGGCAGAGCTTGCTTTGGAAGAGAACCAAGCATCTCAAACAGAAAAAGAGGAACGGAATCCTGAGGAAATCGTCCGTGTATCCATTGTGGTGGAGGGCCAGCCCCTGCTGGAGCAGGGCTGTTCCACCATGGCTCTGGCCTCTAATCAGAAGGCCCAGGTCAGCAGGGCAGCTATGCTGGCCCAGCAGCAGGCGGTGGAGGCACGGGTTTCCAAGGCCATCGGCAGTGAGCTGGACGTGGTCTGGAACCTGACCCTGGCTGGCAACATTATTTCCGCCAATGTCCGCTACGGCGACATGGAGAAGATTGCCGCCACCAAGGGTGTTTCCAGAGTTTTCCTGGAGACCAGGTATGAGCCCTGCGAGGCCGTGGAGGAGGGCACCGCTCAGCCCCAGTCCGCCACCGCCACCATTATGACCGGCGCTGCCCAGGCCTGGGCCTCCGGCTACACCGGCGCGGGCTCCCGGATTGCCATCATTGACACCGGCCTGGACACGGACCATCAGTCCATGGACAACGGCGCTTACCTCCACGCTCTGGAGGAGAACGCCAAGGCCGCTGAGATGTCCACCGAGGACTACATGGCTTCTCTGAACCTGCTGGATGAGGAGGAGATTGCCTCTGTCCTGCCCCAGCTGAACATCTCCAGAGGTTGGCTGGATTACAAGGGCGACCCCAAGCCCGGCCAGGAAGTGACGGCCCAGGAGCTGCACCTGTCCGACAAGATTGCCTTTGCCTACAACTACATTGACCAGGATCTGGATGTGACCCATGACAACGACAGCCAGGGCGGTCACGGCTCCCATGTGGCCGGTATCGCTACCGCCAACCGCTTCATTCCTCAGGAAGAGGGCTACGTTCCCGCACTGGAATCCGCTCTGGTGGTGGGCACTGCCCCCGATGCCCAGATCCTCGTCATGAAGGTCTTCGGCAAGGGCGGCGGCTCCTTTGACTCCGACTATATCCCCAACACCTTGACCTCTATCCCAGGCATTGGGACGGTCTACTCCGCCGGTATCATCGCCGAGGTCGGCGATATCCGCCGCTTTGCATCCCAGGCGTCTGTTGCCAAATACGCCGGCCTTGTCTGGACTCAGCACCAA
>JALETK010000178.1 GCA_022781505.1 Clostridiales bacterium | reverse complement strand
CCAGCCACGGCGCCTACAAGTTCACCGCCGACCAGTGCACCCGCAACGAGAAGGGCATCCTGGTTCCCCCTCCCCTCCGCTTCGACGTGCTGGAGGAGGTCTCCAAGCGTCTGCCCGGCTTCCCCATCGTTCTCCACGGCTCTTCCTCCGTTCCTCAGAACTATGTGAAGATGATCAACGAGAACGGCGGCAAGATGCCCGACGCCGTTGGCATCCCCGAGGAGCAGCTGCGCCACGCCGCCGAGCTGTCCGTGTGCAAGATCAACATCGACTCCGATCTGCGCCTGGCTATGACCGGCACCGTCCGTGAGTTCTTCAACGCCCATCCCGAGAAGTTCGACCCCCGGGAGTACCTGAAGCCCGCCCGCGCCAACATCAAGGAGCTGGTTCGCCACAAGCTGGTGGACGTCCTGGGCTGCGCCGGCAAGGCCTGAGTTTCCCTTATATGAACTGCGAAAAGGCCGCCTCACACGAGGCGGCCTTTTTGAGTGAAGAAGGGGAGAGGCGGCTTCCCTTGTCATCCTGAGGCGCAAGCCGAAGGATCACCTGCACCGGGCTTCCGTGCTGGAAGTCTTGCATACGAGATCCTTCGCCTTTGGCTCAGGATGACAAATGGGGGGCGCTTTTGCCGCGGCCGTAATATGGAAGCAGGTTCCCATGGGGCACGGCTTGGGCTCATTTCCCGGATGCCTCCGGCGTCTCCTCCGGTTTGCCCCCCTCCGGGGGAGCGGCGGTGACAGTGGAGGCGTCTACGGTGAGGCCCCGCTTGGTCAGGCGGCTGTTGACGTTCAGACGGATGAGGGAGTAGCAGACGGAGGTCAGGGGGATGAAGAACAGCATTCCCACCACGCCAAAGAGCTTGCCGCCCACGAAGACGGACACCAGAATCCACAGGGCGGACAGGCCCACGGAGCTGCCCACCACCTTGGGGTAGATCAGCTGGTTCTCCAGCTGCTGGAGAATCAGGAAGGTCACGATGAAGATCAGGGCCTTCATGGGGCTGACGGTGACAATGAGCAGTGCGCCGATCACGCACCCCAGGAACGCGCCCACATAGGGGATGAGGGCGGTAAAGGCGATGAACACGCTGATGACCGGGGCGAAGGGGAGCCGCAGAATGCTCATGGTGATGAAGAACATGGTCCCCAGAATCAGGGCCTCCACGCACTGGCCGGAGAGGAAGTTGGAGAAGGTCTTGTTGGTGAGGGCGGCCACGTCCACCACCTTGTCGGCAATGGGCCGCTTTACATAGGCGTACAGCACCTTCCGGAACTGGCAGGTCAGCTTCTTTTTGTTGGCCAGAATGTAGATGGAGATCACAAAGCCCGTCACCGTCAGAGTCAGGACAGAGGCTACGGAGGACACGGCGGACAGGGAGGTGGCGATGATCTGCTCATAGTTGTCCATGGCGGTCTGCAGCAGGGAGCCCACGTTCACATCGGTGAGGAGGGCCTGAATCTGGGAGCTGTCAATGCCGTGGGATTCCAGGAAGCGGTAGAACCGGGGCATGGCCGACTCAATGGAGGCGATGATGCCCGGGACGGACTCCACCAGCTGCGGAATGAGAATGTACAGAACCATCAGGAGCAGGAGAAAGCTCCCCACATAAGTGATAATCAGGCTGACGGTGCTGTTGAGCCGCTCCCGGACCTTCTTTTTGCGCTTCAGCTGGATTCTCTGAAACAGCTGCTCCAGACCCCGCATGGGGACATTCAGGAAGAAGGCCAGGATGGCGCCGATGATCAGCGGCTGAAACAGGTCGGTCAAAAACCAGAATGCGCTGCTGATGATGGAGAGGTTATTAAATAAGGAGTAAACCACAATCGCAAAGACAATCAGCAGCATGATTTCGTGAAATTTAGTGGTTGGGCGGAGTCGTTTCATAGGCAATCTCACTTTCCCGGGCCGGCAGAAGGGCCCAATGTGGCATATATGATTGTATATTATAGCATAGTTCGGAGAATTTGGAAAGGGAGACCAAGGGGCTGGTCAAAAAACTTCCCGGTTACAGCTTTTCGTAGGTTTTGTCCAGGAACTTCTGGGCGGTGACCAGAACCCGCTGGTGGGTGCCGGAGCCGATTTCCCCGGCCTCGTCATAGGCGGTAAGCCGGAAGGTGACGGTTTTTCCCTCCACGGCGGTGACCTCCGCCTCTGCCCGAACCTCCATGCCCACGGGGGTGGCGGCGGTGTGGCGGATGGAAAGGGCGACGCCCACGGAGGTCTGGCCCTCCGAAAGGGCCGGCGCGATGGCCTCGCAGGCGGCCCCCTCCATCATGGCGGCCATGCAGGGGGTGGCGTAGACCAGAAGATCCCCGGAGCCCACCTCCAGGGCCGTGTCAGAGCGCTCCACCTGGGTGGCGGCGGCGCCCTTCATTCCGACGGTGATATTCATAACGGTATTCCTCCAAAATCAGTTTTCAAAAAAGCCAAGAGACGCTTTCCGGATTGATCATACGATGCAGCTCAGAAAATGTCAATGAAAAAAAGGTTGCTATTTCGCCAAAAGTTGCATATAATCAATAACAATACCAACAGGCGAGCCATCGCCTGACAAGAGGTGCCGAACATGAAATCCAACAACAAGCTGAATCTGACCATGCTCTGCGATTTTTATGAGCTGACCATGGGCAACGGTTACTTTCAGAGCGGCTATAAGGACCGCATTTGCTACTTCGATGTGTTTTTCCGGAAGTGCCCGGACAACGGCGGCTTTGCCATTGCCGCCGGTCTGGAGCAGGTGATTGATTACATCCAGGATCTCCACTTCGGAGAGGAGGACATCCAGTATCTCCGGAGCAGGAACCTGTTTTCCGAGGCGTTTCTGGACTATCTCAAGGATTTTCACTTCACGGGAGATATCTGGGCTGTCCCCGAGGGAACGCCCATCTTCCCCAGAGAGCCCATTATCACCGTGCGGGCTCCCGCCATTGAGGCCCAGCTGGTGGAGACCTTCCTGCTGCTGGCGGTGAACCACCAGAGCCTCATTGCCACCAAGGCCAGCCGGGTGGTTCGGGCCGCCGAGGGCCGCACCGTCCTGGAGTTCGGCTCCCGCCGGGCCCAGGGCTCCGACGCCGCCATTCTGGGCGCCCGGGCCGCGTACATCGGCGGCTGCCACGGCACTGCCTGCACCATCTCCGACCAGCTCTACGGGGTGAAGGCCGGGGGCACCATGGCCCACGCCTGGGTGCAGATGTTTGACAGCGAGTATGAGGCCTTCAAGACCTACTGCCAGCTCTATCCCACCAACGCCACCTTGCTGGTGGATACCTACAACACCCTCCACTCCGGCGTCCCCAACGCCATCCGGGCCTTTAACGAGGTTCTGAAGCCTATGGGCATCACCAAGTGCGGCATTCGTCTGGACTCCGGCGATATGGCCTACCTGACCCGGAAAGCCCGGCAGATGCTGGATGAGGCCGGGTGGACGGAGTGCCAGATCTCCGTGTCCAACTCCCTGGATGAGTATCTGATTCAGGATCTGCTCCATCAGGGAGCCTGCATCGACATGTTTGGCGTGGGCGAGCGGCTGATCACCGCCCGGTCCGAGCCTGTGTTCGGCGGCGTGTATAAGCTGGCCGCCGTGGAGGACCGGGAGGGGAACATCATTCCCAAGATCAAGATCTCCGAGAACGTGGGGAAGATCACCAACCCCCACTTCAAGAAGCTCTACCGGTTCTATGGAAACGACACCGGCAAGGCCATTGCTGATTACCTGTGCGTCTACGATGAGACCGTGGACGACACCAAGGATCTGGAGATTTTTGACCCGGAGGCCACCTGGAAGAAAAAGACCGTCTACAATTTCACCGCCAAGGAGCTGCAGGTGCCCATCTTCAAGCAGGGCCGGCTGGTTTACCAGGTTCCCACCCTGGAGGAGGTTCGGGTCTACTGCCAGCAGCAGGTGGACTGCCTTTGGGACGAGGTAAAGCGCTTTGACAATCCCCACACTTATTATGTGGATCTGTCCCAGAAGCTGTGGGATATCAAGCACCATATGCTGGAACACAACCGATGAAGACAGGCGCCAAGGAGATTGCCCTGTGCGGCGTCCTGGCGGCCCTGGGCGTGTCGGTCATGGCCCTGGGGGGCCTGTTCCCCATGGCGGCCTACTGCTGCCCGGTGCTGGTGATGCTGATGCTGGTCCCCGTGCTGGGGGCCTGCGGCAGGCGCATGGCCTGGGCCTGGTATTTTGCCGTGGCGGTGCTGAGCTGCCTGCTCTGCCCCAATGTGGAGGCCTCCGCCCTGTTTGTGTGTTTGGGGTACTACCCCATTGTGCAGCGGGATCTGAACCGGATTCGCCTGGGCCTTCTCCGGGTGCTGGCCAAGACGGTTTTATTCAACGGGGCCATTGCCATTATGTACCTGGTGCTGGTGTTTGTGCTGGGCCTGGGGGAGATTGCAGAGGAGATGGGACAGGCGGGGCTGATTCTCACCCTTGCCACCGTGGCCATTGGCAATGTGACCTTCTGGCTGACGGACCTGCTCCTCTCCCGGCTGGGCCGCCTGCTCCACCGCAAGGGTATGTGACCTGTGACAGAAAGTCTAATGGTGTGATGTCAAGAGAGAAATAAAAAATTTTTTTGAATCGAAAGGTTCAAAATCGGCCGGTTCCGGCAAAAAAGCGCACACCAACCAAAGCCCTGCCTGTGGGGAATTTTTTGACAGGGCCTGTTGTCGCCGGGAGCAGCTGCTGCAATCAGCTCTCCGGCACGATATACAGGCGGTTGTCCTTCAGCAGTCGAAAGACAACGCGAACCAGTTTTCTGGCAGTGAAAGCGAGTGCGCGTTTGTGCTGGAACTTATTGACCTCGTGGTACTTGAGGTCATAGTAGCGCCGGAACTCGGGGTCGCATCTTCTCACGGAGTTGGCGGCTTCCAGCAAATAGTAACGAAGGTAACGGTTGCCGGATTTAATCATTCGGGTGTTCTGTGCTTCAAACTCGCCGGATTGGTGCTGAGTCCAGACAAGGCCGGCGTATTTGGCAACAGACGCCTGGGATGCAAAGCGGCGGATATCGCCGACCTCGGCGATGATACCGGCGGAGTAGACCGTCCCAATGCCTGGGATAGAGGTCAAGGTGTTGGGGAT
>JALETK010000169.1 GCA_022781505.1 Clostridiales bacterium | reverse complement strand
CCAGCTCCGCGCCGTAGCGGAAGATCAGGGAGGTCAGAATCAGGACGATGCCCATGGTTAAGCCGGACAGGTTGTCCCGGGCTCCCAGGGCGGCCTGTGGCAGGTCAAATACCTCGAAGAACAGGGCTGAGAGAATGGCCGCCACCAGCGGCAGCACAATCGTGCGGATTCCCAGCCGCTTCACCAGCTCCGCGCCGGTTTTGGTGAAGGGGGTGCCGTCTGCCTGTTCCCTCTGAAAGTAGCGGTAGGCATAGAGAAACAGAATTCCGTCGGCCAGGGCGAACACCAGGTCGGACAGCAGGACGCCCATCATCTGGTTCAGACTGCCGGTGAGGGTCAGTGACAGCAGCCCCTCCGGGGTCAATCCCATGACGGTGCCACCGGAATACCAGGCGATGCCGCACAGCAACCCCGCCACCGTGAGCCCTGCCCACAGGAAGGACAGAATCATGGCCACTTTGGAGAGGACCTTGAATACCTGAAAGGTTTTCTGAATGGTATTGAGACTTTTCATTTTTATGACTCCTTTACGTTTCTTTCAGCCGGACGGCTGGGGGAAAGCCACCGGTCAGGCTCCCGCCGGGCGGCGGGGGATGATGACGGCGGAGATGATGTAGGCGAGAATTCCACTGCCGCCCATGGCGCAGAACACGGCCCAGCCCAGGCGCACCAGCGTGGAGTCCACACCGAAATACTCCGCGATTCCGCCGCAGACGCCGTCGATCATCACATTCACATTGGATTTATACAGCTTTTTACTCATGATTGGATTCCTCCGTTTCTCCTTGTTGTGTTTCTGACAGACGGAAATGATAGGCGCCGAAGAACATGCACGATGCGGCTGCCAGAAGGATTCCGCCATAGGCCAGATTGTTGCACAGGGCCGTCAGAACGGCGGACAGGGTCATGAGACCCCCTGCCCAGGCGAGAAGTGTGGATGCGGTGTGCTTGTGTTTCATGGTGTTCCCTCCTGCGGTTTCGGCGCCTTCGGCCCGGTGCGCTCTTAATGTCTGTGACCTTATTCTAGAGCAGATTCCCTTGGTTTGATAGGCGGATTTTGCAGGGGAATGTGTCAGTTTTATAGCTTCCCCGGAGGGAAGCTCCCGCTCCCGGCACATAAAAAGCCCAGAGCGTGAACACCGGTTCCGGCGCCACGCTCTGGGAAGGACTCTTTGGATTTTCACGGAATCACAAAGAGACGGTTATTTTCGGAGAATTCGCTCCAGGGTGGGAATGTCCAGCAGGCTGACGGTTTCAAGGTTTCCCTTTCCCTCACGCGCCTCGCTTCCAGGGAAGGGAGAGCTTCCATGTGCGCCTGACTCTCTCGCAGGCACAGGGACGCTTGGAGGATGCGTGGTGGGCCCGGCAGGCCTGACAATCCCCGTGCCTTTCACACTTGACCTTTTTACATGGACACGCTTCAGATTTCATTACACACTGCCTCCATTCAGAAAATCCCGCCGGTACTGGGACGGAGTGATGCCCTCGGACTTTTTGAAGACCTTGGTGAAGATCCGGTAGTCCCCATAGCCCGATTGCTCCGCCACCTCCGCCACGGAGAGGGAGGTGGACAGCAGCAGATGCTTCGCCCGCTCCATGCGGATGTTGGTCAGATAGGCCAGGAAGCCTACGCCGATTTCATTCTTAAAAAGCTGGCTGATATACTGGGGGTTCAGGTGGAAGCGCTCCGCCAGAACGGAGAGGCTCACCTCCTGGGAAAGATGCTCCTGCAGATACCGGGTGATGCCGGTGATGACCCGCTCCTCCTGCTTTCCGGGTGCCTCTGTGGCCGCAATTCGCCGTTCAAACAGGGAGATTTTCAAATTGTCAATGCAGGTTCCGAACTCCTCGTAGTTCACCGGCTTGAGGATGTAGTCCGTGATCTGCATCCGCAGGGCCTGCTGGCAGTAGGAAAAATCATCATAGCCGGACACAATCACATAGGCGATCTGGGGATGCTTCATGCGGCTGAGCTGGATGACCTTCAGGCCGCTCATAATGGGGATATTAATATCCATAATGACAATATCCGGATGAAGGGCATCGATCCGGGCCAGGGCCTCCATACCGTCGGCGGCCTCGCCCACCACCTGGCAGTCGTGGGCCTCCCAATCGAACAGGCGCTTGAAACCCTCCCGGATGATGATCTCATCGTCCACCAGGAGCACACGCAGCTTTTTCATTTCCCGTCCTCCTTGCCCAGGGACAACAGCAGGTGCGCGGTCACGCCGTCCCCTTCGTTTTCCGTGTACCAAAGACCGCAGTCCCGGCCGCAGAGCAGCTTAATCCGCTTTTGCACGTTCAGGATGCCGATGCTGTTGCCCTCCAGCCTGGCAGGCTGCCTGGCATAGTTCTGTAAAAGCCCGTCAATCTGCTCCTTTTTCCCCTGGGCAAAGCCGCTGCCCGTGTCCATGACCTGAATTTCCATGTGGGTTTCGTCCGCCCGCCCGGCTGAAACCCGCACCTGCCCCCGGTAGCCCTTGTTTTTGAGGCCATGGAGCAGGCTGTTTTCCACGATGGGCTGCAGAATGAAGTTGGGCACCGGTGCACCGCCCAGATCCGGGTCAATGTCATATTCCCATTGCAGCTCCGGGTAGCGGTAGCACATCAAATCCATGTAGGCCTCCAGCAGCTCCAGCTCATCGTCCAGAGCAACCGTCTGCCGGTCCACCTTGACGCTGAGGCGGAAGAAATCCACCAGACGCATGAGAAGATCCGCCACCTTTTTGTCCCCGTTCAGCTGGGCCTGGATGCGGATGGTGTCCAGGGTGTTGTAGAGAAAATGGGGATTCACCTGGCTCTTCAGATACAGCATGGACATTTTTTGCTCCGTCAGCTCCGCCCGGAGGATGTCGGGATTTTCCAGGGCCAGGTAGAAGGCCATGGTCATAAGGGTCAGCCCCATGCCGCTGATGAGCCAGGTGGGGTGGAAGGCCTGGAGCAGGGACACGCAGACCTCAATGGCAAGGGCTGCGCCGATGGCCAGCTTCTTCTTTGGGTGAATCTGCTTCCAGCTGCCCGCAAGGAGCCACACGCATAAAAACAGGTAAAAGGCCGTGCAGACATAACAGACATTGGCGTGGATGCCGTCGGAATAGTTGCCCTGGGGGGAGACGGCGTAATGAACGGGCAGCAGGGCGGCCCCCAGCTCCCCGGCGGCCAGAAAGAGCCTGGCGGCGAAGTCCAGGCGGCGGGGCTTTCCCGTCTCCTCCTGAACCAGAATGGCAATGTACTGATAGAACAGGTACACGATCAGAACCATGGTGCCGATGAAAAACCGGTGCAGGATTTCGTTCAGCAGGGGGGGCACGGTGTCCAGATGGTTCACCGTGTAGATGGTTGCCCCGTCAAAGATCAAGTGGGCCAGCATGGCGAGCAGCAGAACCGAGAAGGTCTTGTGCAGCGGCGTATGCTTCCGGCCGGCGGAGAGATAAACAGCGGCCACAAAGGCCAGAATCAGGAACAGCGCGATTTCCATTCTCAGCATCCGGGGTCCCTCCCTCGGTCCATATTCTAAGCGCCCGCCCGGAAAAGCGATAGGCGGAAAATACAGAAGAATGTGTTATTTTTATAGATCAGGCTACGCGCCCAGATAGAAGAGGCGGGAGCTTCCAGTCAACATTCTACCACAGAATCCGCGGCCTTGACAAGGGGCCGGGAGATTTTCAAAAACCGCGAATCTGCGTTGTCAAATGATATGACCCCATGGAGGAAGCCCCCTTGTGTGGGGAGAAAGATATTTCCCGAGGTCAGAGCGATAAATCCTTGTCTGGGGAGCCACCGCCTTCGGCGGCTTGGCCTTGACAGGACGCCTGTTGGG
>JALETK010000166.1 GCA_022781505.1 Clostridiales bacterium | reverse complement strand
GTGTATGAGATCCTTCGGCTGCGCCTCAGGATGACAGGTGGGGGAGCAGGTGTATGAGATCCTTCGGCTGCGCCTCGCCGATGACAGGTGGGGGGGCCTGGTGCGCGAGATCCTTCGGCTTTGCCTCAGGATGACAATTGGGCGCTCACCCCTGGGACTTCAGGAAGTCCAGGAGGGCTCCGAAGCTGCCCTGGGGGCAGGCGGGCAGCTGGCCCCGGCTGATGAGGCAGTCGGTGACCAGGAAGGGAGACAGGCCCGCCTGGGCTGCGGCCTCCGCGTCCTCCTGGACGTCGTTGCCCACCATGAGGCAGCGGGCAGGGTCCAGCCCGAGCTTGCCCAGAATCTCCCGGTAATAGTCCGGGTTCGGTTTACAATAACCGGAATTTTCATAGGTGGTCACCAGGTCGAAGTCCTCCGGGGTCAGGCCCACCCAGCTCAGGCGCTGGGCCACGGCCACCGGGGGGAACAGGGGATTGGTGGCCAGCACCACCCGGGGCGCGGCCTGCCGGGCCAGGGCCACGGCGTCGGCGGCCCGGGGGTTGGGCTCCGTGAACCGGACGGTCTCCCGGAAGGCGCCGGCATAGAAGGCGTCGAAGGCAGGCATGTGGTCATAGACCTGGGGCCCCAGAATCCGGGAGAACACCTCCCAGAAGGCCTGGGCGTTGGAACGGCTGCCGTCGTTTTTCACCATGGCGGCCACACCCTTCCACATGGCGGGAATGAGGGTGGCCTCCTCATAGCCCAGGGGCGCCACCGCCTGGGCCAGGAGGTGGAAATAGCCCCGGGTGAACCGGTCATTGTCCATGGGCAGCAGGGTGCCGTCCAGGTCGAACAGGATACCTTGGTAATGCATGACTTGCTCCTTTTGAATTTGCGTGGGGCCGGGCTTACAGAAGGGCCTGCAGGGCCTGGCGGTCTATTTTTCCGTTTTGGTTCAGGGGAAGGGACTCCAGAATGGTCACCTTGGCGGGAACCATGTAGTCCGACAGCTTCTCCCGGAGCTGCCGCCGGATGTCCCGGCCGGTGACCTCCGCCCCGGGGGCGGGCTGGCAGAACAGGACAATCTTCTGCCGGGCTCCGTCATAGAGGCAGCAGCTCCGCTGCACCGCCTCCAGGCCGTCGGCGGCGGTCTCAATCTCCCCCAGCTCGATGCGGCGGCCCATGTGCTTGATCTGATAGTCCCGCCGGGCGGCGAAGACCAGGCGGCCCGCCCGGTCATACCGGGCCATGTCTCCCGTGGCAAAGTACCGGCGGGGCACCCCGTCCCCCAGCTCCAGGGTTCGGAAGCTGGCCGCCGTCTTCTCCGGGTCCCGGAAATAGCCCAGGGCCAGGGCGGGGCTGGCGATGTACACCTCTCCCACCACCTCCGGCTCCGTCACGGGCTTCCCCTCCGCCACCAGGCGCAGGGTGCAGTTGGGCAGGGGGCCGCCCATGGGCAGGGCCTGGCCGTCGGCAAAGGTTCCCTCCACCCGGTAATAGCAGGCCACCCCGGCGATCTCCGAGGAGCCGTAGAGATTGACATACTCCACCTGGGGCAGGGCCTCCCGCCAGCGGTTCAGCTGCTTCATGGGGAAGACCTCCCCCACGAAGAACACCCGCTTCAGAAAAACAGGCAGAATCTCCCGGAAGGTGCCCAGCTGGGTCACAATGGCCAGGGCCGAGGGCACCCAGGAGACGGTGTCCACCTGCCGCTCATTCATGTACGCCACCAGCCGCACGGGGAAGGAGAACAGCTCCTGGGGCAGCACCTCCAGACAGGCCCCCGTGGCGGCCATGAGGTAGAGATCCTTGGCCGAGGCGTCGAAGAAGAAGGGGGTCTGGTTGCCCAGAATATTGCCCTCGTCAAAGGGAAACAGGCTTGTAAAGGCCTCCAGATAGCTGAGCACCGCCCCATGGCTCTTGAGAACCCCCTTGGGCACCCCGGTGGAGCCGGAGGTGTACACCAGATAGGCCGGGGCCTCCGGGCCTGTCTCCGGGGAGCTTGCGGCAGGCGCTTGAGCCAGCAGCTCCGGCGTCACATCCAGGCTGCCCTCAAAACTGCCCCCGTGGCTTAGGGTCAGGGCCGCGCCGCTGTTCAGGAGGATTTTTGCCCGCTTCTCCCGGGGCTGATCCTCATCCAGAGGCACATAGACGCCCCCGGCCCAGAGAACGCCGAAAAAAAGCACCGGGGTCCAGGCCTCATGCCGGGCCACCACGGCGATGGTTTTGCCCCCCAGCCCCCGGGCCAGGAGCAGGCCCCCCAGGGCCCGGGCGGCCTCCCGGAGCCCGGCGAAGGTGAAGACCGTCTCCCGGTCCGCCACCGCCCGCCCCTCCGGAACCCGGGCGGCGGTGGCCTCCAGGAGCTGGATGAGATTTTGATGGTTCATGGGTGTTCCTCCCGTGATATTCTTCTGCCGCCCCGGCTTGGGGGCGGGATTCTGTGGGTTTCTTTGGGTGGTTCCGGCCGGTACCCGGGAGAGTCATGACCCTCCTCTACAGACGCACCACGGAAACCCGACCGTAGGGGAGGGTCATGACCCTCCCGGGCGGCTGCAAAGCTGACCGGCACCTCCGGCCTGTCATCCTGAGCCAAAAGCGAAGGATCTGGCGCAGGAGGGGCCGGTGGGTGAGATCCTTCGCCGTTGGCGCAGGATGACAAGTGGGGGGGCGCCTTTACCGGTACTTCCGGGACTGCTCCACGGCAAGCTGGTCGCAGCGGTTGTTTTTGGGGTTTTGGGCGTGGCCCTTCACCCAGTGGTAGTGCATTTCGTGCCGGGCCAGGAGGGGCAGGAGCCGCTCCCACAGATCCACGTTCAGGGCGGGCTTCTTGTCGGACTTGATCCAGCCCCGCTTCTTCCAGCCCCAGACCCAGCCCTTCTCCAGGGCGTCGATCACATACTTGGAGTCGGAGTACAGCTCCACCCGGCAGGGCTGGTTCAGCTTTCCCAGGGCCTCAATGACGGCGGTGAGCTCCATGCGGTTGTTGGTGGTGCTGGCCTCCCCGCCGGACAGCTCCTTTTCCACCCCGTTGTAGGCCAGGATGGCCCCCCAGCCCCCGGGGCCGGGGTTTCCGGAGCAGGCGCCGTCGGTGTAGATGGTGACGGTTTTAAGCATGGGGCTGCTCCTCCTCGTCCACATAGCCGCCGCCCAGCTTCCGGCGGCGGGGTGTTGGCTTGGAGAGGGTGCAGGTGCCTGGGAGGAGCCACAGGAGCATGGCTCCGTAGAACAGACGGTTGTCCGGGTCCGCCAGGGACACGGCGCAGAAGTACACCGCCGCCATGGACCAGAACAGGCAGCTCCGCCGCCGCCCCCGGCCCATGGGGAAGCCCGCCAGCCGGTAGGACGCCAGCATGGCGCAGACCGAGGCCAGGAGCTCAAAGCAGTAATCCCCCAGAAGGGGGTCCCGGCTCCACAGCCGGAACCGGCTCACCAGATACAGAGCCAGGAACAGGGTGATGACCATGCCCCCGGGGGCGTTGGCCTTCCCCGTACGGCGAAGGTAGCCGTTGACCGCCACAAAGGCCCCTGCGGCCAGGCCCAGGGCGTACACCAGGGTGTCGAACAGGTCGGGCTTTCCCAGAATGCCCACCAGGCAGCAGGCAAAGAGCAGGGCCCCTCCGGCAATGCCTCCCAGGGCGGCGGGGAGGGAGGGGCGCAGGTTCTCCTCCAGGCTGCTCCGGCTGCCCATGAAGCAGCACAGGGCCACCAGGCCGCCCAGCATCAGGAAGGTGAGAATCCACAGGGCCACATAGGGCCAGCTTCCGGTGATCTGAACCCCCAGCCCGTCATAGCCCGTGCGGAGCATCCGCAGCCGGAGGAGGAAGCCCGCGAGACTGCCCCCCAAGGTCAGGCCCAGAAGGGGCAGAGGGCCGAATTTTTGTTCCTTCATATGGCAAAACCATCCTTTGGCACAGAGTCGATACTCCTTTCATTATAACACACCCCGGCTCCGTTGCCAACGTGAGAGATAAAAATTTTTCGATTCCTCTTGTAATTCCCCCGCCGGTAGTATATTCTTGAGGAAAAGGAGTTGATTGTTTTGGAAAAAGCATTGACCCGGCTGCTGCCGCCTCTGATTTTGTGCTGGCTGGTGTGCGCCGTGGACGGGGTCTGCGTGGCCCTGGGAACCCAGTTTCTGGGATACGCCGGGGGAAACCTGGCCACGGGAATTTTCTTCATCCTGTTCCTGGTCACCCTGTTTGAGGTGCGGGAGAGCCGGGCGGTTCTGAAGGTCTTCGCCTGGTGGGCCGGCATCGCCCTGGGGAGCCTGGTGGGGATGCTCTTCGCCATCTGGGCGATTCTGGCCGCCGGGGGCCCCGCCTGGCTGCGCAGGGCCTGCACCGTGGCCATGTCCCTGCTGTCCGCCCCCACGGCCTCCTGCACGGTGATGCTCTTCCCCATCTTTCTCTGGTCCGTGGTTCTGGTGGGCAGCGTCTCCCGCCTGCGGCACATGAAGAAGGGCCCCAGGGCATAAGCCGCCTTACAGGCAGCAACGACAAAAAACACCTGCCCGCGTATCTTGCCGGAGGGAACGGTCTTGACCGGGGGTGTTGATTCGGGTTACAGATTGTGGTACTTTACGGGAACCGCCCCTCCGATGTACGGAAGCGCGAACCGAAAGGCGCAATGTAGGGCGTGGGCTCGCCCCCGCCGGGCACTTGCAAATCTGTCCTGCAGCCCTATCTGAACGCACCAGGCCCCCAACTCCGTCATCGTTATGAAACAACCGCCGCACCCCCGACATGTCATCCTGAGCCACAGGCGAAGGATCTTGCGCAGAAGGGTTTCGACACGGAAGCCCCGGTGCATGAGATCCTTCGGCCTCGCCTCGCCGATGACAAGGGAGGCCTTTCGTTTATGGTGGTGTGAAAACACATGATGATTGCCACGACCCCTGCGGGGGCTTGCAATGACAGGCTTGGGAGTGCAGCGCGTGTAGCGGGCGTGCCGGGGTTCCGGTGGGTGCCCGGCGGGGGCGAGCCCCCGCCCTACGGTGCGGGTTCTGCAATTGCTTGATTTTGTAACAGGTTGTAACCCGAATCACCCCGGTCACGACCGTTCTCTGGGGTTACGGGGAACATTGGGCTGCCCCGGATGCGGGGCGTAAAAACGAAAGATGACAGGAGTAGAGAACCAATGGAAGCAATGACATTTGTGGTCCCCTGCCTTTTCGGCCTGGAGGGGCTGGCAGCGGAGGAGCTGCGGCGGCTGAACCTGCAGGGGGTGCAGGCGGAGAACGGGCGCGTTCTGTTTCAGGGGGACTGGGAGGCCATGGCCATGGCCAACCTCTGGCTGCGCACCGGGGAGCGGGTGCTCCTGCGGCTGGCCTGCTGCGAGGCCAGGAGCTTTGAGGAGCTGTTCCAGGGGGTGCTGAAGACGCCCCTGGAGGAATTCATCCC
>JALETK010000154.1 GCA_022781505.1 Clostridiales bacterium | reverse complement strand
TATACTTTGGCTCCGGCATCGGCGGTATGCGGACCTTCTCCGCAGAGTATGACAAGCTCCGAAATCGCGGCCCCAATCGGGTGTCTCCCTTCTTCGTGCCTATGATGATTCCCAATATGGCAGCCGGAATGATTGCCATTCTCTTCAACTGTCAGGGGGCGGCCATGCCCTCCGTGACCGCCTGCGCCTCCGGCTCCAACGCCATCGGCGAGGCTCTGCGGGCCATCCGCCACGGGTATGCAGATGCGGTGATCACCGGCGGCGCAGAGGCCTCCATTACGGAGATCGGCATCGCGGGCTTTGTAAATATGCAGGCCCTGTCCGTGTCGGAGGACCCCGAGGCGGCATCCCTGCCCTTTGACAGCCGCCGGAGCGGCTTTGTCATCGGGGAAGGGGCGGCTGCGCTGGTGCTGGAGGAATATGAGCACGCTGTGGCCCGGGGAGCAAAGATTTACGGCGAGGTTTGCGGCTATGGCTCCACCTGTGACGCCTATCACATCACCGCTCCCCGTCCGGATGCGGAGGGCGGAGCAAGAGCCATGGTGCAGGCCCTCCGGGAGGCGGGCTATACCGGGGAGGAGTCCGTGTACATCAATGCCCACGGCACCGGTACCCCTCTGAATGACACGGCGGAGACCCTGGCCATTAAGAAAGCCCTGGGAGAGGAGAAGGCCAAGAAGGCCCTCATCAGTTCCACCAAATCCATGACCGGTCATATGCTGGGAGCGGCGGGGGCCCTGGAGGCCGTTGTCTGCCTGAAGGCTCTGGAGACCGGCGTCATTCCTCCCACCATCCACCTGCTGAGTCCGGACCCGGCCTGTGACCTCAACTATGTGCCCAACAGGGCGGTTCAGGCCAGCGTGGACCTTGCCCTCTCCAACTCCCTGGGCTTTGGCGGCCACAATGCCAGTCTGGCATTCAAGAGGGTGTGAGCATGAAGGAAACGGATATCAGAAAATATGCCCAGCTCATGGGCGAGCTGGGGCTCACCGGGCTGGAGATCAAGGACAGGGACAGTGTGGTTCGCCTGGAGCGAACCTACAGCGCTGCCCCGGCGCCCGCTCCCGCTGTCGCCGGAGAGCCGGTCCCCCCGGCGGCCCCGGCCCAGAAGAGCGGCGTTGCAGTGAAATCTCCTATGGTGGGGGTGTTCTATCAGGCTCCGGCGGAAAACGCTCCGCCCTATGTGAAGGTTGGCGACCGGGTGAAGCCGGGAACTGTACTGTGCCTGATTGAGGCCATGAAGATGATGAATGAAATTACCGCTGAGACGGAGGGCGTCATTGCGGAGATCTGCGTGGAGAACGGCCAGGTGGTGGATTTTGGCCGGGAGCTCTTCCGGATTGAGAGGTAAGCCGATGAATCAAGAGGAAATCATGAAAATTCTTCCTCACAGAGACAACATGCTCCTGCTGGAGGAGGTCAGCCGGGAGGAGGACACCGCCAGGGGAAAGTACCATGTGCGGGGAGACGAGTGGTTCCTGAAGGGCCATTTTCCGGAGAATCCTGTGGTGCCTGGGGTAATTTTGTGCGAAATTCTGGCACAGTCCGCCTGCATTTTATTGGCGGATCAGATGACGGAGGGAAAAACGCCCATGTACACGGGGCTGAACAACGTCCGCTTCAAGTCTCCGGTGAAGCCCGGGGACACCTTTGAGACCCGGTGCCGCATCACCCGTTCCAAGCCCCCCTTCTACTTTGCGGAGGGCAGCGGCTATGTGGGGGACCGGCTGTGCCTGAAGGCGGAGTTTTCCTTTGCCATTGTGGGAGCGTAGCCATGTTTTCAAAGATTTTGATTGCCAACCGGGGCGAGGTAGCCGTGCGGATTATCCGGGCCTGCAAGGAGATGGGCATCGCCACCGTGGCGGTGTATTCCACGGCAGACGCCAATGCCCTGCATGTAGCCCTGGCGGACGAAAGCTGCTGCATCGGCCCTCCGGAGCCCGCAGGGAGCTACCTGAATGAGACACGCATCATCAGTGCCGCCCTGGCCACCGGGGCGCGGGCCATCCATCCCGGCTATGGCTTTTTGTCCGAAAACGCCCATTTTGCGGGGCTGTGCCGGAAAAACGGCTTGGTTTTCATCGGCCCCACCGTGGAAAACATGGAGCGGCTCAGCGACAAGGCCACCATCAAGCGCCTCATGCGCCGGGCGGGCCTGCAGGTCATTCCGGGCACCGATGTGCTGTCCACGCTGCAGGAGGCCCTGTCTGCAGCGGAGAAAATCGGCTATCCCGTGATGCTCAAGGCCCGCTCCGGGGGGGGAGGCCGCGGCATTCGCCTGGTCACCACGGCGGAAGAGCTGGAGACCGTCTTTCCCCAAGCGGAGGCGGAGAGCGCCGCCGCCTTTGGAGACCGGGCGGTATACCTGGAGAAATATGTGTACCCTGCCCGCCATGTGGAGGTACAGATTCTGGCAGATGAAGCCGGAAATGTCGTCTGCCTGGGAGAGCGGGACTGCTCCGTTCAACGGCGGCACCAGAAGCTGATTGAGGAATCTCCCTCTCCCGGCGTAAGTCCTTCCCAGCGGAATGAGCTGATGCAAAAGGTGATTTCCGCCGTCAGGGAGATTGGCTATGTGGGTGTGGGGACCCTGGAGTTTTTGCTGGACCGGGAGGGGAACTTCTGGTTTATGGAGATGAACATCCGGCTTCAGGTGGAACACACCGTGACGGAGATGCTGACGTATATTGACCTGGTAAAATGGCAGATTCGGGTTGCCGCAGGAATTCCGCTGAGCTTTGACCAGGGGGACATCCGCCTCAAGGGCTGTGCCATTGAGTGCCGCATCAATGCCCTGGCCCCCGGCTGCATCGAGCTGCTCCACGTCCCCGGCGGCCCCTTTGTGCGGTTTGACACCTGCCTGGTCTCCGGGAGTGAGGTGACGCCCTACTATGACGCCCTCCTGGGGAAACTCATTGTATATGCCGCCACCCGGGAGGAGGCACTGCGGAAGCTGAAAGCGGCACTGTGTGAGCTGGTTATTGAGGGGGTTTCCAACAACCTGGCCCGGCAGCTGGAGCTCATCAGCGACAGCCGGTTTATGGATGGCAGCTACGATTTGACTTTTTTGGAAGGGTAGGTGAGAGCCTGTGTCCTTTTTGAATTTCCGATACAATCCCAAAAACGAGCTGGAGCAGGGCGGCCGGACTGCCGCTCCCGTCCATCAGGACGAGAGCGAGCCGGAGAGAGCCTGCCCCAACTGTCACAAATCCATTCCGGTGAGCCGCCTGTGGGCCAACCAGAACACCTGTCCCTGCGGCTACCATTTCCGGGTCAATGCCCGGCAGCGCATCGGCCTGGTGACGGACCGGGACTCCTTCCGGGAGATGGATCGGGAGCTTCGCTCCACAGATCCACTGTCCTTTTCCGGATATTCTGCCAAGCTGGAGACGGCGCGGATCTCCAGCAATGAGCCGGAGGCGGTGGTCTGTGGAACGGCCTCCATAAAAGGCCAGAGCTGTTGCTTTTTTGTGATGGAGCCCGCCTTTATGATGGGCTCCATGGGAACCGTGGTGGGAGAGAAAATCACCCGGCTCTTTGAGTATGCCCTGGAGCATCGTCTTCCGGTGGTGGGCTATACCGTCTCCGGCGGGGCCAGAATGCAGGAGGGCTTGCTGTCTCTCATGCAGATGGCAAAGACCAGCGGAGCCGTAAAGCGTCACAGCGACGAGGGGCTTTTCTACCTCACTGTGCTTACCGACCCCACCACCGGAGGCGTCACCGCCAGCTTTGCCATGGAGGGGGACGTTATTCTGGCGGAGCCCGGGGCCACCGTGGGTTTTGCCGGGGCACGGGTCATTGAACAGACCACCCGGAAGCAGCTGCCCAAGGGCTTTCAGAAAGCGGAATTTCTGCTGGAGCATGGCTTTGTGGATGCCATTGTCCCCAGAAAGGCCCAGCGGGACACCATCGGTATGCTGCTGAAGCTGCACTGCGGAGGAAATGAGTCATGGGCATGACGGCATATAAAACGGTGAAAACAGCCAGGAGCAGCAAGCGGCCCACTGGCCTGGACTATATCAATCAGATCTTTACGGACTTCTTTGAGCTCCACGGGGACCGGCGCTTTGCCGATGACGGGGCCGTGGTGGGCGGCGTGGCCCTGCTGGAGGGGAAGCCTGTGACGGTGATTGCCATTGAAAAAGGGCACACCACCAAAGAGCACATGGCGCGCGCCTTCGGCGCACCCCATCCGGAAGGGTACCGGAAGGCTTTGCGGCTGATGAAGCAGGCGGAGAAGTTCCACCGTCCGGTGGTGTGCTTCATTGACACCTCCGGAGCCTACTGCGGCATTGGCGCGGAGGAGCGGGGCCAGGGGCAGGCCATTGCGGAGAATCTCATGGAGATGATGACCCTCCGCACCCCGATTCTCTCCGTTCTCATCGGAGAGGGCGGCAGCGGCGGGGCTCTGGCCCTTGCTGTGGCCGACCGGGTGTGGATGCTGGAGAACGCGGTGTATTCCGTCATCTCCCCGGAGGGCTGCGCCAGCATTCTTTGGAAGGATGCCAATCAGGCGGAGGAGGCAGCAAAAAATTTAAAGCTGACCGCCCAGGACGCATTGACACTTTCGGTAATTGAGCGTATGATATCAGAGGGAAACCTTGGGCAACCCTCCTTCTACGCCGGACTCCGAAAGCAGCTGTCCCAGGAGCTGGGCCGGCTGGCCAACAATGAGCAGCTGCTTCAGCAGCGATACGAACGGTTTCGCCGCATTGGCGTACCGGCACAGCAGAAGGATTCAAAAGCATGAGTATCTATCAAAAATACTGCCGGGAGCAGCTTGACGAGGCCGGAAAGCTGACCGGCATTCAATTCGACTATCCATCCGATTTTAACTTTGGCTATGATGTGGTGGACGCCATTGCCGCCCAGACGCCGGAGAAGCGGGCCCTGGTCTGGTGTAACACGGAAGGGGAGGAGCACTTCTTCACCTTCGATGAGATTCGCCGGCTGAGCAACCGGGCTGCGAACGTCTTTTTGAAGGCGGGCATCCGCCGGGGAGACCCGGTGATGGTTGCCCTGAAGCGGCATTATGAATACTGGTATGTGTCCGTGGCCCTTCATAAAATCGGCGCCATTATGGTGCCGGTGACCCACATGCTCACGACGAACGACCTGCGCTACCGCATGGACTGCATGAAGCTCCGGGGCATTGTCTGCACCTACATGAACGACGTCCCCCAGCGGATGCTGGAGGCAGCCGGTGAGAAGGCTCCGGGGTGCAGGCTCTGGACGGTGCAGCAGTCCGTTCCCGGCTTTGAGAATCTCACTCAGGCCATTGAGGCAGCTCCGGAGGAGCTCCCCCGGCAGGAAACCGCCGTCCATGATCCCATGGCCATGTACTTTACCTCCGGCACCATGGGATATCCCAAGGGTGTGATTCACGATTTTTCCTACCCCCTGGCCCATGTGGTGACAGCGAAGTACTGGCAGCAGGCGGAGGAGGACGGTCTCCACTTTACTGTGGCGGAGACCGGATGGGCCAAGGCCTCCTGGGGAAAGATATACGGTCAGTGGCTGGTGGGCAGCGCCGTTATGGTCTTTGACTTTGACAATTTTGATCCCAAGCAGCTGACCACGGTGATCAACCACTATGGGGTCACCTCCTTCTGTGCCCCTCCCACGGTTTACCGGTATCTCACCCGAAAGGGCATTCCTGATATGCCAACCCTGCGCCACGCCGCCACGGCGGGGGAGCAGCTGAACCCGGAGGTATCCCGTCGCTTTACGGAGCGCACGGGTCTTCCCCTGATGGAGGGGTACGGTCAGACGGAGACCACCCTGCTTCTGGCAAATTTCAAGGGAGATACCCCGGTGGTCGGCTCCCTGGGAAGGCCGTCTCCCCTGTACAAGATCGAGCTGAGAAACGCAGACGGCTCCAGACCTGCTCAGGGGGAGATTGGAGAAATTGTCATTGTGCCCTCGGAGGGGGAGAGGCAGCTGGGCCTTTTTACCGGCTATCTGGACAACCCATCCCTCTACGAGAATGCCTGGGCCGGCGGGGTCTACCACACCGGTGATGCCGCCTGGCAGGACGAGAGCGGCTGCTTCTGGTTCCATGGCCGCTTTGATGACCTGATTAAAACCGGCGGCTTCCGGGTTGGCCCCTATGAGGTGGAGAATGTGCTCATGGAGCATCCGGCGGTGCTGGAGTGCGCCGTCATGGGTGTGCCTGACCCGCTGCGGGGTCAGGCCATCAAGGCAGTGGTGGTTCCCGCCCCGGGCTACACCCCGGACCGGAATCTGGAAAAGGAGCTGCGGGACTTTTCCAACGCCCGGATGGCGGAGTACAAATGGATTCGCATCATTGAGTTTTCAGAGGAAATTCCCAAAACCATCAGCGGAAAGATCTGCAAAGCAGCGCTGCGGCGGTAGTCTGACCCGGCGGCGCTGCGCACCGGAACGGGAGGACAACTTTGGCAGAGAGAATTAAAAATATGCGCGAGGTGCTGATTCTGGCCGGAATCAGCGAAATCAATGACCACGGCGTGCGGGATTTTTCCGTGCGCCGTGTGGCGCAGGCGTGCAATGTGTCCTGTGCCGCGCCCTACAAGCATTTTAAGGACAAGCGGGATTTTATTGCAGCCATCATTGAGTATGTCAATGGACAGTGGAAGCTCCGCCAGCAGGAGGTCTTGTCCAAGGTCAGCACGCTGCGGGAGCAGATTGTGGAGGTCAGCGTCAGCTACGTCCAGTTTCTCATGGAGAAGCCCTTTTTCCGCTCCATTCTCATGCTGAAGGATGCGGAATTTGACAACATCTATCACAAGATGCGGGGTCAGCTGAGCAGCCGGAGCCAGCAGCTGGAGGCAGATTTTTTTGCGGGGGCCGGGATGGATGAGAAAACCCAGAAGCGTAAGCTCCACCTGGTTCGCTCCTTAATCTTCGGAACGGTCTTCCTTTTCGACACCGGAGAGGTGGAGTACAATCAGGATGCTCTGGAGGAGCTTCGGTACAACATTGACAGGGAGTTTGACTTGCCATGACAGAGGATTATATTCGCAGAGTGCAGTACCACGAGACGGATAAGATGGGCATCACCCATCACTCCAACTATATTAAATGGATGGAGGAGGCCCGGATCTCCTTCCTGGAGCAGATTGGCTACGGCTATGCCAGGCTGGAGCGGGACGGAATTGTATCCCCTGTGGTGGCGGTGGAGTGCCAGTACCGGCGGGCCACAACCTTCCACGATGAAGTCCGCATCCATGTCCGGGTGGAGGAATTCCGGGGCGTCCGTCTGGTGGTGGGATATACCATGGTGAATACTGCCACCGGGGAGACGGTTCTCACAGGAAAGACCACCCACTGCTTCACGGACCGCAGCGGCAGGCCCCTGATTCTCAAAAAACAGTTCCCGGAATTTGACGCCTGCCTGCGAGACCTGGCCGCTGGGGAAGAGACCGGGACAACACAGCTTCGGGGGTGATTCTATGGCGGACTGTACCATGTATCTTGTACACAGCCTGGAAAAGGTGCTGCCCTTCCGGAAGCCTGTCCCTCTGGACAGGCCCTGCCTGAGGGGCTTCCGGGGGGAGACGCTCTCCTTGCAGCTCGCCTATACCTGCTCTCAGGATGCTGCCTTTTCCATTCGCGTGGTTTCGGAGATTGCCGGGGCGATTCGGCTTCGGAGGGTGGAGCTGGTTCCCTGTGACTATCCCTGTCACCCGGTCTGGGATGACAATTACCTGGTGACGGAGCCGGGACTGTATCCCGATTTGCTGCTGCCGCTGGAGCCTGGCGAAGAAGTTCAGTCTGTTTCCGGTCAGTGGCGCAGCCTCTGGATTGACGTGGAGGCGCAGCCGGGCGCCTATGAGGTGACCTTGCAGGCCATAGACAGCCAGGGAGCGGAAATCGCCGCATGTTCCTTTTCGGTGCAGGTGCTGCCGGTGGAGCTTCCGGAGCAGAAGCTCCGGCACACACAGTGGTTCCACGCCGACTGCCTGGCGGATTACTATGGAGTTCCCGTTTTCAGTGAAGAACACTGGCGAATTGTGGACAATTTCATGCACAGCGCTGCCCGCCATGGAGTCAATACCCTCCTGACGCCGGTTTTTACCCCGCCTTTGGATACGGCTCCAGGAGGCGAACGAACCACGGTGCAGCTTGTGAAAATTCGTCAGGACCGGGGCCTCTATTCCTTTGACTTCTCCCTTTTGAAGCGGTGGCTGGAGCTGTGCGAGAAGAACGGAATCCGCTACCTGGAAATTGCCCATCTCTTCAGCCAGTGGGGAGCGGCCTACGCTCCCAAAATTCTGGTGAGCATCGACGGCGGGGAGGAGGTCCGGCAATTTGGCTGGCATACGCCCGCCACAGACCCGGCCTATACCGGGTTCCTCCACGCCTTCCTCCCGGCGCTGAAGCGCTTCCTGGGAGAGCAGGGGTGGCTGGAGCGAACCATCTTCCATATTTCCGACGAACCCAATGAGCAGGTGGCAGAGACCTATGGGGCAGCCAGGGCCAGCGTCCGGGATGTGCTGGAGGGCTGCCGGGTGATGGACGCCCTGAGTAGCTTTGAGCTTTACCGGCAGGGCCTGGTCTCCCATCCCATTGTAAGTGTGGACCGGCTGGAGCCCTTCCTGGAAGCTGGCGTCCCACACCTGTGGGCCTATTACTGCACGTCTCAATCCATCGATGTGCCCAACCGCTTTATTGCCATGCCCAGCCCGCGGAACCGGATTCTGGGGGTGCTCCTTTACAATTTCCAGATTGAGGGCTTCCTCCATTGGGGCTTCAATTTCTATAATTCCCAGGGCTCCGTGCGGCATATCGACCCATACCGGGTCACCGACGCCGGAAAAGCCTTTCCCTCCGGAGATCCCTTCCTGGTGTACCCCGCTCCCGACGGCACCGCCTATGACTCCATCCGGGGCATGGTTCTCCGCCAGGGCCTCAGCGACCTCCGGGCCCTGACTTTCCTGGAGGAGAAAATTGGGAGAGAACAGGTGCTCCGGCTGCTGGAAAGAGAAGCCGGGGGAAGTCTTTCCTTCCGTCATTATCCCAGAAGCGCCGGGTTCTTTGATAAGCTGAGAGAGGAAATATACCGTCGAATCTGAGAAACGGGCCGCTGTTTATGAAAAGCTGAAAATACGCCGGGGAGCAGGTGAGAGGGCCTGCTCCCCGGCGTATTTCTAAGAAGAGGATTATCTTCCGGCTTTACAGTGGGCACAGCGCTCCGGCAATCCGGTCGCCCATTTCCCGGCAGCCGATCTTTTGACAGCCCGGTGTACCGTCAAAAATGTCTGGGGTGCGCAGTCCCTGGTCCAGAACCAGGCCTACCGCCTGTTCGATGCAGTCGGCCTCGGCGGGCATGTCGAAGCTGAAGCGCAGCATCATGGCCGCAGAGAGAATGGTGCCAATGGGATTGGCAATGTCCATACCGGCGATATCCGGGGCGGAGCCGTGGATGGGCTCGTAGAGTCCACAGGTGGTAGCGCCCAGGCTGGAGGAGGGGATCATGCCAATGGAGCCGGTGATCATGGACGCCTCATCGGAGAGAATGTCTCCGAACATATTCTCCGTGACAATCACGTCAAACTGGCTGGGGTCCTTGACAATCTGCATGGCGCAGTTGTCCACCAGCATGTCCCTCAGCTCCACGTTGGGATATTCGGCGGACAGTCTATGCATCACCGATTTCCAAAGACGGCTGGAATCCAGTACATTGCTCTTTTCCACGGAGCAGAGCTTCCCACGCCGCTTCCGGGCCGTCTCAAAGCCAATGCGTCCGATGCGCTCAATCTCTGATTCGGAGTAGGTCAGCACGTCGGTGGCAGTCCGCTGGCCCTCCTGGCCGGTGGTCTCGTGCCGGCCGAAGTAGATGCCTCCGGTCAGCTCCCGGACGATGATGAAATCAATGCCCTTTGCCACGACAGACGGCTTCAGAGGGGACGCGTTTGCCAGCTGGGGCCAGATTTTGGCGGGGCGGTTGTTGGAATAGACGTTCATACCTGCCCGCAGCCGGAGCAGCCCCTTTTCCGGGCGCATGGGCCCGGGGACGTCATTCCACTTGGGGCCGCCCACGGCGCCCAGCAGGACGCTGTCTGAGGCAATGCACTTCCGGAGCATCGCATCCGGCAGAGGCTCTCCCCATTTGTCAATGGCGCAGCCGCCCATATCCACGTGGGTATAGGCAAAATCATGGCCATAGAGGGCGCCGACCCGGTTCAGCACCTTCAGCGCTTCTGCCACAATCTCAGGGCCGATGCCGTCGCCCCGGATTACCGCAATTTGCTTTTTCATGTCCGCTTTCACTCCTTCAGGGAGGCCAGTAGCCCGCCCTTTGCGATGATGTTCTGGATAAACGGGGGGAACGGCTCGGCCTGATAGGTTTTGCCGGTGGTGACGTCCATGATGACGCCCGTATCAAAGTCAATGGACACCCGGTCCCCGGAGGCAATTTCGTCCGCAGCTGCCTCGCACTCCAGAATGGGCAGGCCGATGTTGATGGCGTTCCGGTAGAAAATCCGGGCGAAGCTCTTGGCGATTACGCAGCCGGTACCGCAGGTTTTGATCACCAGGGGCGCGTGCTCCCGGGAGGAGCCACAGCCGAAGTTCCAGCCTGCCACCATCACGTCCCCGGGCGCGACACGGTTTACATAGTCCGGGTCAATGTCTTCCATGCAGTGCTTCGCCAGCTCCTGGGGATCAGTCGTATTCAGATAACAGGCGGGAATAATCACATCGGTATCCACATTGTCAGGATATTTGAAAGCCTTTCCTTGTGTTTTCATTTTGCTGCCTCCTTGGGATCGGTAATGTAGCCTGTCAGGGCGCTGGCCGCGGCGGTGGCGGGGCTGGCCAGGTAAACCTCGCTGTCCACATGGCCCATGCGGCCCACGAAGTTCCGGTTGGTGGTGGCAACGCACCGCTCACCCGCCGCCAGAATACCCATATAGCCGCCCAGGCAGGGGCCGCAGGTGGGGGTAGAGACCACGGCGCCGGCATCGATGAAGGCGGTGACATAGCCCCGCTGGACACACGCCCGGTAAATCTGCATGGTGGCGGGGATGATGATGCACCGGACACCGGGGGCGACGGTTCTGCCCTTGAGGATGTGGTACGCGGTTTCCATATCCTCCATGCGGCCGTTGGTGCAGCTGCCGATAACCACCTGGTCAATTCTGACGCCGCCCAGCTGGGAGGTGGGGCGGGTGTTTTCCGGCAGATGGGGACAGGCCACGGTGGGGACGATTTTGGAGAGATCTATTTCAATGGTACGCTCATATTCCGCGTCGGGGTCGGCGGTGAAGACCACGGGGGCCCGCTCGCAGCGGCCCTCCATGTAGGCCATGGTTTTGCTGTCCACCGGGAATATGCCATTTTTGGCGCCTGCCTCAATGGCCATGTTGCAGATGCAAAACCGGTCATCCATGGACAGAGACGCCACACCGGGGCCGGTGAATTCCATGCTCCTGTACAGAGCTCCGTCCACGCCGATCTTTCCAATGATGGTTAAAATCACGTCCTTGCCGCTGACATTTGCGGGCAGGCTGCCTGTCAGATGGAAGCGAATGGCTGCGGGAACCTTGAACCAGGCCATGCCTGTGGCCATGCCCGCCGCCATGTCCGTGGAGCCGACGCCGGTGGAGAAGGCGCCCAGAGCGCCGTAGGTGCAGGTGTGGCTGTCCGCGCCGATGATACAGTCCCCGGCCGTGACCACGCCCTGCTCCGGCAGGAGCGCATGTTCAATGCCCATTTTGCCCACGTCGTAAAAATGGCTGACGCAGTGCGCACAGGCAAAGTCCCGGCACTGTTTGGACTGCTCCGCCGCCTTGATGTCCTTGTTGGGCACGAAGTGATCCAGCACAATGGCAATCCGGCTCCGGTCAAACACGGTGTCAAATCCGGCCTTTCGGAACTCGTTGATGGCCACCGGGGTGGTAATGTCGTTTCCCAGTACCAGGTCCAGCTTCGCCTGAATCAGCTGTCCCGCGCTGACGGACGGCAGTCCCGCGTGGGACGCAAGAATTTTTTGTGTCATGGTCATTCCCATTTTGAGAATCTCCTCATTCGCTGATCATATTGTTATAAGCGCTGAGCAGTGCGTACACACTGGCTTTCGTAATATCCGTGTTGGTACCGGCGCCCCAATACATGGTGTTGCCGTTTTTCTCAATGCCCACATAGGCTGCCGCGGTGGACTCGGAGCTCTTGCTCTGGACACTGTGCTCCGTGTAGACCTTCAGACGGTAGGTGTCGCCGGTGTATTCCTTCAAAGCGTTGCTTACCGCGTTCAGCGAGCCGTTGCCAGCGGCGTGCAGTGTCGTGGAGCGCCCGTTTCGCAGGAAGGTGACATCGACCTCCACGCCGCCGGGCTTCTGAACGAAGTGCATTCCGGAAATCGGGATAGGGGAGTGGACGTTGAGGTAATGCTCCATGAAAATCCCCAGTATGTCCTCGCTTTTCAGCTCCCGGTGGTCGTGGTCGGAGATGCCCTTGCACAGATAGCTGAAATGCTCCCGCATCTGGGGTGGCAGACTGTAGCCATAGGCCTGCTCCAGAATAAAGCCGATGCCGCCCTTGCCGGACTGGGAATTGACCCGGATCACATCCGCGTCATAGGTGCGGTTGATATCTTTTGGATCGATGGGAATGTAAGGAACCGCCCAGCGGTGCAGGTGCTGCTCTTCCCGCCATTTCATGCCCTTGGCAATGGCATCCTGGTGGGAGCCGGAGAAAGTGGCGAACACCAGTGCCCCGGCATAGGGCGTCCGCTCATAGACGTGCATCCGGGTGCATTTTTCGTAGAGATGGACGATGCTGGGCATATCGGAAAAATCCAGCTTGGGATCCACGCCGTGAGCGTACATGTTCATGGCCAGGGTGACAATGTCCACGTTTCCGGTTCGCTCACCGTTGCCGAACAGCGTGCCCTCTACCCGGTCCGCCCCGGCCAGCAGCGCCAGCTCCGTATCCGCCACGCCGGTGCCCCGGTCATTGTGGGGATGGAGGGACAGTGTCACATACTCCCGGTATTTCAGATTCTCACTGATGTATTCCACCTGGCTGGCATACACATGGGGCAGGCTCATCTCCACAGTCACCGGCAGGTTGATAATCACGTTGTTGGTCTCCGACGGCTCCAGTACATCCAGCACCGCGTTGCACACCTCCAGAGCGTACTCCGGCTCTGCGCCGGTGAAGCTCTCCGGGGAGTATTCAAAGCGGAAATTCCCCTCGTACTCCGCGGCCAGCTGCTTGACCAGCTTTGCCCCGTCCACGGCGATCTGCTTGATCTCCTCTTTGGATTTCCGGAAAACCTGCTCCCGCTGGGCCACGGAGACGGAATTATAGAAATGAATGATGGCGCTGGGGGCTCCCTTGCAGGCCTCAAAGGTCTTTCGGATGATATGCTCCCGGCACTGGGTCAGCACCTGCACCGTCACGTCCTGGGGAATCCGGTGGTTTTCAATCAGGATTCGCAGGAAAGCATACTCGGTCTCTGAGGCGGCCGGGGAAGCCTACCTCAATTTCCTTGAAGCCCACGTCTACCAACAGCTGGTAGAATTCCAGCTTTTCCGTCAGGCTCATGGGGATGACCAGACTCTGGTTGCCGTCCCGCAGGTCCACGCTGCACCAGGCGGGGGCGTGCTCAATGTGATCCTTGTGCACCCATTTGTAGTGCTCTCCCGGGGCGGGATAATAGCCGATGCTGTATTTACTGGTGTCCATTGTTTTGCTCCTTTGTGTGTATTTGCCATGGAAAATGAAGGAAAAGTCTAAGCTTGCATCAAAAAAAGCCCTGCCTCTTATACAAAGAGACAGGGCCAAAATTGACCTTGCGGTACCACTCTTCTTGCCGCCTGGGCGGCCACCTCAGCGCAATCTGACAATTGCGTCCCATGCTAACGGTCGGGCTTCCGTCTGTCCTACTAGGGGTTCCGTTGGGATCAGCCGCTCCAAGGCCAGTGACAGCTTCTCCCTCCACCGGCTCGCACCACCCGCCGGCTCTCTGCGCTCAGGACTGAAACTGCTTTTTCCTTTTCGTAGCGTTTTATCTTCAGTTGTTGATGCATACAGGGGAGACCACCGCCATGGAAATGGCGGCATTCCCGGTCAGGGCAGCGATCATCTCAGCTTTGCCCCGGAAATAACTGTTTACTAATTTACCACTAAAGTGGACCTGTGGATTGGGTTTTTATTTTTCTGACGCGCCTCCCAAAAAGCAACGGTGTTTTCCGGCTGCTGCAAAATGATTCGTTGACCAATCTGCATTCAGCAGGTATAATAGTCAAAAAGAATTACCAGGGAGGCGGCTATGCGGATTATCATTTCTCCTGCCAAGAAGATGCGTGTGGATGTGGACAGCTTTGCCTGCCGGGGCCTGCCCCAATTTTTGGAGAAGACGGAGCAGCTCCGCCAGCGGCTGCGAGGCATGTCCCGGGAGGAGCTGAAGCACCTTTGGCGGTGCAACGATCAAATCGCCGGGCTGAATGTTCAGAGGCTGCAGACCATGGAGCTGCGCAAAGCGCTGACGCCGGCAATCCTCTCCTACGATGGGATTCAATACCGGTATATGGCGCCGGGGGTGTTTACGGACGAGGCGCTGGAGTATGTGCAGGAGCATCTGCGGATTCTGTCCGGATTCTATGGGGTTCTTCGCCCCTTTGACGGCGTGACCCCCTACCGGCTGGAGATGCAGGCCAAGCTCTCCATGGGGCAGGAGAAGGATCTTTACGGCTTCTGGGGAGGCTCCATTGCAGGGCTGCTCCGCTCAGGGACGGACTGCATTCTCAATCTGGCCTCAAAGGAGTACAGCCGCTGCGTATCGGATTACCTTACCGGGAAGACCCGGTTTATTACCTGTGTCTTTGGAGAGCGGCTTGAGGGAAAAATCGTAGAGAAGGGAACTCTGTGCAAAATGGCCCGGGGGGAGATGGTTCGCTATATGGCGGAGCGTCAAATCGAAGCTCCGGAGGAAGTCAAAGCCTTTGACCGGCTGGGCTATCGCTTTTCACCGGAGCAATCCAATAATACAATGTATTTATTTTTGAAGGAGGACTAACCTATGCTGCAAGTTGGCATGAAAGCACCGGATTTTACCCTGCCGGACAAGGACGGCAATCCCGTCAGCCTGTCCGATTTCACCGGTAAAAAGGTGGTGCTCTATTTCTATCCCAAGGACAACACCCCCGGCTGCACCAGGCAGGCCTGTGCCTTTGCGTCGGCCTATGAGGGCTTCCGGGCGAAGGACGTTGTGGTGATCGGAATCAGCAAGGATTCCGTCGCCTCTCACCAGAGGTTCGCCGCCAAATATGACCTGCCCTTTATTCTGCTGTCTGACCCGGAGCTGCAGGCCATCCAGGCCTACGAGGTCTGGCAGGAGAAAAAGCTCTACGGCAAGGTCAGCATGGGCGCTGTCCGCTCCACCTACATCATTGATGAGAATGGCCTCATTGAAAAGGTCATGCCCAAGGTGAAGCCGGATACCAATGCAGGGGAGATTCTGGCGTATTTGAAATGATTTATACTGCACTTACCAAACGGGCCATGAAGCTGTGCTTTGCGGCCCACAGGGAGCAGACAGACAAAAGCGGCCTTCCCTATGTGCTCCATCCCGTTCACCTGGCCGAGCAGATGCCCGACGAGGAGAGCACCGTGGTAGCGCTCCTCCACGATGTGGTGGAGGACACGCCCTATACGTTGGAAGACCTGGCGCAGCTTGGCTTTCCCCCGCCGGTGCTGGAGGCGCTGAAGCTTATGACCCATGACCCGTCGGTGCCCTATCCGGACTATGTGGCCAGGCTGAAGCCAAATCCCATTGCCCGGCGGGTCAAGCTGGCGGATCTTCGTCACAACAGCGATCTGACCCGTCTTGACCGGGTGAGGGAGGAGGACCTGCGGCGGGTTCGGAAATACGCCGCAGCCATCCGCCTGCTGGAGGAGCCGGAAGTCTGATTTGCGAGAGTATAACGCCGGAAGCATCCGGCGTCACAGAAGGGAGGCGCCCTATGGCGTTTGACTATAAGAAAGAATATAAGGAATTCTATATGCCGCCGAAAAAGCCGGGCATTGTAGAGGTACCGGAGATGCACTTTATCGCCGTCCGGGGCAAAGGCAATCCCAACGAGCCTGAGGGCGAATACAAGGCGGCCATGAATCTTCTCTACGGCATTGCCTTCACCATTAAGATGAGCAAGCTGGGCGACCATCGCATCGCCGGATACTTCGACTATGTGGTGCCGCCTCTGGAGGGCTTCTGGTGGCAGGAGGGCATCCGGGGTGTGGATTACACCCGCAAGGAGGTCTTTCAGTGGATTTCCCTGATTCGTCTGCCGGATTTTGTGACGAGGCAGGAATTTGACTGGGCGGTGGGGGAGGCCACCCGGAAGAAAAAAGCTGACTTCTCCAAGGCGGAATATCTGACCTATACCGAGGGCCTCTGCGTCCAGTGTATGCACATTGGCCCCTATGACACGGAGCCGGAGACCATCGCGGCCATGACCGCCTTCGCGGAGAAAGAGGGCTTTGAGACGGACATAGGGGACAGCCGCTTCCACCATGAGATCTATCTCAGCGACGCCCGAAAGGTGAGCCCCGAAAAGCTGAAAACCGTAATCCGGCATCCCATTCGCAGGAGGCAGCCATGATACGATGCGCAGTCCGGCAGGACGCCGGGATTCTGGCAGAGCTGGCCCTTGACCTGTGGGGAGGCCACAGCGTGGAGGAACACCAGGCGGAGTTCTCGGAATTGCTCCGGAGGGAGGACGCGGCCTGTTTTCTTGCCTGTGAGGGGGATACTCCCGTGGGGTTTGCCCGGTGCCAGCTGAGACACGACTATGTGGAGGGGACAACGTCCAGCCCCGTGGGCTACCTGGAGGGGATCTATGTGCGTCCGGAATTCCGGCACCACAGCCTGGGAAAGGAACTGCTTGCCGCCTGCGAGGGCTGGGCCCGGGGGCAGGGCTGCCGGGAATTTGCCAGTGACTGTGAGCTGGAGAATGAGACAAGCCTGAAATTTCACCTGCGGATGGGCTTTTCGGAGGCAAACCGGATTATCTGCTTTAAAAAGGAACTGTGAAAACCCATTAGATTCTAATGATTTGTCGTGTGAATCTGAGGAAACGTATATGATGGAATCGGTATTTCAAATTGAACACATTCCTGCCGTCCTGTACGGCGCGGAATCGGAGGGGGTTTATCTGTTTGTCCACGGAAAATGCGGGCAAAAGGAGGAGGCAAAGGACTTTGCCGGAACCGTCTGCCCCCGGGGCTGGCAGGTGTTGGACATCGATCTGCCGGAGCACGGCAGCCGCAAGGATGAGACAGAGGCTTTCGACCCATGGCACGCGGTTCCGGAGCTGCAAACCGTCCTGGCCTATGTCAGATCCCGCTGGAGCCATGTGGCCCTGCGGGCCAACAGCATCGGAGCCTGGTTCAGTATGCTGGCCTGTCAGGGAGAGCCCCCGGAAAAAGCCCTGTTTGTGTCCCCAATTCTGGACATGGAGCGGCTGATTGGACGCATGATGCAGTGGGCGGGTGTGACGGAAGGAGAACTGGAAGCGCGGAAAACCGTGGAAACGAGCTTTGGCGAGACACTCTCCTGGCGCTATTTGCAGTACGCCAAAGCCCATCCCATGGAAATTTGGCCGTGTCCCACAGCAATCCTCTATGGAGAACGGGACAATCTGACCCCCCGCCAGGAGGCAGAGGCATTTGCCCGGCGGTTTTGCTGTGACCTCACCGTTATGGAGGACGGGGAGCACTGGTTCCACACGCCGGAGCAGCTGGAGGTTCTGCACCGCTGGGAGAAGGCGCACACTGCCCCGGAGCTGTCCGGGGAGGAAGAAATTTTCTTTGCCGGAAATCCCGGGGAACTGACCCTTTACCGGGCCCTCCGCAGCCGCCTGCTGGCGGAGGTGGGGGAGGTTCATATCAAGGTATCCAAAACGCAGATTACCTTTTCCGGGAGATACGGCTTTGCCTTTGTGTCCCATCCCCGGAGGAAGAAGGACAAGGGCATTTTGGTGTCCTTCGGCCTGTTCCACCAGCAGGTGTCCAACCGGATTTTATACGCCTCGGAGCCTTATCCTAACCGATGGACTCACCACATGCTCCTTGCAAGCCAGGGGGAAATCGACGATGAACTGATGGGCTGGCTCAAAGAGGCCTACTGGTTTTCCAATACAAAATAAAGAAGGAATCATCATGACCGAAGTGGTTGCCGCCCTGATTTGGGACGGAGATAAATTTATGGCCTGCCAGCGACCGGCAAATAAGGCACGGGGCCTCATGTGGGAATTTGTGGGCGGAAAGGTTGAGCCCGGTGAGACAAGGGAGCAGGCCCTTGTCCGGGAGTGCCGGGAGGAGCTGGCCGTCACCGTATCCGTGGGAGATGTCTTCATGGAGGTGGTTCATGAATACCCGGATTTGACGGTACACCTGACCCTGTTCCACGCTACCATCGCGGAAGGTGAGCCCCAGAAGCTGGAGCACAACGACATCCGCTGGATTACACCAGCGGAGATTTCCCAATATGACTTCTGCCCCGCAGATCAGGAAATATTGCGGGAAATTATCAGAAAATATCCGGAAAATTAAAGAACGGGAGCACTTTCAGGCGAGATAGGAACGGCGCCTGAAAGCGCTCCCGGCTCGTTAAGAGCTTATCTGTCAAACGCCGGATTCATATAATACACATTTTTCTGATCCAGCTTTTCCCGCAGAAGCTGAAGGGCCTCGCCAAATCGCTGGAAGTGGACAATCTCCCGCTCCCGCAGGAACTTAATGGCATCATTCACGTCCGGGTCATCGCTGAGCCGGAGAATGTTGTCGTAGGTGGTTCTGGCCTTCTGCTCCGCAGCCAGGTCTTCCGTCAGGTCGGTGATGGGATCGCCTTTTACGGCCATGGAGGCGGCGGACCAGGGGAAGCCGGAGGCGGCGGTGGGGAAGACGCCGGTGGTGTGATCCACAAAGTAGGGCGCAAAGCCCGCCTCCCGGATTTGCTCGTCGCTGAGCTTCCGGGTCAACTGGTGCACAATGGCTCCCATCATTTCCAGGTGGCCCAGTTCCTCTGTGCCAATATCGGTCAGCAGTCCCTTCAGCTCGTCAAAGGGCATGGCATAGCGCTGGGAGAGGTAGCGGAGGGAGGCGCCAAGCTCGCCGTCCGGGCCGCCGTATTGGGTGATGACAATGGCCGCCAGGCGGGGATTGGGGTTTTTGATTTTTACCGGGTATTGCAGCTTCTTCTCATAGACAAACATGGCTCAGACCTCCTCACCCTTCATTTTCCCGGAATTCCCAGGGCCACGGTTGATTCAGCCAGCGGTATTGACCGGAGGTCTCTTCACTCATATGGTTCAGTGGCCCGTACTCTTTGATATAGGTTTCTCTGCCACGGTTGTACAGATCCTGATATGCCCGGTAGAGCTCCAGAGCCTCCGTGTCGTCCCGGTGGGTGTCCAGATAAAGCGCCAGCTCCTGGATGGCAAAGCCCAGGGCCTGCAGCTCATGGAGCGGGGTGTCGGTCAGCTCCTGCTCATTGACCATCCCAAGGAAGGGAAGCTCCAGCCCGGGGAACAGGGTGCCCCGGACAAGGCCGCGCCTTGCCTCGTATCTGGGGGGCTCCGTCTGCTGAAACGGAACATAGGGGTTGGCCAGAGGCGCACAGCAGGGAAGCTGGCCCTCGCCGGCCTGGGTGCAGCGCATGTGCTGCCGGTTCATATTGCGTTCTTCCAAAGGAAACTCCTCCTTCTCGGAATTCTGAGAGAATTCCGGCAATGGTTTTCTGTCACGCCGTGAGGCAGACGTAAAGGGTCTGAATCAGCGGAAACGCATGATTCCGACACAGTCTATGTGCCCCGGAGGGAAGTGGTGCAGGCTGCAAAGGGCGTGAAAAGCGATCCGTCTTCACTGGGATTGCTCCGCCGGGATGGGGAGGGCCTGTTCCGTGTACGGATATTTCCACAGGGTTTTCTGAAAATGCAGTTGTTTTTTTTCGGAAATGTGATACAATATTCCAAACTGAGTTGTTCCGCCCTGGGCGGAAGGCTGTTCTTTTGATTTCTAAGGAGGTTCATCCTATGGCAGAGAGTAAGCAATACATTACCCAGAAGCAGGAAAACGGTTCCGTTCTCATTTCGGAGGATGTGATCAATTCCATCGTCACCGTGGCAGTTACGGAGACGGAAGGCGTGGCGGGCTTCAGCACCAAGATTACCGCGGATATTTCCGACATTCTGAGCAAGAAGAGCCGGGGTAAGGGCGTCCGGATCACCATTTCTGAAGATGACCGGCTGTACATTGAGTGCAACATTCTGGTGATCTATGGGTCTGCGGTTGTCAACGTGGCCAAGGCCGTTCAGGACAATGTGGCGGCTGCCGTGGAATCCATGACCGGCCTTCCTGTGACAGAGGTCAATGTAAACATCTGTGGCATCACCACAGAGCAGAAATGAGAGACACGATGGAGGCTGTCTCAAAACCTTCGTTTTGAAACAGCCTCCGATTCATGTGCAGGGAGGAGCAAGCCCATGACCAGGTCAAACGCCAGAGAGCTGGCAGTACATCTGATTTACAGCCGTAGCTTTACCGGAGAGGAGCCGGAGTCCACCTTGGAGGCCCGTCTGGATCGGGACTATTATGCCGCGTTGTCCGAGGAGAACGAGGTCTATGCCGAGCGGCCCAGCCGGAAGCAGCTTGCCTACATCGACAAGGTGGTGGTGGGTACCGCCAACCGGGCTCAGGAGCTGGATGAGATCATTCAGAAATATTCCATCGGCTGGGATCTCAACCGGATTTCCAGGCTGACCCGGGCCATTTTGCAGCTGGCTCTGTTTGAGTGCCAGTATGTGGAGGACGTTCCCGTGGGTGTGGCGGTGAATGAGGCCGTCACCCTGGCAAAGAAATATGACGGAGACGACGCCGGTACCTTTGTGAACGGGATTCTCCGGTCCTTCCTGCGGAGCCGGGAGGAGGCGCCTCAGACATGAGGACCCTGGGCTTCGACACCAGCAACTATACCACCTCCCTGGCTTCCTTTGACGGCAGGGAGGGGGAGAATCAGTCCCGGCTGCTGCCGGTGCGCCCCGGAGAGCTGGGGCTCCGTCAGTCGGACGCCCTGTTCTCCCACATTAAAAGCCTGCCGGATTTAGCCGACAGGCTGTTTTCCCATATTGAGCCCCAGTCCGTCAGGGCCATCGGCGTCAGCACACGGCCCCGGGCGGTGGAGGGCTCCTATATGCCCTGCTTTTTGGCAGGGGTCTGCCAGGCGAGGGTTCTGGCGGATGCGCTCCATGTGCCCCTGGTGGAGGTCTCCCATCAGCAGGGGCATCTGGCGGCGGCGCTGTGGTCCGCCGGGCGGCCGGAGCTGATGGAGCGGCCCTTCCTGGCCTGGCATCTGTCCGGAGGTACCACAGAGCTTTTGTATGTGGAGCCCCAGGGCTTCAACCTCCACGCGGAGCGCATCGGAGGGACTACGGACATCTCCGCTGGGCAGCTCATTGACAGAACCGGGCAGCTTCTGGAGCTGCCCTTCCCCTCCGGCAAGCATCTGGACCGGCTGAGCCGGGAGGCCCGGGACACCCAGGTGTTTCGGGTGAAGTGCCCCGGCCTGGAATTCTCTCTGTCCGGTGTACAGAACAAGGTGCAGGACTATTTCTCCGCCTCCGCCAGCCCGGCAGAGACGGCGGCCTACGCCCTTCGGTGTGTCTGCCAGGCGGTGTATACGGCCACCAGCCATGCAAGGCAGCTTCACCCCGGGCTTCCGGTGGTGTTCTCCGGAGGCGTCTCCTCCAACACCATGCTGCGGGCTGCTATGAATGCGCTGGAGCCGGTGTTCTGCCCGCCGGCCTATTCCACGGACAATGCCCTGGGGGTGGCGGTGCTGGCATGGCGGAGTCTGGGGGTGTAGTATGGAAATCTATTCCGTAACCCAGGTGAACACCTACATTCAGTCCATGATGGACTCTGACAAGCTCCTGGCGGGGCTGTGCATCCGGGGGGAGATCAGCAATTATAAGGTGTACCCCTCAGGACACCACTACTTTTCTCTAAAGGACGCCACCGGCGCCATCCGGTGTGTCATGTTCAAGTCCAGCGCGGCCCGTCTCCGGTTCCGGCCAGAGGGGGGAATGAAGGTTCTGGCCTTTGGCCGCGTCTCCGTATTTCCCAGAGACGGAGCCTATCAGCTCTACTGCACCAATCTGACGCCGGACGGGGTGGGAGATCTTCACGCTGCCTTTGAACAGCTGAAAGCAAAGCTGCAGACCCAGGGCCTTTTCGCCCCGGAGCACAAGAAGCCCCTGCCCAGGTATCCCGGCACCATCGCTATCATTACCTCTCCCGCCGGGGCGGCGGTTCACGACATGCTTCGGATTCTCCGGAAGCGGTATCCCCTGACAAAGGTCCTGATTCTGGGCGTCCGGGTGCAGGGTGCGGAGGCCCCTGCGGAGCTCTGTGGGGCCATCCGGTATGTGAACCGCTGGGATCTGGCAGATCTGATCATCACAGGCCGGGGCGGCGGCAGCATGGAGGATCTGTGGGCTTTCAATGACGAGAACCTTGCCCGCACCATCTATGAATCCCGCATTCCCGTCATTTCAGCCGTGGGCCATGAGCCGGACGTGACCATCTCCGACTATGTGGCGGACTTGCGTGCGGCGACGCCCTCCAATGCCGCGGAGCTGGCGGTGCCCGACCGGCAGGCCCTGGAGCAGCAGCTCCGGTCCATGGCCTCCGCCATGGCGGCCAACCTGAGCAAGCATGTCCGGCTGAACCGGCAGCGGCTGAAGGTTCTTGGGGCAGCCAGGCCCCTTCAAAGTCCCACTGCCTATCTGGATGACCGCAGGCTCCTGCTGGACGGCCTGTTTCGCCGCCTCTGCGCGGCGCAGCAGCAGCGGCTGGCCAAGTCCCGCCGTCAAAGCGTCGCCCTGGCGGCGGCCCTGGATGCCATGAGTCCTCTGAAGGTTCTGACCCGGGGCTACGCCATGGCCCAGACGGAGGCAGGGGCCCTTCTCCAGTCCGTTGATCAGGTGCACCCTGGAGACAGGGTGACGCTGAGCCTGTGCGACGGCACCATTCAGGCCGGTGTACAGGCCGTTGAGAAAAAAGGAGGTTCCTATGAGCCAGGTCAATGAGAAATCCCAGAGCTTTGAACAGGCAATGGCCCGCCTGGAGCAGATCGTACGGGCCATGGAGCGGGGGGACGTGCCTCTGGAGCAGTCTCTGAAGCTCTTCGAGGAGGGGACAGCCCTGGTGCGGCAGTGCAGCGGCCTGCTGGATCAGGCGGAGCTCCAGGTAAAGCAGGTGATGAAGGGGCCCGACGGGGCTCCGGTGGAAATGGAGTTTGGTGACAATGGAAGCGTTTAAAAAGAGACTGACCGAGTACCAGACCTTCCTGGAGAAGTATCTGGATGAGACCTGCTTTGTATATGATTCCGAGCCTCAGAAGGAACTGTTCTCCGCCATGCGCTACAGTCTTCTGGCCGGAGGAAAGCGGCTGCGGCCTGTGTTTGTCTTTGAATTCTGCCGCATGTGCGGAGGGGATTGGAAGGCGGCTGCGCCCTTTGCCGCGGCGGTGGAGATGGTGCACACCTACAGCCTGATTCACGATGACTTGCCCTGTATGGACAATGATGACTATCGCCGGGGCCGACTGACCAACCACAAGGTCTACGGCGAGGCTATGGCCGTGCTGGCGGGGGACGGACTTTTGACGGCGGCCTTCTCCAGGCTTTCGGATGCGCCCTATTCGGCGGAGACCCGGATCAAAGCGGTACAGATTCTCTCCCAATGCGCGGGAGAGCTGGGTATGGTGGGTGGTCAGGTGCTTGACATGGAGTCTGAGCGCCGCGACTGCACAGAGCGGGAAATTCTGGACATCCAGTCCAGAAAGACCAGCGCACTGATCCGGGCAGCCTGTTTCCTGGGGGTGCTTGCGGGCGGCGGCACCGGAGAGCAGATGGAGGCCGCAGGGGAGTTCGCCTCTCATCTGGGGCTCGCCTTTCAGATCCGGGATGACATCCTGGACAAAATCGGCGATGCGGAGACCCTGGGCAAAGCGGTTGGAGTGGACGAGGGGAAGAACACCTTCCTCCGGCTTTACGGCATGGATACCTGCCAGGCGCTGGTTCGGCAGCATACGGAAAAGGCCCTTGGCGCTCTGTCCGTGTTCCCGGAGCGGCAGTGGATGACGGAGCTGGCCGGCTGGCTGACTGACCGGACTTATTGAAAAATGCAGGCGGGGGCGTCAGAAAGCTTCCGCCAATAGAAATACCGTGGAGGCTTAACGCTTCCACGGTATTTCTATTGTCAGGCAGAACGGGTTTTGAAACCAAAAGAGTTTGTACCTGTGTGTAATGAAATATCGAAACAGTACAGATGCCGTTGTTTTCAGGCCTGCACCCAAACCCAAATCGAAGCCCAGCGCAGCGGGTTCGATTTGGAAAGGAGGAGCGACGGAATGAATGAGCGATGGCTTTTTAAAATAAAAAGTCGTCGCGAACGATATGAAGTCCGCGACGACGTGAATTAAAACGCAATTTTTGATACGGGTTGCAAGCGGTTGCAAAGTTGCATGAAAATGCAACCGAGAAAGGGAATGCAACCGACAGACAAATTGGAATTGGATTACTTCTTATTAATCTTGCTGATAACCCATTTAATCAGCAAAATGCCTCCTGTAACAACAACGACCTTGAAAAATGAAACAGCAATCGTAGTGGCAATAAGAGGAATAACCTGCTCTTGCGGCATTGTCGCATATGTTGTCATAATGTCTTTTTTAACCCACATATACACGATAAACGCAATAGCGAAAATGCCAACAACAATTCTCCACGGCTCTTTCTTCATTTCTTATCCTCCCCTAATTAGGGTTTGCTGAAAAAGTAAAAATTATTATGAATAATCGTGAATATCAATGTGTCAGACGTTGTTTATACTTAAATTTGTGCAGAATTTCAAGAAATTTGGCAGGCGAAATGACCCCAAAATGGGAAGCAAATCGCAAAAAGCGTGGATTCTGGGGGTATTTTCGCCCAAGATTACAGTCTGCAGCGGCTGCATATTCCTGCAGAACAGCAGGTAAAAAGTTTCTTTGTTTCTCCAATATCCTCAGTTTTTTGCACGGATTCTATGCTGTCTTACACACAACCACACGATTATCCTGCATATATTCACTCATGACCATTTTTTCAGCAGAC
>JALETK010000173.1 GCA_022781505.1 Clostridiales bacterium | reverse complement strand
GGTCTGCACCGTAGGGCGGGGGTCTTGCCCCCGCCGCCCCGCTTGCCGGAACCTCCGCGTTCCATTCAAACCCACCGTGCCCCCACGTCTGTCATTGCGAGACCCCGCAGGGGTCGTGGCAATCCGTTCCCCTGCAAGCCGGACGGCTTGCGCGCCCCGGCCGGGGCGCACGTGGGCCCGGACATATGACCGGCCTGCCGGCCGGTGCAATGCTGCGCAGTGCTTAGGGAACGGTTTGCCACGTCGCTGCGCTCCCCGCAATGACAGTTTTGGGGGCCGGTGCCTTGGGACGGGGGTGCCGGTGTGGTTTGCAGGTGCCCGGGAGGGTCATGACCCTCCCCTACAGACGCGCCACCGAGCCTGCCCGTAGGGGAGGGTCATGACCCTCCCGGGTAGGTTCCCGAACCACGGCGTCCCTGGCAATATCCATAGAACCCCACAAAAATACACAATGAGGTGACCCTATGAAACGAATGCTCGCGCTGACTCTGGTTTTGTGTTTGCTTCTCAGCGGGTGCTGGGCGGTGCCCTGGGCCCTGGAGGGGCTGAGGGCCTGGAAGTCCTCCGGCGCGCCGGCCGGGGCCTTTGACCCCACGGAGACCCCTGCCGGGGAGCAGACCTCTGCCCCCACAGCGGCACCCTCCGGGGAGCTGCGGTTTTCTGAGCTTCCCTATGTCCGGCCCGACATGGACGATTTCCAGGACCTGGTGGACGGCCTCTGTCAGGAGGCGGCGTCCAGCCGGGACGCGGATGAGCTCCTGGACCGGCTGCTTGAATATTATGACGCCTATGATGAATTCTACACCATGCTGAGCCTGGCGGACATTCGCTACAGCCTGGATCTCACGGATGAATTCTACGCCGGGGAGTACGCCTGGCTTCTGGAGCAGAGCGCCCAGGTGGACAAGAGCCTGGACGACGTCTATGCCGCCCTGGCGGATTCCCCCGCGGCCTCCAGGCTGGAGACCCTGTACTTCGGCCCTGGGTTCCTGGACGACTACCGCCGGGAGGAGGGGGAGCCGGATGTGTGGACGGAGGGGTTCACAAGCCTTCTCACCCGGGAGGCCAATCTGCAGGCCCAATATTACGACGCCCTGGAGGAGCTTCCCCCGGAGACCGCCTGGAATTATTATGACAAGGCCCGGGAGCTTCTGGGGCCGGTGCTCCTGGAGCTGGTGTCCGTCCGCCGGGAGCTGGCCCAGGCCGCCGGGTATCCGGACTATGAGAGCTTCGCCTGGGACTGGTATTACATGCGGGACTACACCCCGGAGGAGGTGGAGGGCTACCTGGAGGAGGTGCGCCGGGAGCTGGTGCCACTGTACCGGGAGCTGTGGAGCTCCAACTTCTACTGGGAGGTCTACACCGGCACATACACCCCGGAGGACTGCCTGGCCTACCTGTCCTCGGCGGTGGAGAACATGGGCGGCACGGCTCTGGAGGCCTGGGCGCTGATGGAGGCCCGGGAGCTTATGGACATCGGGCCCGGGGCCAACAAGTATTTGGGCTCCTTTGAGGTGTATCTCACCACCTTCGGTGTGCCTTTTGTGTTTTTGTACCCTTCCGGGGATGTGTCGGATCTGTCGGCCCTTGCCCATGAGTTCGGCCATTTTGCCAACGATTACGCCTCCGAGGGCTCCTACCTCTCCGCCGACACGGCGGAGCTCATGTCCCAGGGCATGGAGTTTCTGGCGGCGGCCTACGCCACGGCCCCGGAGGCGGCGGTTCCCAAGGTTCGCCGGAGCCTCATGGCCGAGTGCCTGTCCACCTTTGTGGAGCAGTCGGCCTACTATACCTTTGAAAAGGAGCTTTACGCCCTGGAGAACCCCACCCTGGAGGACGTGGACGCCCTCTATGCCCAGGTGGCCGGGGAATACGGCTTCGACGCCGTGGGCTGGGAGCCGGGGGAGTGGGCCACGGTGCCCCATTTCTACACCCAGCCCTTCTACATCCTGGGCTATGTGTTCTCCGCCGACGGCGCCCTGCAGCTCTACCGCCTGGAGAGCCGGAGCGCCGGCCAGGGCCTGGCCCTCTATGAGAAGCTTCTTCCCCAGTGGGAGGACTACGGCTTTGTGGACTTCCTGGAGCAAAACGGCCTGGAGAGCCCCTTTGGGGAGGGCCATTTGAGGGAGTTGGCCGGGTGCCTGAAGGAGGAGCTGGCGCTGCGGGGCGCGGGGGAGTGATATCCGCCGTTGGCGGGTGATATTGCGCTGCGGGGCGCAGCGCAGTGATATCCGCCGTTGGCGGGTGATATTGCCCTGCGGGCAGTGATATTCGCCTGGCGGCGAGTGATATCGCCCTGCGGGCGGTTGTGGTGGCGCTTCGCGCCGGATTGGATTTTACGGGGGCGGGTGCCTTTCGACGGAGGTGCCGGTGCGGTTTGCAGGTGCCCGTAGGGGAGGGTCATGACCCTCCCGGGCAGCTGCAGGTTTGCTTGGCAGCCCCGTCCAAAAGCACCGGCTTCCGAAACTGTCATTGCGAGGAGCGCAGCGACGTGGCAATCCGCCCCCCTGCCATGCGCAGCCTTGCACCGGCCGCGAGGCCGGTCGTGCCCCCAGGCCGGTATTGCGCCCCTGCCGGGGCGCGCAAGCCTGCGGCTTGCAGGGGAACGGATTGCCACACCAGCGTGCGCGCTGGTTCGCAATGACAGGCTTGGGGGTGCGGTTGGTTTGGAGGCAGCGGGGAGGTTCCGGGAAGCTGACGGCGGGGGTGAGCCCCCGCCCTACGGTATGGGTTTCGGCGATGCATCCGGCCCAACGCACCCGGCTCCGATCATGCACCCGTAGGGCGGG
>JALETK010000149.1 GCA_022781505.1 Clostridiales bacterium | reverse complement strand
ATGGCGCAGCGGCTGGGGAGGTAGATGCGGAAGCCAAGCTGGCCGTTGGGCTCCCGGCGGGCTTCGTAGAGCTGGGTGGTGGAGATCCGGTCCTGGCCGCCAAAGCGGGGCTCGTCGGTGGAGAGAATCACCTGATAGAGTCCCGCCTCCTGCACCGGCAGGAAGAAGCCGTCCTGGGACTTGGTGGGGTGGAAGTTGAAGGCGAAGACCAGGTGCTTGCGGGTGTAGGCCAGGAGCTTGTCCTTCTGAGAGGTCCAGAGGTTGTAGCTCTCCCCGGCCAGGAGCTTGTATTTCTGGGACAGGGCCACCATGGCCTTGTCAAATTCATTCAGGAAGCTGTACTTCAGGTTGGGGTTGTCCGGCAGGCTCCACTGGCGGCGGCAATACTGGTAGCTCCAGCCGTTGCCCTCCCGGGGGAAGTCAATCCACTCCGGATGGCCGAACTCGTTGCCCATGAAGTTGAGGTAGCCCTCGCCCCCCAGGCTCATGGTCACCAGGCGGATCATCTTGTGCAGGGCCATGCCCCGGTCAATGACCATGTTCTCCTTGGTCTTCTCCATGCCCCAGTACATTTCCTTGTCGCACAGGCGGAACATGATGGTCTTGTCTCCCACCAGGGCCTGGTCGTGGGACTCGGCGTAGCCGATCACCGGCTCCTTGGGCCGGCGGCCGGTGAGCTCGCTCCAGATCTTCCACATGTCCCAGTGCTCGTCGGGAACCTCCTTCAGGAGCTTGATCCACATGTCGGGGATGCCCATGGCCAGGCGGTAGTCAAAGCCGATGCCGCCGGCGGAGATGGGCAGGCACAGGCCGGGCATGGCGGAGGTGTCCTCGGCGATGGTGATGGCGTTGGGGTTCACCTGGCGCACCAGCTCGTTTGCCAGCTGGAGGTAGGTCACGGCCTCGGTGTCCGTGTTCAGGGAGAAGTACATCTTGTAGTCCCCGAAGCTCTCCCCCAGGCCGTGGTTCCGGTAGAGCATGGAGGTGACCCCGTCAAAGCGGAAGCCGTCGAAGTGATACTCCGTCTGCCAGAACTTCAGGTTGGACAGGAGGAAGTGGAGCACCTCATTTTTCCCGTAGTTGAAGCACTTGGTGTTCCAGGCGGGGTGCTCTCCCCGGGGGCCGGCGTGGAAGAACTGATAGTCCGTGCCGTCAAAGAGGTTGATGCCCTCCCGGGCGTTCTTGGCGGCGTGGGAGTGCACCACGTCCAGGAGCACGGCGATGCCCAGCTCATGGGCGGCATTCACCAGCTCCTTGAGCTCGTCCGGGGTGCCGAACCGGGAGGAGGCGGCGAAGAAGTTGGTCACCTGGTAGCCGAAGGAGGCATAGTAGGGGTGCTCCATCACGGCCATGACCTGGATGGTGTTGTAGCCCAGGGCCTTGATCCGGGGCAGCACGTTCTCCCGGAACTGGCGGTAGGTGCCCACCCCGGGGGTCTCCTGGGCCATGCCGATGTGGCACTCGTAGATGTAGAGGTTTTTGGCGGGCTTAAAGCCCTGATCCGTCCACCGGAAGGGCTCCGCCGGGAGATACAGCTGGGCGTCCCACTGGATGGTCTTGGGGTTCTGCACCACATAGGTGGCGTACAGGGGAATCCGGTCCAGCTCCTTGCCCTCATGAACCACAATGGCCATGACCTTCTGGCCATCCCGGAGCACGTCCGGGAGATTCACCTCGAAGACGCCGTTCTCCTTCTTTTCCATGGGGGTGGCGTGGCGGTTCCAGCCGTTGAAGTCGCCGGTGAAGTACATGGCCTCCGCCCCGGGGGCCCACTCCCGGTAGCACCAGCCGGACTCCGTCCGGTGGATGCCAAAGTACAGATAGCCGTTGGCAAAGTCTGACAGGGTCTGCCCCTTAGCCAGGAGCGCCTTTTTGGTGCGCTTGTAATTGTCCATGCGAAGGTTGATGTCCTTCTCATAGGGCTTGAGCATTTTATCAATTTCCAGAATCCGATACTTCATGTCCGTTGTCCCTCCAAATAATAAATGCGTTCTGTGATACCGGGCAGGGGAGCTCTGGGCTCACCCGGAGATTCCGGTGGCGGCAATGGTGCCGCCGCCTACCACTGTGTCTCCCTGGTACAAAACCAGGGCCTGTCCCCGGGTGAGGGCCCGCTGGCCCTGGTCAAAGACCACCTGCACCCGTCCGTCGGGAAGCACCCGGGCGGTGGCGTCCTGCTCCGGCTGATGGTACCGGGCCCGGGCCTTGACCCGGATGGGCTCCGTGGGGGCCTCAAAGGCAATCCAGTTGAAGTCCGCCGCCAGGGCCTCCCGCTCATAGAGCCGGTCGTTGTCCGCCAGAACCACGGTGTTGTCCTCCGGGCGGATCTCCTTCACATAAAGGGGCCGCCCCCCGGAGACGCCCAGCCCCCGGCGCTGGCCGATGGTGTAGTGAATGATGCCCCTGTGCCGCCCCAGGACGTTCCCCTCCGGGTCAATGAAGTTGCCCTCCGGGTAGTCCCGCCCGGTGCGACGGCAGATGAAGGCGGCATAGTCCCCGTCCGGGACAAAGCAGATGTCCTGGCTGTCGTGCTTTTTGGCGTTGACGAAGCCCTGCTCCAGGGCGATGGCCCGAACCTGCTCCTTGGTCAGCTCCCCCAGGGGAAATTGGGTGTGGGCCAGCTGCTCCTGGGTCATGGCGTAGAGCACATAGCTCTGATCCTTCCCCGGGTCGGGGCCTTTTTTCAGAAGCCAGCGGCCATTCTCCCCCCGGCAGATCCGGGCGTAGTGGCCGGTGACCACACAGGAGAGCCCCAGCTCCCGGGCCCGCCGGTACATCCGGTCGAACTTCAGGTAGCGGTTGCAGTCGATACAGGGGTTGGGTGTGATTCCCTGCTCATAGGCGGAGACGAACCGGTCCATCACCTGGCCGGAGAAATCCTCTTTGAAATTAAACACATAGTAGGGAATCCCAATTTTGGCCGCCACGGCCCGGGCGTCCTCCACATCCTCCAGAGAGCAGCAGGTGCCCACCCGGGGCGCGGCCAGATCCTCATTTTCGTACAGCCGCATGGTGGCGCCCACGCAGGAATACCCCGCCTGCACCATCCGCCAGGCGGCCACGGAGCTGTCCACCCCGCCGCTCATGGCAATGAGGGCTGTTTTCATAGGCATCACCTGACCTTTTCGTTTTGTCCATTATAGCATCCTTGGGGGAGGGCCGTCAAGCATGGGAAACCGGTTTCCGCAAGGAGAAACCTGGGGACGGCCCTCTGGGGAAAAATAATTTGGTATGGCAAGGTTTTTCCCTTGACAAGTGGGAGAAAGTTGTGTATACTGTTGAGGCTGTCAAGGGCTGACCCTTGATAAAGGAGGACCGGATGAAGCTGGAGGAGCTGGGGCTGTCTCTGCTGTTTGACTATTACGGAGACCTGCTCACGGAAAAGCAGCGAACCTGCTTTGATTTGTACTACAACCAGGATCTGTCCCTGGGAGAGATCGCCCAGGAGGCCGGTATCAGCCGCCAGGGGGTGCACGATTCTCTCAGCCGGGCGGAGGCTGCCCTCCGGCTCATGGAGGAGAAGACCGGCGCCGTGGCCCGGGACCTCCGGTGCCGCAAGGCCCTGGCCCGGATCCGACAGGCGGCTGAGGCTCTGGAAAAGAGCCGGGAGGAGGAAACCGCCCGGCTGGCCCGGGAGATTCTGGCCGCCGCTGACACCATGAAGGAGTAAACTATGGCGTTTGAAGGCTTAACTGAAAAACTGTCCGCCACCTTTAAAAAGCTCCGGGGCAAGGGGCGGCTGAAGGAGTCCGACGTGAAGGAGGCCATGCGGGAGATCCGCCTGGCCCTGCTGGAGGCCGATGTCAGCTACAAGGTGGTCAAGGACTTTACCAAAACCGTGACGGAGCGGTGCGTGGGCGCCGACGTGCTGGAGTCCCTGACTCCGGCCCAGATGATTGTGAAAATCGTCAACGAGGAGCTGACCCGGCTCATGGGCAGCGAGACCCAGCACATTGCCATCAATCCCAAGGGCCCCACGGTGGTCATGCTGGTGGGCCTCCAGGGCGCGGGCAAGACCACCAACGGCTCCAAGCTGGCGGGCCTCATGAAAAAGCAGGGGAAGAACCCCTTGCTGGTGGCCTGCGACATTTACCGCCCCGCCGCCATCCGTCAGTTGGAGGTCTGCGGCGAGAAGCTGGGGATTCCCGTGTTTCAGATGGGGCAGACCAATCCTGTGGACATCGCCAAGGCCGCCATTCAGCACGCCCTGCGCCATGGCAACGATATGGTGTTCCTGGACACCGCCGGCCGGCTGCACATTGACGAGACCCTCATGGAGGAGCTGAAGGCCGTGAAGGCGGCGGTGAAGCCCCAGGAGATCATGCTGGTGGTGGACGCCATGACCGGCCAGGACGCGGTGAACGCCGCCCAGAGCTTCAACGAATGGCTGGACATTGACTCCGTCATGCTCACCAAGCTGGACGGCGACGCCAGAGGCGGCGCTGCCCTGTCCGTCCGGGCGGTGACGGGAAAGCCCATTAAATTCGCGGGCACCGGCGAGAAGCTGGGGGACATTGAGCCCTTCCATCCGGACCGGATGGCCTCCCGGATTCTGGGCATGGGCGACGTGCTGACCCTCATTGAAAAGGCGGAGAAGGCCTACGACGCCAAAAAGGCCGCCGAGATGGAGGAAAAGCTCCGCACCAACCGGTTCACCCTCCAGGACTTCTACGATCAGCTGGTGCAGCTGAAGTCCATGGGCTCCATGCAGGAGATCCTGGCCCAGCTCCCCGGCGGCGCCAACCTGAAGGATCTGAAGGTGGACGAGAAGGCCATGGGCCGCACCGAGGCCATCATCCTGTCCATGACCCCTAAGGAGCGGGAAAACCCCTCCATCATCAACTCCAGCCGGAAGCAGCGGATTGCCAGGGGCTCCGGCGTCCAGATTCAGGACGTGAACCGGCTCCTGAAGCAGTTCGAGACCATGCGGAACATGGTTCGCCAGTTCTCCGGCCCCGGCGCCGGGAAGAAGATGAAGCGCCGCGGCTTCATGAAGGGAATGCCCGGAGGCTTCCCGGGAATGTAATTCCCGTTTCATTGGATCGCACTGCCCCTTCCGGGGCTTGACGATAACTATTTTACGATATTTGGAGGTGAAACCCCATGGTTAAGATCAGACTGAGAAGAATGGGCGCCAAGAAGGCTCCTTACTACCGGATCGTGGTTGCTGACTCCCGCTCTCCCCGGGATGGCCGCTGCATCGAGGAGATCGGCACCTACAACCCCCTGACCGAGCCCGCCACCATCACTGTGGACGGCGAGAAGGCCCAGAACTGGATCAAGAACGGCGCTCAGCCCACCGATACGGTTCGCGGTCTGCTGAAGAAGGCCGGCGTGCTGTAATTCGCAGAAGGAGTGTTCGCCATGAAGGAACTTTTGCTCTATATGGCAAAAAACCTGGTCGATAACCCCGATGCGGTCAGCGTCACCCAGACCGAGGGCGAGGACGGCACCGTTCTGGAGCTCCGGGTCGCCCCCGAGGACATGGGAAAGGTCATCGGCCGGCAAGGCCGGATCGCCAAGGAAATCCGTACCATCATTAAGACCGTTGCCCAGCGCAACGGCCAGCGGGTTACGGTCGATATTGTCGATTGATACAAGAAAAGGACTGCTATCCAGGAGGACAGCGGCCCTTTTTTTATTCCACCGGCGTATCTGCCCCCGGCCGGGGCAGAAAAAACAGCCGCTTCGGGGGCGCCCTGTAAGGGCGCTGCCCATCCCCGAAAGCAGCTCTCCTCTTCCGACAGGCGCTTTCACATGTGACAGTGAACAACAGCCTGAAACTGAATTTATTCCTTCTTATTATATCGATATCCGGCGGAAATTACAAGATGTAGCAATTTGTGTAGCACAACTTTTTCTGCCTTGTTACCCGATTTCCCACAAAGCAGCCCCTCTTGCAATTTACCTGTGTGTAAAGTATAATGAAAAAAATGACAAAGAAAAGAATGAGGAGGGAAACCAGTGTCTGTCTTATCGGAGAAGCTGTCCGCGCTTTTGGAGGACCGGGGAATGACCGTCGCCCAGGTGGCGCGGCTGTGCGCCATTGAGCGGCCCACGGTGTATCAGTATTTCACCGGAAAACGGGCGATCAACAACCCCGAGCACCTCCGGATGATTGCGGGTGTGCTGTGTCTGACGCCCCAGGAGCAGCTGGAGGTGAAGGACGCCTTTACCATGGAGAGAATCGGCTATAGCTTGTACACCCAGCGGAAAAAGGTGCAGGAATTTCTCCGGTATATACCCGCCATGGATGCGCCGGAGTGGATGACCTTCGACGGGCAGTCCTGCAGGCTTCCCGAGGAGCCGGTGCTGGGGGGGGAGCTGGCCGTGTGTCAGGCGGCCTTCGCCATGATCAGCCAGGCCTATGAGCGGGAGGAGGAGCTGTACCTGCTGCTGCAGCCGGAGCACCGCAACCTGCTGGGGAGCCTGCGGTTCCTGGTCAACTCTCCCAGGCAGGCCAGCGTCACCCACATTGTGTGCCTGGAGTCCGACGCCAAGCAGGGCCGCATTGAAAATCTCAACCGGGCCCAGCATCTGCTCAGCCTCAGCGCCATGGTGCGCCGGTACCGGCCCCTGTACTATTATGGCAAGGCGGCGGAGCGGTTCGGGGCCATCAGTGTGCTCCCCGGCCTGATTGTGGGGAAAAACGCCGCCATGGAGGTCACGGCGGACGGGCATGTGGCCCTGCTGCACACCAATCCCCAGGTGGTGGAGATGTTCCAGAAGGGCTTCCAGCAGATGGCCCGGCAGTGTAAGCCCATCTTGCTGTACAAGTCGGACCTGGAGGCGGAGCTGAGCTGGGGCATGGATCACCTCCAGGGGGATGTGTACAGCGAGTCGCTGGAGATGCCCAGCGATTTGTGCACCTCCGCCTTCTGGACCGAGGACCTGATCCGCCGGTATATGAACAGGGCCGTCCCCAACCGGGAGAGGCTGATTCAGAGCTTTGCGGTCTATTCCCAGCGTCACCATGGGGCAAAGCGAACGGGCCGTGTGGTGCAGATTCTGAATCCCCATTATGTGAAGGATTTTCTGAAAACCGGCGTGTTTCATGAGTATCCGCCCCAGTTCCTGGAGGGGCCTCTGGAGCCCCGGGACCGGCGTTATCTGGTGGAGCAGGTGCTGGCGGCCTGCCGGGAGGGCTGGCTGCAGATTCACATCCTCCCGGAAAACGCGACCATTCTGAACCAGCGCACGGAAATCTGCGTTCAGAACCATCAGGTGTTCTCCATCCAGCTGTGGAGCGAGGGACGGTTCATGCTGTTCACCTTCCTGGAGCCGGGGATTGTGGCGTCGGTGACCGATTACCTGGAGTCTCTCCTGGAGGAGGGGAACACACTGGGCCATGAGGCCTCCATGAACCAGCTGCAGCAGTGGCTGCAGGAGTATTTGTGAGAAGGAGGGCGGGCGTATGTTTTGCCCAAAGTGTGGAGCGCCACTGAATGGCGGCGCATTTTGCAACCAATGCGGGGCACCGGTGGAGCCCCAGAAGCCGGAAAAACCCCGGGGCGGCGGTGGCGCACCCTGGTTGCTCATGGGCGGCATTGTGGTGCTGATTGTGGCGCTGGTGATCATGCTGCTGGTCCGAATTCTGTGGAACCGAACACCCGGGATACCGGTGGAGACCACGACGGAATCCACTGCCGCCCCGGAGGCGGTTGCGGACGCGGAGAAGCGGGCCCGGGAGCTGCTGGCGGGTATGAGCCGGGAGGAGCAGATTTATCAGCTGTTTGTGGTTCTGCCAGAGGAGATCACCGGAGCTCCCCTTTATGCGGACGGTACATTGGCCCAGGCGCTGGAGCGCCGCCCTGTGGGAGGCGTTTTGCTGGAGGAGGGCAATCTGGAGAGCCGGGAGCAATCCATGGAGCTCCTGACCCGGCTTCGGGCTGCCTCGAAGCTCCCCCTTCTCCTGGGGGCGGCCGAGGAGGGGACGGCTCCCTATTGCTCCGTCACGGGCAAGGAGGCCATGGGCCTGAGTCTGCCGGAGACCACCGGCGCCCTGGGGGCGGGCGGCAGCGTCAGCAAGACCCAGGGGGCCTATGAGACCCTGTGCGGAGAGCTGGGGGCGCTGGGCTTCAACCTGAACCTGGCGCCGGTGGCGGACGTCAATTCCAATCCGGAAAACCCGGTTATGGGAGACCGGTCCTTCGGGGAGCGCCCGGAGCAGGTGGCCAATCTGGTGACCGCCGCCGTGCGGGGCACGGAAAAGGCGGGCCTCATCGCCTGTGTCAAGTATTTTCCGGGGCACGGAGATGTGACGCTGGGAGAGGATGGGCTGTACCGTTCGGAAAAGACGCTGACGGACCTGAAGCGCTGCGAGCTGCTTCCCTTCCGGGAGGCGATTCAGGAGGGAGTGCCTGCCGTGATGGTCAGCGCCGATGTCTTTCCTGCCGTTGACAACCGGGCGCTGCCGGCCTGTCTGTCTCCCGCCATGGTAAACTCCCTGCTGCGGGAGGAGCTGGGCTATGAGGGCGTCGTTCTAACCGCCCCGCTGAACAGTGGGGCGCTGGAAAAGGCCTATCCGGGAGGGGAGGCGGCGGTCATGGCCCTGGAGGCCGGCTGCGATCTGCTCCTGCTTCCGGAGGATCTGGACGCGGCGGCTGCCGCAATCGGAGCGGCGCTGGACGCCGGACGTCTCTCCCAGGCAAGATTGGAGGAGAGCGTCCTGCGGATTCTGCGGCTGAAGCTGGAATATGGGCTGATGGAGCGGGAGAACCCCGGCGTGAGCGACTTGCCCGGGGAAACGGACGCGTCCGGAGAGGCGGCAGAGCCGGCTGAGACCATCTCTGCTGTGGAGTCCGAAAGGGCGCCCGCCGCCCCGGAGACAATCACAGCCGCGCCCGATACCCTCTCCCAGGAGGAGATTGCAGCCCTGGAGGCGGCGGTGCAGGAAAACGTCAACTTCCTCACCAGCATATACAAGCAGCCCAGAGAAATTGACCCCAACTGCGTCCTTCACTCCGGCGGTCCCTGCCACGACGTCACTCAGGCGGAGCGGGAGGCTCTGGCAGCGGCCCACGGGGAGGAATATCTCACCAATGACGTGGTGAAGTTCACCGCCGGGGAGCTGGACCCCTACTTTGAGGCGCGGTGCGGCGTCCCCTTCCGGCAGCTGCTGATCAAGCCGGGAAAGAACACCATGCCTTACCTGGAGGATTATGACGCATATTACATTGTTCGGGATATGTCCCAGAGCTTTACTCTGAAGGCCGGATATGCCCGGCGGAACGAGGACGGAACCTACACCCTGGGCTACCGGAACCCCAAGGAAAACAATGGGGACTTTGAGGTCACCTTCCGCCTGGAGAATGGGAAGGCCATATTCCTGTCCAACCAGCGGGTCTCATAGGGAGGGAAAAGAGCGATGGACATGGAGAAGCTGCATCAGATCAAAGACGAGATTCTTCAGATTCAGAAAACCTACGAGGTGTTTAACGAGGACACCCGGCTAAACCGCTCCCAGGCCACCCGGGTGGAGTTTCTCACCACCGTCCGGTACATCGAGCAGTACCTGAAGCCCGGGGACCGGATTCTGGACGTGGGCGCGGGAGCGGGGGAGTACAGCCTGTACTTTGCCCGGAAGGGCTACCGGGTGTGCGCCCTGGAGCTGGCGGAGAACAACCTCCGGGCCTTCCGCAAAAAGCTCCGGCCGGAGGACAGGGTGGAGCCGGTTCAGGGCAACGCCATGGATTTGAGCCGCTACGGGGACGACTCCTTCGACGCCGTGCTGCTTTTTGGGCCCTTGTACCACCTCCACCGGGAGGAGGACCGGCAGCAGTGCATCCGGGAGGCCAAGCGGGTGTGCAGGCCGGGAGGCAAGCTGTTTTTCGCCTTTATTTCCAACGACATGGTGATTCTCACGGAGTTCTCCTACCGCCCGGACTATTTTAAGGTGGGGGACTATGACAAGGAGACCTTCCGCCTGGAGGACTTCCCCTTCGTCTTTCACACCGTGGCGGACTGCCGGGAGATGCTCCGAAAAGGCGGCGTCCACATCCTCCGGGAGGTGGCCTCCGACGGAGTCAGCGAGCTGCTGGAGGACAAAATCAACGCCATGGACCAGGAGAGCTACGCCCAGTACCTGCGGTACCACTTCTACGTCTGCGAAAAGCCCGAGTTCCTGGGCATGAGCAACCACCTGCTGTTTGTGGGGGAGAAATAAGGCAAGAGGGGATTGTCTGAATGGGTGAGACAATCCCCTCTTATGCTAAGGCTGCCGGGCTTCGATATACAGATCAATATCCTCTATGATATAATTTGCGCCGGTGGTGTGGAGCGCCTCAAAGCAGGAATAGATGTAATCCCATACCTGGTACTGGCTGAACAGCCGGGAGACCTGCTTCCCTGTGAGACATTTGGCGTTTTTGTACTGCTCGGTGCAGTAAATCAGGAACTTGCCCTCCTTGCTCATGGTCATGCCTCCTCCGGGACGGAAAACGAACCGGTTTTCCGCTCCTCGTCATACATGTGAAACAGCGTCAAGGGGCTGAGATGCCACAGCTTTGTGTTCTCCTGCTCCAATAATGCGTAGACCTGGGAACTGTAAAAGTCCCTGGCGGCGGCGACCTCGTCGCCGCCGCAATTCTCCACAATCAGCTGCACGACCTGGGGGACGAGGAGGACGAGCACCGCTTCAAACTTTTTTGTATCCATTAAAAGGCCTCCTCCCTAATGGTTCCGACAAATTCCAGATATCCCAGAGCTTTTTCAGAGGTCAGTACAAGCTGGTTGTACAGCTTTTTGATTTTCAGCGCCTCCAGGGTTTGGGATTTGGAGAGAATACCGGCGGTATAAAGGGCAAAGGTGGTGTAAACATCATCATTTGCCACAGGCCCAAAGATGAAATCAAATGCTTCCCCGCCATACGTTCCGGCACGGTTGGCGCAGACAAAGTCAAGCCAGGCTTCATCCGGCGCGTCAAACCGCAGAAGGGAACAGGCGGAAAAGGCCTTTTCCTCGTCAAGGGCGTAAATGCTGACGGTCTTCGTTCCGGACCGCCGCCGCCTGGTTACCTTGTCAGCAAATCCGATTGCCTGGGCCTTGTTGGTGGTTGTGTAAAATCCAAAACCAAAGTCCAGAAACCGGTTCTGAGCGACCAGCTTTGGCTGGGAAACGGTGACGTTGCTGCCATGATACAGAATCATGATTCTCCCTCCCGAAAAATGCCGTGGGTGATCTGAAAAGCTTTCGTACCTGTATTGTACATAACAGAAGGGGAAATATCAAGGACACGGCGCGTTTTTCCGGGGAGCGGTGCAAAAAAGTCCCCCGGGCCCGTGGGCCCGGGGGTATGCGCGGTTACGCGCCGGGGGCGGTGGCCCCCGTCAAGAGGAAGAAAAATGAAAAAGATGGAATTGGCGTGTGAATCAGCCCACGAAATCCTCCGGGGCCACGGACTTGTCGTTGCAGGTGACGGAGAAGTGGACGTGGGGCTCCAGGGCCTTTTCCGACAGGGCGGTTTGCCCCACCTGGCCGATGACGTCCCCGCAGCACACTTTGTCCCCCGCCTTTACGGAGACCTCCTCCGCCAGGCTGGCATAGGTGGTGACGTAGCCCCCGTCGTGGCGGATGACCACGGTGGTTCCCATGAGGTCGTCGCTGTAGACGGTGTACACCGTGCCGTCGGCGGCGGCCTTTACCTCGGTTCCCGCCGCTGCGGTGAGGTCAACGCCGTTGTGAACCCGCCAGTCCCGGGTGGTCTCGTTGTAGGTGAGCTTGTCCATAGCGTAGGAGGCCGCCGCCTCCCCCTCCACAGGCCACATGGTCTTGGTGGGGCCGCCGGTTCCCGTGGGGGATGTGCCCTCCTCCCCGGCAGGGGCGGTGGGTGTGGTTCCGATGGCGGGCACCCAATCGTCCCCCTCCGTGGCCGCCGCAGGCTTGGTCACCTGGGGAACGGTGGCGGATGTGGTGTCCTGGGTGGACAGGGTGTCCTGGGGTGTTTTGTGGGTGGAACGATAGTACACATAGCCGGAGATCCCGATGGCGCATGCACACAGGATCAGGGCTATGTAGTAGCCCTTCGCCTTCAGGGCCGCCCACAGCCCCCGGTTTTCCTTGTTGTTGTTCATTTGTATTAGCACCTCCGAACATCAGTATGCCCGGATTTCAGGAAGATAAACCCAGTGGACAATAATTTTTCCATCTTGCGGGAACCATGGTTTTGCGGTAAGATAGAGGGGAAATTATTTTGGAATTGAGTTGATGAAACATGCTGTTTGACACCCACGCCCACCTGGACGACCGGCGCTTTGACCAGGACCGGGAGGTCCTCCTGGCCCGCCTGCCGGAGGCGGGGATCTCCCTCCTGATGAACCCCGGCTGCGACCTCCCCTCCTCCCGGGCGGCCTGCGCCCTGGCCCGGGAGCGGGACTGGATTTACGCCGCTGTAGGCTCCCACCCGGACGCGGCGGACGACATCGGGGACGAGGTGCTGGAGGCCTACCGGCAGCTGGTTCGGGAGAACCCCAAGGTGAAGGCCATCGGGGAGATCGGCCTGGATTATCACTATGAGGACGTGCCCCGGCAGCAGCAGATGCTCTGCTTCCGCCGGCAGCTGGAGCTGGCCAGGGAGCTGGAGCTCCCTGTGATTGTCCACGAGCGGGAGGCCCACGAGGACGCCCTGACCATTCTGGAGGACTTCCCCACGGTCACGGGGGTGTTCCATTGCTATTCCGGCTCGGCGGAGATGGCAAAGCAGCTGGTGGCAAAGGGCTGGTACATCGGCTTTACGGGGGTCATCACCTTCAAAAACGCCAGGAAGCTGGTGGAGACCGCCCTGGCCATCCCCCTGGAGCGGATGGTCATTGAGACCGACTGCCCCTACATGGCCCCGGAGCCCTTCCGGGGGCGGCGGAACGACCCGGGTTATGTATACCGCATGGCGGAGCGCCTGGCAGAGCTCCGGGGCATAACCCCGGAGGAAATGGCCCAGATCACCCTGGAAAACGGCAAGCGCCTGTACCGGATCTGACTGCCCCATATTTTGCATCACCGTAGGGCGGGGGTCTCGCCCAATGTCACAAACTTTAGCGCCCGGGGTAGGCTCGGTGGTGCATCTGTAGGGGAGGGTCATGACCC
>JALETK010000119.1 GCA_022781505.1 Clostridiales bacterium | reverse complement strand
TGTGCGGGTCTTGACAAAGGTACGGGATATATACTAAAATAAGAAAACAGGATGCGGCGGGCATGGTGTCCGCCGCTTCTTTACTTTGGAACAGGACGCCTGCCTCCCGCATAGATATGGGGCGGAGGTGGGCGTATTATGTGGGAGATTTTATCCATATTCCTGCAGGCGACGGGGGTTCTGATGCTGCTGTGGACCCTGGTGGGGTGGCTGGTTCTGGGACATGACCGGGGCGGCGCCGTGGTGTACCGGGTGACGGAGCTGAGTCGGGTGGAGGCCTTTCTCCGGTGCTGCCAGTGGCTCCGGGGCATCGGGATGATCCGGATGCCGGTGCTTCTGGTGGACGGGGGCCTTGACAGCCGGGAGCGGGAGGAGCTGGAACACATGGCGGCCGTCCGGGAGGACGTTCGGATCTGCACCGGAGCGGGCCTGGAGGAGGAACTGAAGTGGGAGGCGGAACGATTTGGAGGAGCTGGAGCTGCTGCAGGGAACCGTAGCGGCGGTGGTGTATCAGAATCATGAAAACGGCTACGCGGTGCTTCGCCTGAGCCTGGGCCGGGAGACGGTGACCGTGGTGGGAACCATCCCCCTGGCGGTGCCCGGGGAGCGGCTCATGGTCACAGGCCGCTGGGCCAACAACGCAAACTACGGCAGGCAGTTTGAGGCGGAGTTCCTGGAGCGGCTGATGCCCGAGACCACCCCGGAGATTCTCAGCTATCTGTCCTCCCGGACGGTGAAGGGCATCGGCCCCAAGCTGGCGGCCCGGATTGTGGAGCGGTTCGGAAGGGATACCCTGGCTGTCATGGAGCGGGAGCCGGAGCGGCTGGCGGAGGTGTCCGGCATCACCCCGGCCAAGGCCCGGGAGATCGGGAGCACCTTCCGGCAGCAGACCGGTATGCGGCGGCTGATCGAGTTTCTCAGTCTCCACCATCTCCCGGCGGAGCTGGCGGTGCGGGTGTACCGTCTGTGGGGGGAGGAGTCCATGGACATCCTCTGCTCCGACCCCTACTGCCTCACGGAGCCGGGGCTGGACGCGGACTTCGGGGTGGTGGACCGGTTCGCCATTGAAATGGGCGTCTCCGGGGACGATCCCAGGCGGGTGGAGGCGGGCCTTTTGTTTGAGCTTGGCTACAATCAGCTCTGCGGCCATGTGTTTTTGCCCCGGGAGAAGCTGGTGGCGGCCACGGCCACCCTCCTGTCTGTGGACCTGAAGACTGCCGGCCAGGGGGTTGGCCGCCTGGCGGAGGCTCAAAAGGTGGAGCAGGACACCCTGGCGGGGATTTCCGTGGTTTACCTGCCGGAGGCCTACGAGGACGAGTGCTATGTGTCCGCCCGGCTCTCGGAGATGGTTTCCATGACCCTGCCGGAGCCCGGGAATCTGGAGAAGATGATTCGCCGGGCCCAGGAGGCGGGGGGTGTGGAATACGCCCCCCAGCAGAGCCAAGCGGTGCGGGCGGCGGCCACCAGCGGCCTTCTCATTGTCACCGGCGGCCCCGGCACCGGCAAGACCACCATTTTGCGGGGAATCCTGGAGCTCTTTGACCAGATGAAGCTCCCCTCCCTTTTGGCTGCCCCCACAGGCAGAGCCGCCAAGCGGCTCCAGGAGGTGACGGGGCGGGAGGCCTCCACCATCCACCGGCTGCTGGAGTGCCAGCTGGACCCCGCCACCGGGCGGCTGCTGTTCACCCGGGATGAGCACAACCCCCTGAAGGCCAAGGCCGTCATTGTGGACGAGACCTCCATGGTGGATCTGTCTCTGCTGGCAAGCCTCCTGCGGGCGATTCCCGCCGGCTGTAGGCTCATTCTGGTGGGAGACCCGGATCAGCTGCCCCCTGTGGGGCCGGGCTTTCCGCTGTCGGACATGCTCCGGAGCGGGAAAATCCCGGCGGTGCGGCTGACAGATATTTTCCGCCAGGCCCAGGAGAGCCTGATTGTGATGAACGCCCACCGGGTCAACACCGGTGTGGCTCCCGATTTACACACCACCACCAGCGACTTTTTCTTTATGCGCCGCCGGTCCGACCAGCAGGTGTCCGACACCATCTGTGAGCTGTGCAAGACCCGGCTCCCCAACCGCATGGGCATTCCCCCGGAGGAAATCCAGGTGCTTTCTCCCACGAGAAAGGGCCCCACGGGAACCGCAAATCTCAATTTGCTGCTCCAGGCCCAGCTGAATCCTCCCGCGCCGGGCAAGCGGGAGAAAAAATGGGGCGATTTTTCCTTCCGGGAGGGGGATCGGGTGATGCAAATTCGGAATAACTATGATATACTATGGAAAAAGACCGACGGAACCCAGGCGGGAGCCGGTATTTTTAACGGGGACATCGGCGTAATCCGGGAGATTGACCTGAATGCCGAGGTCATGACCGTTGTCTTTGACGACCGGGAGGCGGAGTACGACTTCGACATGCTCCGGGAGCTGGAGCTGGCCTATGCCATGACCGTCCATAAGAGCCAGGGCAGCGAATACCGGGTGGTGATTCTGGCGGCCTGGTCCTGCGCCCCCAACCTTCTGACCCGGAGCATCCTCTACACCGCCATCACCCGGGCCAGACAGATGCTGATCATCGTAGGCCGGGAGGATATGATTTTTGCCATGACGGAGAACCAGAAAAAAAGCCGGCGCTACTCCGGCCTGAAGCTGCGGCTTCAGGGGGCCTCCTGAGATGCGGGCCCTGGCCTCCCTGGGAGAGCTGCTGTTTCCCAGAAAATGCGTGCTGTGCATGGGCCTCCTCAAAAAGAACGAGACGGACTTTTGCACCGCCTGCCGGGCAAAGGCGCCAGTGTTTCCCGGCAGCACCCGGAGCTTCCCCTATGTGGCGGAGTGGACTGCCGTGTGGCTTTACGAGGACATGGTGCGAAGCAGCCTCCTGCGCTTTAAGTTCCGGGGAAAGCAGAGCTACGCCGCGGCCTATGGCCGGATGCTGGCCATGGAGCTTCAGAAGGCGGGCATGACCTTTGACCTTCTGACCTGGGTGCCTGTGAGTGCCCGCCGCCGGTTTCGCCGGGGGTACGACCAGGTGGGGCTTCTGGCCAGGGCCCTGGGCCGGGAGCTGGGGATAAAGCCCCGGCGCACCCTGCGGAAGGTCCGGCACACCCCGGCCCAGTCCACCTTGTCGGGGGCGGAGCAGCGAAAGGCCAACGTTTTGGGGGCCTACCGTGTGGTAAACCCCCGGGCACTCCAGGGGAAGCGGGTGCTGCTTCTGGACGATATCATCACCACCGGCGCCACCCTTTCCGAGTGCGCCAGAACCCTGGAGGCGGCGGGAGCCGCCCGGGTGCTGGGTGCCTCCGTGGCCGCCGGACGAAATAGAACAAAGTGAAGGTGAAATCCCATGAAATTACTTTCCAGAGATCTGGGCGTGGATTTGGGCACCGCCAATGTGCTGGTTTACAGCGACGGCAAGGGTGTCGTCCTCCGGGAGCCCTCTGTGGTGGCCGTGGACAAGAACACCGGCAAGATTCTGCAGGTGGGCGCGGCGGCCCGGAACATGATGGGCCGGACCCCCGGCAACGTGGTCGCCATCCGGCCTCTGCAGAATGGCGTCATCTCCGACTATGAGATGACCGAGCGGATGCTGGCCCAGTTTTTCAAAAAAGCCATTCCCCACGCCATTCTGAAGCCCCGGGTGATTGTCAGCGTTCCCAGCAGCATCACCGAGGTGGAGGAGCGGGCGGTGATCAACGCCGCCATGGAGGCGGGAGCCCGGCGGGTCTACCTCATTGAGGAGCCTCTGGCCGCCGCCCTGGGGGCGAATCTGGACATCTCCGGGCCCAACGGACACATGGTGGTGGACATCGGCGGCGGCACCACGGACGTGGCGGTGCTGACCATGAACGGCGTGGCCTTCTCCTCCTCCACAAAGTCCGCCGGGGACGCCTTTGACGAGGCCATTATCCGCTATGCACGGCGGAAGCTGGGAGTGGTGATCGGCCAGAACCTGGCTGAGGAGGTCAAGATTACCGTGGGCTGTGTGTATCCCCGCCCCGGGGACCCCAGCATGATTGTGAAGGGCCGGGATTTGCGGACGGGGCTTCCCAAGGAGGCCACCTTCCTGTCCTCGGAGCTGTTTGAGGCGCTGAAGCGCCCCGCCCGGCTGATTACCGACGAGATTCTCTCGGTGCTGGAGCAGACCTCCCCGGAGCTGGTGGCGGATATCTCTCAGAACGGCATCGTCCTCACCGGCGGCGGCAGCCAGATTTACGGCATGGATCTTTTGATTCGGGAGCGCACGGGCATTTCCTGCATTCTGGCCGACGACGCGGATTCCTGCGTGGCCTACGGCTGCGGTAAGAGCCTGTCCTGGATGAACCATATGCAGGAGGGAACCATCAATCTGGCCCGGCGGAAAATCTTGAAGGAGTAAACTCCAGGAGAGAGAATTATGAAACTGATACATCTGATTTCAGGCGGCGACGTGGGCGGTGCAAAAACCCATGTGCTGTCCCTGCTGAACGGCCTCCGGAAGGAGCATCAGGTGCTGCTGGTCTGCTTCATGGAGGGGCCCTTCGCCCAGGAGGCCAGGGATCTGGGGATACCCACGGAGGTGATGCCCGGCCGGAATCTGTTTGCCATCCGCAACCGTCTGGCGGAGCGGATTGGGGCGGAGAAGTTTGACCTGGTGCACTGTCACGGCTCCCGGGCCAACCTCATTGGGTACCTGCTGAAGGGGCGGATTGAGGCCCCGGTGATTACCACCATCCACAGCGACCCCAAGCTGGATTATCTGGGCCGTCCCCTCAGCAACCTGACCTACGGCACGGCCAACCGCAGAGCCCTGAAGCATCTGGACGGATGGGTGTGCGTTTCCCGCCAGCTCAGAGACATGCAGGTGACCGCCGGGCGGGACCCCAGCCGCACCTTTGTGATCAACAACGGCGTGGATTTCTCGAACATTCAAGCCCCGGTGCCCAGGGAGGCGTTCTGGAAGCAGCAGGGCCTGGAGGTGGGGGAGAACTCCGTGGTCTTCGGTATTGCCGCCCGGATTGCCCCAGTGAAGGACATCGGCTCTCTAATCTGCGCCTTTGCGGGGGCGGTGGCCCAGGAGCCGGGCATCCGCCTGGCCATTGCCGGTGACGGCGAGCAGCGCAGGGAGCTGGAGCAGCTGGCGGACAAGCTTTGTCCCAAGGGCACCGTCCGGTTTATGGGCTGGCTCACGGATACGGACAGCTTTTACAACGCCCTGGATGTGAATATGCTCACCTCCCTGTCCGAGGGCCTGCCCTACGCCATTCCCGAGGGGGCCAGAATGTCCTGCGCCACCATTGCCACCAGGGTGGGCGCGGTTCCCACCATTGTGATTGACAATGAGACGGGCTTCCTGGTGGAGCCCGGGGATGTGGAGACGCTCACGGAGCGGATGCTCCGGGTGGCCCGGGACGAGGGCCTGAGGAAACGCTTGGGCAGGGCGATTTTTGAAAAGGTGCGCCGGGAGTTCTCCGTGGAGGCCACGGTCCGGACCCAGGTGCAGATTTATGAGACGATTCTGCGCCGGTATCGCCGGAGCAAAAGCGAGTGCAAGGACGGCGTGCTGATTTGCGGCGCCTACGGAAAGGGCAACATCGGAGACGAGACCATTCTGGAGTCCATTTTGCAGCAGCTGCGGAGTATGGACGAGGATTTGCCCATCTGCGTGCTGTCCAAAATGCCCCGGCGCACGGCGCGGCAGAGCAATGTCCGGAGCATCTACACCTTCTCCTATTTTCGGCTGCACCGGGAGCTGCGCCGGGTGAAGCTGTTCATCAGCGGCGGCGGGAGCCTTATCCAGGATGTGACCAGCACCCGGTCTCTGCTCTTCTACCTCCACTGCCTCCGCTGGGCCCACAAGCGGGACTGCAAGGTTATGATGTACGGCTGCGGCATCGGCCCTGTGAACCGGAAGCGCAACCGCCGCCGGGCGGCCCGGGTGATTGACGCCTGTGTGGATCTCATCACCCTCCGGGATCCCGAGTCGGAGCGGGAGCTGCGGGAGCTGGGGGTCAGCCGCCCGGTCATCCGGGTGACGGCGGACCCGGCACTCCTTCAGACCGTGTCCCGGGAGCGGCAGCAGATGTATGAGGAATACCGGAAGAAGGCGGGGATTGAAAAGGACGGCAGCTACTGCCTCTTCGCCCTGCGCCCCTGGAACCTGGCCCGGCGGAAGACCGGCGCCTTTGCCGCCGCTGCGGAGTATGTGTACCGGCAGTACGGCATGACCCCGGTGTTTTTCCTCCTGGAGCCGGGGAAGGACCGGGAGATCACCCAGACCGTGGCGGATATGGTTCACTGCCCCAAGCTGGTGCTGCCGCCGCTGGAGGATGGGGGCATGATCTGCGCTTTGATGCGGCAGATGAAAATGGTGGTCTCCATGCGGCTCCACGCCCTGATTTTCGCTTCCGGCCAGGGGGTTCCCGTGGTGGGCGTGGCCTATGACCCCAAGGTGACGGGCTTTATGGATTACCTGGGGCAGGAGAACTATGTGTCCCTGGAGGAGGCCACCGACGGTACGCTGTGTGACTGCATTGACAGCGCCGCCACCAGCGAGGCTGCGGAGCAGGAGATTGTAGGCCGCCTGCGCCAGCTGGCAGGCCGGAACGGCCAGTACGCCTGGCAGCTTCTCAGTGGAGATCCTTTGGAATAAACGCTTTGCGCGCGGAAGAGAGCAAAACTCTTTTCCGCGCGCAGGCTTATAGGGGGTCAGCAGTTGTCACTGGTGGTCTTATAGGCGCAGCCTTCGTCGCAGCTGCAGTCCGGCTTGCCGGAACCGCCGCAGCCCCGGGGGAAGAACTCCCGCACGGGAAAGGCAATCCGGGAGAACATCTCGCAGGGGTCCTCCGCACAGCCCATGTTGTCGCAGCACTCCTTGGTGGGCAGGACGCAGTCCATGGTGGGCACCACCAGCTGTACGTCCCGCTCCAGCCGGATGATGGAGAACTGCCCCAGGGTCACATACAGCCGCCGGGTCTCTCCGGAGAGCACCAGGTCGCTGTCGAACATCCGGCGGATGTTCTCCGGCAGCTGCCCCAGACCCCGCTCCCCGCAGGGACAGTCGCAGACCTCCCGCACCCGGGAGGAGAGAATCATGGGGTCCAGAACCTCCACCACGGCGGTGGGATGGTTGAAGGAGCGGCGGGTCAGGCCGTCCGGGTCCCCCAGGACGGTGTCGCTGGTGAAGATTTTGGCGCTGCTGTCCTCGCCGCACAGGACGGCCCGCTTGGAGAATACGGCCAGGCCGCACAGGGTGGCGGGCCGGGTGCCTCCGGCCACGGTGTCGGCCAGAATACGGTAATAGAAGGTGATGTCGATGCAGTAGTGGTTTCGGTTGAAGGCCACAGGCTCCACATCGATGTACGCATACATCAGCTCCGCGCATCTGGCCTTTGCGCCGGCGGATTCATCCAGAAGCGTCTGGGAATCCTTGGTGAGGTAGACGCGCAGATCCTCGATGCAGTCCTTGTCCCGGCAGCTGTCCGTAATCTTTCGGGTATGGATGCTGACGGCCTCCCGCAGATCCTCCGGGCGGCAGGTTGATTGCTCAGACATAGAAAAAACCTCCTCACTGTGGAAAGCAACTGCTTTCAAAACATCTTATGCCGGTGAAATTGGCCTGTGCAGGGAATTTGTACCGGTTTCCGGTGGACAAATGAGAAAAAGTATGGTACTCTGTTATATGATGCCCTGCTTATGGGCTGAGGAAAGGTCAGGTGTGCCGTTTGAAAATCGATGTTATGGGCGTCCTGTTTGACAATGTGACCATGGAGCAGGCGGTGGAGCGCGCCGCCGGGCTGATTGGGGAGCATCGGGGCGCTTACTGTGTAACGCCCAATGCGGAAATTGCCTGGGAGGCCATGCAGGATGAAGGGTTCCGGGCCATCATCAACGGGGCCGATCTGGTGCTGCCGGACGGGGCCGGTGTGGTTCTGGGCGCGAAAATTCTGGAGCGGCCCCTTCAGGGCAAGGTGGCCGGCATTGACTTTGCCGACCGGCTGGCAGGATATCTGGCAGACAAGGGCGGCTCTCTATATCTTCTTGGAAGCAAGCCCGGCATTGCGGAGCTGGCAGGGGAGAATCTCGTTAAAAAGCACCCCGGGCTGAAGATTTGCGGCACGGCGGACGGTTATTTTCAGGACGAGGCCTCCGTGGTGGAGAAAATCAACGAGACAAAGCCCGATGTGCTCTTTGTGTGCCTGGGAGCGCCCAAGCAGGAGCGGTTCATGGCCGCCCACAAAGAGGAGCTGAATGTGGGCCTGATGATCGGCCTGGGAGGAAGCCTGGACGGCTTTGCCGGGACGGTGAAGCGGGCGCCCAAGTGGATGATCCGCTGCAATCTGGAGTGGCTGTACCGGCTGATCAAGGAGCCCCGCCGGCTGGGCCGGATGATGCGCCTTCCCAAATTCGTCCGGGCCTGCAAAAAGCAGCGCCGCAGGGAGGGAAAGCGCCATGGGTAAGCACATTGTGCTGGAGGGCACCGACGGCTCCGGCAAGTCCACCCAGTTCCGGCTCCTGACCCAGCGGCTCACGGAGGCGGGGCTGGATTTTCAGCGGCTGGTATTTCCCCAGTACAAGGAGGAGTCCTCCGCCCTCATCCGCATGTATCTGAACGGGGACTTCGGCAGCCATCCGGAGGATGTCAACGCCTATGCCGCCTCTGCATTCTATGCGGTGGACCGGTATGCGTCCTATCAAAGAGTCTGGAAAGACTATTACCGGCAGGGGGGCCTGGTGCTCTCGGACCGGTACACCACCTCCAACGCGGTGCACCAGGGCTCCAAGGTTCCGCCGGAGGAGCGCCCGGCGTTTTTCCGGTGGCTGACGGAGTTTGAGTTTGACCGGCTGGGCCTGCCCGCGCCGGATCTGGTGCTCTACCTGGATGTGCCCACGGAGCTCACGGAGGCCATGCTCCGCCAGAGGGAGACGGATACCAACACCCACGCGGACATCCATGAGAAGGATCTGCCGTATCTGCGCCTGTGCCGGGAGACCGGGCGGCAGGCGGCGGAGGCATACGGCTGGAAGGTGATCTCCTGCGCGGAAAAGGGGCGGATGCGTCCCATTCCGGAGATTCACGAAGAAATTTACAGACTTGTAACACAGTGCTTGGGGGAATCATGATATGGTGTATATAATGCTGGCCCAGGGCTTTGAGGAGACGGAGGCGGTGACCCCCGGGGACCTGCTGCGGCGGGCGGACATTCCCACGGCCTATGTGGGCGTTACGGGGGCGGAGGTCACCGGCTCTCACGGTATGACCCTCCGGGCGGATTTGACGCTGGAGCAGATGGATCTCACGGAGCTGGAGATGATTGTGCTGCCGGGAGGCCGCCGGGGGGTGGAGAACCTGCTGGACAGCGGGATGACCCTGGACGCGGTGCGGTTTGCCTATGAAAACGGAAAGCTGGTGGCCGCCATCTGCGCCGCCCCCTCCATTCTGGCAAAGCTCCACATCACCGACGGCAGACGGGCCACCTGCTACCCGGAGCCCCGGTGGACGGAGCAGATGACCGCCGCCACGCTGCTGGAGGCTCCGGTGGTGCGGGACGGGCAGGTGATCACCGGCGCTTCCGCCGGTTGCGCCGTGCCCTTTGGCCTGGCGCTGGTGGAGGCCCTGCGGGGCACACAGACCGCCGAAGCGGTGGCCCGGGGCATCGTCATTCGATGACAGGCCGCCCGGGTAAAAACAGGAGGACTGAGCATGTCAAATCGTGATTTTTTTGAGCCTGCGGAGTCGGATCTGAACCGGCTGAACACCGGGGAGAATCCGGCGGGCGAACCGTATTTACCGGAGATTCCGGAGAGCAATCAGACCGGCTCTCTGCCGCCCCTGGGAGATGTGGAGCAGATTCTGCGGGAGATACACCAGGAGGAGCTGCCGGAGGTTCCGGTGGGCCCCATGCCCCAGGAGTTCCGGGATCAGGAATACCGGGACGCCTTCGACGAGGGCTTTGAGCAGGCATTCTCTGATGGGGAGGAAGACGCCCCGGAGCCGGAGGCGCCGCCCAGACCCAGAAAGCGCCGGAGCCGCCCCAGGAGAAAGGCCATCAAGAAGAAGGGCTCCGGTCTTCTGGGCATTCCCCATTTTATCAGCACCCTGATTCTCTGGGCGCTGGTGCTGGTGATCAGCGTGACCCTGGCCAGAATTCTCTGGCTGTGGGCCGATGACGTCCTGGCTCTGACCAAGGAGGAGCGGACGGCCTCCGTCACCATCTCCGACAGCGACACCATGTCCCAGATTGCCGAGAAGCTGGCCAGCGTCGGCCTTGTCCGCTATCCCAAGCTCTTTGAGGTCTATTGCAGCGTCACCGACGCCCGGGAGAAGATCAGCGCCGGTGAGTTTACCCTCAATGGAATGTATGATTATCACGCCATGATCAATGCCATGAGCGGCTACTCCTCCGACCGCAAGGAGGTGGAGGTCATGATTCCCGAGGGCTACGAGTGCCGTCAGATTTTTGAGCTCCTGGAGCGCAACGAGGTCTGCACGGTGGAGGAGCTGGAGACTGCCGCCATGAGCGGCGACCTGGGGGACTATTGGTTCCTGGAGGATGTGGAGCGGGATGGCCCCTACTGCCTGGAGGGCTTCCTGTTCCCGGACACCTACAACTTCTACACCTCCGACGACCCGGAGCGGGTGCTGCGGAAGCTGCTGCGGAACTTTGATTACCGGTTCAGCGATGATATGGTGGATGATATTAAGGATCTCAACACCTGGTATGGAGAGAAGCTGGCCGCCTACGGCTACGACGAGGACTATATCCGCAGCCAGTACCTCACCATCCGGGATGTGGTGAACATCGCCGCCATGATCGAACGGGAGACCGCCGGCTCCGGCGAGAGCGCCACCATTGCCTCGGTGATTTACAACCGTCTGGCCAGCCCGGACTATCCCTACCTGAACATTGACGCCACCATCCAGTATGCCCTGGGCGAGCGGAAGGCCAACCTCACCTATGAGGATCTGGAGATCGACAGCCCCTACAACACCTACAGAAATCCGGGCCTGCCCATTGGCCCCATCTCCAACCCAGGCCTCAACAGCCTGAACGCCGCCCTGCATCCCCAGGATACGGATTACTTCTGGTATGCCCTGGACACGGACGGCACCCATCACTTCAGCCAGACTCAGGCCGAGCACGAGGCCTTCCTGGCGAGCCTTCAGGAGGATGAGGATGAGGGCTGAGAAACTGGAGCTCCTGGCTCCTGCGGGAGACATGGAGCGGCTGAACATGGCGGTGCGCTACGGCGCGGACGCCGTCTACCTGGCGGGAACCAGCTTTGGGATGCGCTCTTTCGCGGGGAATTTTTCCCCGGAAGAGCTGCCAAAGGCCGTGGCTTTTGCCCACGGCCATGGTGTAAAGGTGCATGTAACCGTCAACACCATGCCCCGCAATGACGAAGTCGCCCAACTGCCCGCCTATCTGGAGCAGCTGGACAGCGCCGGTGTGGACGCGCTGATTGTGGCCGATCTGGGCGCTTTCACGCTGGCCGGGAAATACGCACCCCACTGTCAGCGGCATATCTCTACCCAGCAGTCCATTGCCAACTACGCCTGCGCCCAGGCCTGGTTTGATCTGGGTGCCCAGCGGGTGGTGCTGGCCCGGGAGCTGAGTCTGGAGGAAATCGCCGCCATCCGGCAAAAGGTTTCTCCCCAGCTGGAGATTGAAACCTTCGGCCATGGGGCCATGTGCGTCAGCTATTCCGGCCGGTGCCTGCTCAGCAACTACATGACGGGCCGGGACTCCAACCGGGGGGCCTGCGCCCAGCCCTGCCGGTACCAGTACGCCCTGATGGAAGAAAAACGCCCGGGAGAATATTTCCCGGTGTTTGAAGACGAAAAGGGCACCTACATTATGAACTCCCGGGATATGTGCATGATCGACCATCTGGACGATCTGATGGCTGCCGGTGTGGACTGCATCAAGCTGGAAGGCCGGGCCAAATCCCCCTACTACGCCGCCATTGTCACCGGTGCTTACCGGCACTGCATTGACGCTGCGGCGGATGGAAAGCCTCTGGACCCCATCTGGCGGGATGAAGTGGAGCATATCTCCCACCGGATTTACTCCACCGGCTTCTATTACGGCCAACCCGGCCAGTATGTGGAAAACTCCCGGTATATCCGTCAGTGGCAGATTGTGGCCATGGTGGAAAGCTGTGATGAAAGCGGCAAAGCCCTGTGCAGCCTGCGCAACAAATTCCACAAAGGGGACCTTCTGGA